>NZ_JBFASK010000001.1:555612-633584 GCF_040677675.1 Streptomyces sp. NPDC053755 | reverse complement strand
GCCGCGGTCGTCGCGGTTGAAGCCGCCCGAGGGACGGTCGTCACGACGGAAACCACCGGACGGACGGTCGTCACGACGGAACCCGCCACGGTCGCCACCGCGGTCGTCACGGCGGTCGAAGGAACGGCCGCCGCGGTCGTCGCGGTTGAAGCCGCCCGAGGGACGGTCGTCACGACGGAAACCACCCGAGGGACGGTCGTCACGACGGAAGCCACCGGAGGGGCGGTCGTTGTCCCGGCGGAAACCACCGGACGGACGGTCGTTGTCCCGGCGGAAACCACCGGACGGACGGTCGTTGTCGCGACGGAAGCCACCACGGTCACCGCCGCGGTCGTCACGGCGGTCGTCACGGCGGTCGTCACGGCGGAACCCGCCGCGGTCGCCACCGCGGTCACGGCGCTCGTAGTTGCCCCGCTCGTCGCGGAACGCCGGGCGCTCCTCGCGACGCTCTTCGCGGCGCTCCTCGGCGACCTGAGCGGCCGCCACCGCGGCGACCTCGGCCTCGGCGGCCTCCGTCACCTCGGCGACCGCGGCCTCCGGGTCCTCGCCCCGCTCGCGCGCGGAACGGGCGACCAGGCGGTCGGCCTCCTCGCGGAGCTCGACGGCCCGGCGGGTCAGCCGCTCCAGCTGCTTGGTCAGCTCGACGACCTCGCGCTCGGCCTGCTTGGCGGCGTTGTTCGCCGAGTCGGCCTGGACCTCGGTCAGCGAGCGGGCGCCGGTGATCTCGGCGACCTCCGGGTCGAAGGCGCCGGCGCTCTGGATGATGTGGCGCGAGGCGTCGACGCCCGCGTCCTCCATCAGGCGGAAGATCTGACGACGCTGGTGCGGCAGGGACAGCGACACGACGACGCCGGACTTGCCGGCACGGGCGGTACGGCCCGAGCGGTGCAGGTAGTCCTTGTGGTCGCCGGCCGGGTCCACGTTCAGGACCAGGTCGATGCCGTCGACGTGGATGCCGCGGGCGGCGACGTCCGTGGCGACGAGCGCGTTGACGTAACCCTTCTTGAAGTCCTCGAGGACTCGGGTACGCGCGCCCTGGGTCATGCCACCGTGCAGCGCGTCGGCCTTGACGCCCGACTCGCACAGCTGCTCGGCGATGCGGTCCGCGCCCAGCTGGGTGCGGACGAAGATGATCGTGCGGCCCTTGCGGGCGGCGATGGCGGCCGTGACCGGCGCCTTGTCCTTCGGCTTCACGACGAGGACGTGGTGGGTCATCGTGGTGACGTTGCCCTGGGCGCTGTCGACCTCGTGCGTGACCGGGTCGTGCAGGTAGCGCTTGACCAGCGTGCCGATCTCGTTCTCCATGGTGGCGGAGAAGAGCATGCGCTGACCGCCGACCGGAATCTGGTCGAACAGCTCGGTGACCTCGGGCAGGAAGCCCAGGTCGGACATCTGGTCGGCCTCGTCGAGGACCGCGACCTGGACGTTCTCCAGGGAGCAGGCGCCACGGTTGATGATGTCGCGCAGCCGGCCCGGGGTGGCGACGAGGACGTCGACGCCGCGCTCCAGGGCGTAGATCTGGTTGCCCATGGACGTACCGCCGCAGACGACCTTGATCTTCAGGCCGAGCACGTCGCCGTAGGGCTGGAGGGCGTCCGCGACCTGCATCGCGAGCTCACGGGTCGGGGTGAGGATGACCGCGCGGGGCTTCTTCTTCTCGGTGTGGCCGCCGGCCAGCTGCGCCAGGGTCGGCAGACCGAAGGACAGGGTCTTGCCGGAGCCGGTGCGGCCGCGGCCGAGGATGTCCTTGCCGGCCAGGGCGTCCGGGATGGTCGCAGCCTGGATCGGGAAGGGGGTGGTCACGCCGTTCTGCGCGAGCTTGCGCACGACGCCCTCGGGGAGGCCGAGGTCGGCGAACGTGATGGTGGGCTCGGAGGACTCGGCCTCGGAGGACTCGAACTCGGCAGCCTCGGTCACGGCGGTCTCGGTGGTCTCGACGACCTCGAGGACCTCGACGATCTCGTCGTTCTCGGGCATGACGGCGTGGTCAGAACTGAAAATGGACATGCGAAATGCGAAACCTTCCGGAGTCTCGGCACGCGCCCGTCAACTCCGTGAATTCGCAAATCGACCGCCTCAATGCGGTCAGCCACGGCTAGGGAGAGTACGCGCCACGCGGCGCTCTTCTGTTTCGGCGCCGGGCAATGGGATCAAACGATCTATAACCATACGCACCCTCCCCGCCCTCACGCAAACCGGGTTCCGTCACACCGGTCCGACCTGCGGTGATGCCTCCGGCTCCACCGGGCCGCCGGGCCTGTCGGCGGCCCTCATGGCACCCATGTGCGTGTCCGCGCCGGGCGTGGAGGTCGGCGGGTCCGTCGGCTCCGGAGTCGGCTCCACGGTGGGCTCGGAGGTCGGCGGCGGCTCCTGCGTCTCCGAGGGCGGCGGATCGACCGGAGGCGTGCTCTCCTCGCCCGGCGCGCTCGGCCCGCCGGCACCTCCGGCCTCGCCGGCGCCGCCCGTCCCGCCCGGCTCCTGGGACGGCTTCGGCTTCCCTCCCGGCCCCGCGACCCCGCCCGCCGGGGGCTTGCCCGACGCCGAGGGCGATCCGCTCGGCACGGGGGACTCCTCGCCCGCCCCGTCCGCGTCCGCCCCGCTCCCGCCCGTATCGGCGTACCCCTCCCCGGCGTAGCCGCCCGACCCGTCGGCGGCGGCATCCGACTCGGCCGCCACGCCCTGCTTTCCCGCGGACTTGCCGGGCGCCGGTTTCGCGCCGTCGTCACTCACACTCATACAGCCGCTCAGACCGGCGCAGGCGGCGACCGCCAACGCGGTGGCGGCCCATCTCACACGGGTGGGCACATGGCGCACGGACGGCACCTCCAGGACGCAAGGAACATACGGGACAGGGCGGGCGGTTACGGCGGGACGGGAAAGTGTTTCGCTGCCCAACTCCTCTTGCGCCGCGAGGGACACGCCCCCACACGACAAACCCCCGGCCCCGGAGTCGCCTCCGGAACCGGGGGCCGCCCGGCCGAGTGGGGACGGCTCAGCCCGTGAGGCCGAGGAGGGAGCCGACGCGCCCGAGGCCCGCGGCCGCACCGGTGGTGGTGGTGCCGGTGCCGGTGGCGGTGGACTGGGTGCTCGTGGTGGTGGTGTCGGCGCTGTCGGCGGTGCTCTCGCCGTTGAGGAGCGGGACGGTGCGCAGGACGTCGTCCAGGGTCAGGACCTCGCTGATGTCGATCAGGTCCCCGACACCGTGGACGGTGTCGGTGTCGGCGTGGGCGGTGCCCGCCATGCCGAGGACGGCGACGACGGCGATGGTGGCGCCCGCGAGGGAGCGCTTGAAGGTGTTGTTCATGCTCCGCAGAACACGCGGGCGCCGCCCCCGGTCACCGCCCGGCGGCGAGCGCCACTCCAATGCCACTCGTTTTCGCCCGGGAAGCAGTTCCGCGGGCGGCTTCGGAAGCGGTTCCGCCCGGCAGCCCGCAAAAGGGCGCCCGTCACCGACAATGGCGGTGTGCTGGAGATGACACGCGACACGTTCGAAGAGCTGGTGGCCCAGGCCCTGGACACGATCCCGCCGGAGCTGACGCGGGTCATGGACAACGTGGCCGTGTTCGTGGAGGACGAACCCGACCCGTCGGACCCGGAACTCCTCGGCCTCTACGAAGGGACGCCCCTCACCGAGCGCGGCGAGTGGTACGCCGGCGTCCTCCCGGACCGCATCTCCATCTACATGGGCCCCACCCTGCGCTACTGCGAGACCGCCCAGGACGTGGTCCACGAGGTCGCCGTGACGGTGGTCCACGAGATCGCCCACCACTTCGGGATCGACGACGAGCGGCTCCACGCCCTCGGCTGGGGCTGACCCGAGGGGGCGCGCCGACGGCGCCGGGAAACCGTTTTGGCGATAGCCGCCGCCATCCCATATGCTTCTCACGTCCCCGACGCGCTGCGAAGCGCCCAGGTGGGCCCTTAGCCCTCATCGTCTAGTGGCCCAGGACGCCGCCCTTTCAAGGCGGTAGCACGGGTTCGAATCCCGTTGGGGGCACGCAACAACGTGTGCGAGACTTGTCTCGCACATTGCAAGGTCCTGTGGAGCAGTTGGTTAGCTCGCCACCCTGTCAAGGTGGAGGTCGCGGGTTCAAGTCCCGTCAGGATCGCTGAGGTCGGAAACGACCTCGTGGCTGGGTAGCTCAGTTGGTACGAGCGATCGCCTGAAAAGCGATAGGTCGCCGGTTCGACCCCGGCCCCAGCCACAGAGAGAAGGCCCCGTTCGAAAGAACGGGGCCTTCCGCGTGTGCGGGCGAGGGACGCGTACGGAGCGGGGCGCGGGCGCCTGGGGGGGCAAGGCCGGCCCCTCAGGCGCCCTCACGTCTCCGCGTCCCTCACGCCTTCTCCTGCTCGCCGCCGCGCGACCCGCGCCGGCTTCGGACCGCGAGCACCGCCGCCACCGCCGCGACCACCGCCGCCAGCAGCGCCCAGTCCGGAACCGACCGGCCCAGCGACGCCACCCGCTCCTCCACCGCGAACGAGTCGTCCACCGACAGCAGACCCGGAAGGGCCGTCGTCCCGTCGAAGACGAGGAAGAGCACCCCGAGCAGCACGAAGAACAGGCCCGACGCCAGGGACGTCGAGTGTGTCCGGAACCGGCCGACGCGGACCGGGCGGCCGCGCAGCCAGCGCCTGCGGCCCAGGTCGTACCGCTCCCAGCCCAGCGCGAGCACGAACAGCGGCACCGCCATGCCCAGCGCGTACACCGCGAGCAGCAGGCCGCCGTAGGCCGGGCTGCCGCTCAGCGCCGCCACCGTCAGGACGCTCCCGAGGATCGGGCCGGCGCAGAACCCGGCGAGCCCGTAGACCAGGCCCATGGCGTAGACGGAGACCGCCGTCAGCGGCCTGATCCTGCCTCCGATCTCGGCGATGCGGCGGGAGGCGAACCCCATGCCGAGGAGCTGGACCACGCCGAGGGCGATGATCAGCCAGCCGCCGAGCGCCACGAGCAGGTCCCGGTGGCCGTAGAACAGCCGCCCGGCGAAGGACCCCGCCGCGCCCAGCGGGACGAGGGTGGTGGCCAGACCGGCGTAGAAGACGCCCGTACGGGCGAGCAGCCGCGTCGGCGAGTCGATCGAGTACGCGAAGAAGGCCGGGAGGAGCAGCGCGCTGCACGGGCTGAGAAGGGCCAGCAGCCCGCCGAGGAAGGCCGCCAGATAGCCGATGTCGCCGGTCACCGGGTCGCGCCGGGGTGCGGCTCGCCCGAGGGCGCCGGAGGCGTCGGCTTCGCCGTCCGCTGTGCCGTCACGTTCTTCGCCGACCGGGCGGCCGCCTCGATGGCGTCGGTGAAGGTCTCCACCGGCTGGGCTCCCGCGATCGGCCGCCCGTTGATCAGGAACGACGGCGTCGAGGTCGCGCCCAGGGAGTACCCCTGCCGCTGGTCCGCGGCCACCGCCGCCCGGGCCGCCGCGCTGTCCGTGTCCCGGGCGAAGCGGGCCTGGTCCGGGACGCCGGCCTCCTTCGCCAGGGCGGCCAGCCGGTCCGGACCGAAGCCCTTCTCCTTGGCGCCCTCGGCGTAGGCCGCCCGGTGGAACTCCCAGAACCTGCCCTGCCGGCCCGCCGCCCACGAGGCGCGGGCCGCCGCCTCCGACTCCTCGCCGAAGATCGGGAAGTTGCGCCACTCGATGCGCAGGGTGCCGTCCGCGACGTACTTCCGCATCAGCTCGGGCTCGGTGTCCCGGGCGAACTTCCCGCAGTACCCGCACTTGAAGTCGGCGTACTCGATCAGCACCACGGGCGCGTCGGCCCGCCCGAGGGCCAGCCGGTCGGCCGGGTCGCGGCGGGCGTACGCCTCCAGCTCGGGGTAGACGCCCGCGGTGGGGTCGGCGGAGACCTCGGCGACCGACGAGGAGCCGCCCGATCCCGGCGAGGAGGGCTTGGTCGCGGTGTACGAGACGAGTCCGAGCAGCGCGGCGGCGAGCGCGACGCCGGAGACGATCATGATCGGCCGGGCCGGGGAGGCGGCCGCCCGGGGGGACGGCCCGGACGGCGTGGAGGCGGCCCGGGACGGGGACTTCGGTGTGGACTTGGGCATGCGGAAACGCTCCTGGACAGAAGAGAGACGGGCGGCGGAGGTGACCGGCCCGTCTAGACCCGCAGGATCGACAGCTCCACGGGGGACGGCGGTACGAGCTCCGGGGGCGCCGGGCCCGACGGCAGGTCCCGTGCGTCCTGTTCCGCGCACCAGCCGCCGTCGGCCGGCCGCGCCCGTGTCAGGGCGGGCAGCAGGTCACCGAAGCCGGTCGGGCGCGGCGGGGTGACGGGACGGGCGCTGCCGTCGGCCGAGGGCCCCTGATCGCAGCCCGGCGCCGTGGTCCCGGCGCCCACGGCCACGACGGCGGCCGCCCCGACCGCCTCTCCCGGTTCCGTACGCGCGCCGCCCCCGGACGCCAGCAGCCCCAGCACCACGCCCAGCAGCGCGGCGAACGCCGCCGACGCGCGGGCGGTGCGGAGCATCGGGGAACCTCTCGGACACGGGTGGGGGGCGACGTGCCCGCATACGGGTGGGGGGCGACGTGCCCGAAATATTACGCACCGGCGCGCGCCGCTCTCCCCGCCCGTCCCGGCCCGGTAAATCGGTTCGCCGGTTCTCGGCCACAGGTGCGATCCTGGAGTCCGTATGTCTACTTCCTTCGCCGCCCTCCAGTCCCTGCTGGCCGAGGTCTCGCTGCGGGACGCCCACCGGCTCGGCCGCCGCCTCGAGGGCGCCCGCCGCATCCGCAAGCCCGAGGCCCGTCAGGCCGTCCTGGACGAGATCGCCGCCGAGGCCGGCAAGGCCAAGGAGCGCGTCGACGGGCGGGCCGCCCGCGTGCCCGCGGTCACCTACCCCGAGCAGCTGCCCGTCTCGCAGAAGAAGGACGTGATCCTCGAGGCGATACGCGACCACCAGGTCGTGATCGTCGCCGGTGAGACGGGCTCCGGGAAAACCACGCAGATCCCGAAGATCTGTCTGGAACTCGGACGCGGCGTCCGCGGGATGATCGGCCACACGCAGCCGCGCCGGATCGCCGCCCGCACGGTCGCCGAGCGGGTCGCCGAGGAGCTGCGGACCCCGCTGGGCGAGGCGGTCGGCTGGAAGGTCCGTTTCACCGATCAGGTGAACCCGGACGCGACCTTCGTGAAGCTGATGACCGACGGCATCCTGCTCGCCGAGATCCAGACGGACCGCGAGCTGCGCGCCTACGACACGATCATCATCGACGAGGCCCACGAGCGGTCCCTCAACATCGACTTCCTGCTCGGCTATCTGGCCCAGCTGCTGCCCAAGCGCCCCGACCTCAAGGTCGTCATCACCTCCGCCACCATCGACCCCGAGCGCTTCTCCCGTCACTTCGGCGACGCGCCGATCGTGGAGGTCAGCGGGCGGACGTATCCCGTCGAGGTCCGCTACCGGCCCCTGCTCGAAGAGGACTCCGAGGAGTCGGACCGGGACCAGATCACCGCCATCTGCGACGCCGTCGACGAGCTGCAGGCGGAGGGACCGGGCGACGTCCTCGTCTTCCTCTCCGGCGAACGCGAGATCCGGGACACGGCGGACGCGCTGCTGAAGAAGCAGCTGCGCAACACCGAGGTCCTCCCCCTCTACGCCCGTCTGAGCCACGCCGAGCAGCACCGGGTCTTCCAGGCCCACTCCGGCCGCCGGATCGTCCTCGCCACCAACGTGGCCGAGACGTCCCTGACGGTCCCCGGCATCAAGTACGTGATCGACCCGGGCACCGCCCGCATCTCCCGCTACAGCCACCGCACCAAGGTCCAGCGGCTGCCCATCGAGCCGGTCAGCCAGGCCAGCGCCAACCAGCGCAAGGGCCGCTGCGGCCGTACGTCCGACGGCATCTGCATCCGGCTCTACTCCGAGGACGACTACCTCTCCCGCCCGGAGTTCACGGACGCCGAGATCCTCCGGACGAACCTGGCCTCCGTCATCCTCCAGATGACCGCCGCCGGCCTCGGCGAGATCGAGAAGTTCCCCTTCATCGATCCCCCGGACCACCGCAACATCCGCGACGGCGTGCAGCTGCTCCAGGAGCTGGGCGCGCTGAACCCCGCGGAGAAGGACCCGAAGAAGCGCCTGACCCAGCAGGGCCGCAAGCTCTCCCAGCTCCCCGTCGACCCCCGCCTGGCGCGGATGGTCCTGGAGGCCGACAAGAACGGCTGCGTGCGGGAGGTCATGGTGATCGCGGCCGCGCTCTCCATCCAGGACCCGCGCGAGCGCCCCGCCGAGAAGCAGGCGCAGGCCGACCAGCAGCACGCCCGTTTCAAGGACGAGACCAGCGACTTCCTCTCCTACCTCAACCTCTGGCGGTACATCCGCGAGCAGCAGAAGGAGCGCGGCTCGTCGTCCTTCCGCCGGATGTGCAAGCAGGAGTACCTCAACTTCCTGCGCATCCGCGAGTGGCAGGACATCTACGCCCAGCTGCGTACGGTCGCCAAGCAGATGGGCCTGCACGTCGAGGAGCCCGCGGCGGACGCCGGCGTGCCCGAGCAGGCCGTCCACACCTCACTGCTGGCCGGCCTCCTGTCCCACATCGGGCTGAAGGACGTGAAGGAGGGCGCGAAGAACGAGTACCTGGGCGCCCGCAGCGCCAAGTTCGCGATCTTCCCCGGCTCCGCGCTCTTCAAGAAGCCCCCGCGCTTCGTCATGTCCGCCGAGCTGGTGGAGACCTCACGCCTGTGGGCCCGGGTCAACGCGAGGATCGAGCCCGAGTGGATCGAGCCGCTCGCCCAGCACCTGGTCAAGAGGACGTACAGCGAGCCGCACTGGGAGAAGGACCAGGCGGCGGTCATGGCGATCGAGAAGGTCACGCTCTACGGCGTGCCGATCGTGACGGACCGCAAGGTGAACTACGGGCGGATCGACCCCGAGGCCTCCCGCGACCTGTTCATCCGCAACGCGCTCGTCGAGGGCGACTGGCGCACCCACCACAAGTTCTTCGCCGACAACCGCCGCCTCCTCACCGAGGTGGAGGAGCTGGAGCACCGCGCCCGGCGCCGGGACATCCTCGTCGACGACGAGACGCTGTTCGACTTCTACGACCAGCGGGTGCCCGAACACGTGTTGTCCGGGGCGCACTTCGACTCCTGGTGGAAGCACAAGCGCCACGAGGAGCCGGAGTTCCTCGACTTCGAGCGCGAGATGCTCATCAACGAGAAGGCCGCCGGGGTCACCAAGGACGACTACCCGGACTCCTGGCGGCAGGGTCCCCTGAAGTTCCGGGTGACCTACCAGTTCGAGCCGGGCGCGGACGCGGACGGTGTCACCGTGCACATCCCGCTCCACGTCCTCAACCAGGTGACGGACGAGGGCTTCGACTGGCAGATCCCGGGCCTGCGGGCCGAGGTCGTCACGGAGCTGATCCGGTCCCTCCCCAAGCCGATCCGGCGCAACTACGTCCCGGCGCCGAACTTCGCGACCCGCTTCCTGGACACCGCCGTCCCGCTCCAGGAGCCGCTGCCGGTCACCCTCGCCAGGGAGCTGCAGCGGATGGTCGGCGTCCCCGTCACGGCGGAGGACTTCGACCTGTCGCGGATCCCCGACCACCTGAAGATCACCTTCCGGATCGTCGACGAGCGGCGGCGCAAGCTGGCCGAGAGCAAGGACCTGGAGTCCCTCAAGCTCCAGCTGCGCCCGAAGGCCCGCCAGGCGCTCTCCAAGGCCGCCGCGGCCGCCACGAGCGGCCCGGACGGCTCCGGGCAGTCCCTGGAGCGCACGGGGCTCACGGACTGGACGATCGGCACGCTCTCCAAGGTCTTCGAGACCCGGCGGGCCGGCCAGCCGGTCAAGGCGTACCCGGCGCTCGTGGACGAGGGCGACACCGTCGCCGTGCGCCTCTTCGACACGGAGGCGGAGCAGGCGCCGGCGATGTGGCGGGGGACGCGCCGACTGATCCTGCTGAACATTCCGGTGAATCCGGCGAAGTTCGCCTCGGAGAGGCTGACCAACCAGCAGAAGCTGGCCCTGTCCCGGAACCCGCACGGCTCGATCCAGGCGCTCTTCGACGACTGCGCGACCGCCGCGGCGGACCGGCTGATCGCGGACCACGGCGGCCCTGTCTGGGACGAGGAGTCCTTCCGGAAGCTGTACGACAAGGTCCGCGCGGACCTCGTCGACACCACGGTCCGGACGGTGGACCAGGTCCAGCAGATCCTGGCGGCCTGGCAGGCCTGCGAGCGGCGCCTGAAGGCGACGAACAGCCTGGCCCTGATGCGGAACCTGGCCGACGTGCGCGAGCAGCTGGCCTGGCTGGTGCCGGCGGGATTCGTCACGAAGACGGGTTTGCGGCGGCTGCCGGACCTGATGCGCTATCTGGTGGCGGTGGACCGCCGGCTCCAGCAGATGCCGACCGGCGTGCAGCGGGACACCACCCGCATGGAGAAGGTCCACGAGATGCAGGACGAGTACGCCTGGCTGCTCGAACAGCTCCCGCGGGGGCGGCCGGTGCCGCAGGAGGTCACCGACATCCGCTGGATGATCGAGGAGCTCCGGGTCAGCTACTTCGCGCACGCGCTGGGCACGGCCCACCCGGTCTCCGACAAGCGGATCGTGAAGGCGATCGACGCGGCGGCGCCGTGACGGGGCGCTCGCCCGGCGTGAGTTCGACCTGACCCTCTGACCTGCTGTACAGTCTCTCTCGCAGCCCAAGCAGTACGGAGCTGCGAGCAAGGTCCTGTGGAGCAGTTTGGAGTGCTCGCCACCCTGTCAAGGTGGAGGCCGCGGGTTCAAATCCCGTCAGGACCGCCGTATTCGAGGCCCGAGTCGTCAGACTCGGGCCTCAGTCGTGCGTCCGGCGTATTGACGGCGTCACGTGCGCACGGGTACCCCAGACATCAGGGAATCGGGGGCCCCACACCGGAGGTGGTCGCGCATGGCCGCGGCGTCCGCAGCACGTGAGTCGAGACACGAGACACGCGCGCTGCTGCGCGCCCATCTGGCGGCCGCGTCCCGCTACGGCCACATCACGCGCCACTGCCCCGTCTGCCATCGCCTCCTGCGGCTCGCCATGGACGCCCAGGAGCCCCTGGAGAGCCTGGAGGCGGAGCCGGCCGCCGAGGACGAAAGTCCCACCACCCCGCGACCGACGGCGGCTTGAGCGCCCCTCAGGGAGTGGCAGGCTGTTCCTTGGCAAGAGTCCACTCGTGTGACGGGTGTCACTGCACGAGTTTTCGAAACCCCTGCACTTACACCCTCCCTACACCCACCCGATTTTATATGTGCAATTGCACCACCCCTCACCCACCCCGTACGGGCACAAAAAAGATCGCGCTGGACCCGGCGGAGTCCAGCGCGATCGATGACGAAGAGCCTGTTGGGGCAGGCGCCAGTCGGCAGAGCTAGGGGTGGGCGGCCCAGGTTGGGGGACCCGGAAATGCCCGGTGAAGCGGGGTGTTGCGGGTACCTCAGGCCTCGCTGCGCTGCTGCGGAATACCCGCCAGCAGTGCGCGGACCTCAGCCTCGCGGTACCGGCGGTGTCCACCCAGCGTGCGGATGGACGTGAGCTTGCCGGCCTTCGCCCAACGGGTAACCGTCTTCGGGTCCACACGGAACATCGTGGCAACCTCGGCGGGGGTCAGCAGCGGCTCGGCATCAGGGGTGCGAGCGGTCATGAGCGGCCTCCTCGGGAGAACCGAACCTTCTCGGTTCTTTCCTCTAAATTCTGCACCTTGACCCGCGTTGCCCGAAATGGCGGACGCGAGCCGAGTCGGTTATAGGACGAACGGCTTGTCCTCGGCACTACAACTACACCATCCGTCCAGCCACGTCGGCCAAACCGATGGAATTGCCCTCGCAGGTGTTCATCAGCGGCGGAAGTCGATGGACCATGCCATAACGGACAGTCACGCCACTGTGACGATCAGTCACAGAGCGATCAGGAGTCCTCAGACCCCCCATAGAGTGCAATGCTGAGCGTTCCGCCCATAGATGGACGGAAGGAACCCTCCCCGGACTCCTTGTCCTATTTTGGCACGAGGGTGGGCGATGGGCGCAAGGGCGCGGTAAGTGCTGTCCGTCACGCTTGAGCCAAAGGCCCGGATCGGGACCTACGTCCCGATGCCCGGCGGACCGGCACCCCGAGGCGCTTGAAGATCATTTACCAGGCGGGTGCCTCCTGTCGATGATCAGTTCGCGAACCGCAGGTTCCGGACCTCCCGCCACCGCTCCGCCAGCCGCCCGTACGCCTCGCTCGCGCCCTCGCCGTCGCCGTCCCGCAGCGCCGCGATCCCCTCGGCGACGTCCGCCGCCGACCGGTCGTCCGCCAGGCGCTCCGCCGGCACGGCGTGCACCAGGCCGCCGTAGTCCAGCTCCACCAGGGAGCGCGGGTGGAACTCCTCCAGCCAGCGGCCCACCTCGACCAGACCCTCGGCCAGCGGCCCCTCCTCGGCCGACTCCCGCAGCGCCCGCAGCGTCCGCGCCAGCCGGCGCCGCGCCTGCACCATCGGCGTGCGGTAGCGCAGGACCGGCGGCTCGGCCCCCGCCCCGTCCACCCCGCCCGGCCTCCCCGGCGCGTACTCCCGCTCCTCGTCCGCGAAAAGGGTGAACCAGCGCACCGGCACCTGCCAGACCGCCGAACGGATCCACGGCCGCGCGTCCGGGTTCCGCTCCCGCCACCGCTCGTGGTCCGCCGCCACCTGCCCGCGCACCACCGGCGGCACCATCGCGTCCAGCACCGGCCCGGGCAGCTCCCAGCCCGCCGCCAGCTCCTCCAGGGCCATCCAGCCCCGCAGCCGGGTGCGCCACGGGCAGATCACGACCACGCCGTCCAGGAGCGCCACGAACGCGTCCCGGCTCTCGTGGACCGGCACGGGCACCGGCGGCACCGGCACCAGGTCCGCCAGCGAACGCCGCAGTTCGTCCTGTGCGGTCGGGACGTCCACCCGGCGCGCGTACCGCGCCCACTCCCCTCTCTCCGGCTCGGGGAAGGCCGCCAGCGGCTCGTACACGCGCAGATAGGAGGCGTACGGGACGAGGACCGAAGAAGCGACCGACATGTCGCAAATCCTTCCACGGAGGTACTCCGGGAGTGGGTGATCCTGAGCACTGCGGCCGATCTACGCACGCGTAGGACTTACCCTCTTGCCGAACCGGTCCTCCCCACCCGCAGGAGGACCTCCCCATCGCCGCTTCTTACTTGGGAGTCACCACCGTGACCGATGTGACCGGCGTTCCTGACGTTCCTACTGACGTGCTGCACACCCTGTTCCAGTCGGAGCAGGGCGGCCACGAGCAAGTCGTGCTGTGCCAGGACCGCGCCTCCGGCCTCAAGGCCGTCATCGCCATCCACTCCACCGCCCTGGGCCCCGCCCTCGGCGGCACCCGGTTCTACCCGTACGCCACCGAGGCGGAGGCCGTCGCCGACGCGCTCAACCTCTCCCGGGGGATGTCGTACAAGAACGCCATGGCCGGTCTCGACCACGGCGGCGGCAAGGCCGTGATCATCGGCGACCCGGAGAGGATCAAGACGCAGGAGCTGCTGCTCGCCTACGGGCGGATGGTGGCCTCCCTCGGCGGCCGGTACGTCACGGCCTGCGACGTCGGCACCTACGTCGCGGACATGGACGTCGTGGCCCGCGCCAACCAGTGGACCACCGGCCGCTCCCCCGAGAACGGCGGCGCCGGGGACTCCTCGGTCCTCACGGCCTTTGGCGTCTTCCAGGGCATGCGCGCCTCCGCGCAGACCCTGTGGGGCGACCCCACCCTGCGCGGCCGCAAGGTCGGCGTCGCGGGCGTCGGCAAGGTCGGCCACTACCTCGTGGAGCACCTCCTGCAGGACGGCGCCGAGGTCATCGTCACGGACGTCCGCGAGGAGTCCGTGCGCCGCATCACCGACAAGTACCCGCAGGTCTCGGTCGTCGCCGACACCGACGCGCTGATCCGTGTCGAGGGCCTGGACATCTACGCCCCCTGCGCCCTCGGCGGCGCCCTGAACGACGACACCGTGCCGGTCCTGACCGCGAAGATCGTCTGCGGCGCGGCCAACAACCAGCTCGCGCACCCCGGCGTCGAGAAGGACGTCTCGGACCGCGGGATCCTCTACGCGCCCGACTACGTCGTGAACGCCGGAGGCGTGATCCAGGTCGCCGACGAGCTGCACGGCTTCGACTTCGACCGGTGCAAGGCGAAGGCCTCGAAGATCTTCGACACCACGCTGGCGATATTCGCACGTGCGAAGGCGGACGGCATCCCGCCGGCCGCCGCCGCCGACCGCATCGCCGAGCAGCGCATGGCCGAGGCTCGCCGCGGCTGATTCTTGACAGGGCCGGCCCGCCGACCGCTCTTTGGACGTTCGTCCAGAGCGAGACATGACTCACCCCGGTCGGCGGGTCGGCCCGCCAGAAGAGGTTAAAATCGCGATTGACCAGCGAGGACAGGGCACCTCGATGGTTCTGTACCGAGGCATGTGATGCGTGCGGCGTACCGTATGGCCACGGAAGCAGGTACCGTTGAAGCCCTACGGACCGGTCTCTCTTACGAGAGTCCGATCCGAACCATGAACGCGTGTCAAGACTCTGGGGCCGTCGAGCCCCGTCACCGAGGGGGTCGAGCCATGGGGCGCGGCCGGGCAAAGGCCAAGCAGACGAAGGTCGCCCGCCAGCTGAAGTACAGCAGCGGCGGGACTGACCTGTCGCGTCTGGCCAGCGAGCTGGGCGCTTCGACTTCGAGTCAGCCGCCGAATGGCGAGCCGTTCGAGGACGACGACGAAGAGGACGACCCGTACGCACAGTACGCGGATCTCTACAACACGGACGACGAGGACGAGGACGACCAGTCCGGTCCCGGCGCCTCGTCCCAGCGTCGCGCTTGACCTCTTCAACGAGAGAAACCCGGTCCGGGGTCACCCGGACCGGGTTTCTGTGCTGCGTGGACACATGAGCCGCACGGGCCCCAAAACGGGCCTCGCGCACGGGTCACGCCCGCACCGGAGAGCGGTACGGGCGGCCCGGAGACGACTCCGGACCGCCCGCGGCCGTTCTACTTCGCGTAGTCCCCGACCAGCTCGGCGCCCGTCGTGTGGTCGCCGCGCTCGGTGATCTCGCCCGCGACCCACGCCTCGACGCCGCGGTCCTGGAGCGCGGTCAGGGCCACGTCCACGGACTCGGCCGGGACGACGGCCATCATGCCGACGCCCATGTTCAGCGTCTTCTCCAGCTCCAGGCGCTCCACCCGGCCGGCCTTGCCGACCAGGTCGAAGACGGCGCCCGGCGTCCAGGTCGAGCGGTCGACCGTGGCGCGCAGGCCGTCCGGGATCACCCGCGCCAGGTTGGCGGCCAGGCCGCCTCCGGTGATGTGGCTGAAGGCGTGCACCTCGGCGGTCCGGGTGAGCGCCAGGCAGTCCAGGGAGTAGATCTTCGTCGGCTCCAGGAGCTCCTCGCCCAGGGTCCGGCCGAACTCGTCGACCCGCTGGTCCAGGGTCATCCCGGCGCGGTCGAAGACCACGTGGCGGACGAGCGAGTACCCGTTGGAGTGAAGGCCGGACGACGCCATGGCGATCACGGCGTCACCCGTACGGATGCGATCGGGGCCGAGCAGCCGGTCCGCCTCCACCACGCCCGTACCGGCGCCGGCGACGTCGAAGTCGTCCGGGCCGAGCAGGCCGGGGTGTTCGGCGGTCTCCCCGCCGACCAGGGCGCAGCCGGCCAGGACGCAGCCCTCGGCGATGCCCTTGACGATGGCGGCGACCCGCTCGGGGTGGACCTTGCCGACGCAGATGTAGTCGGTCATGAAGAGCGGCTCGGCGCCGCAGACGACGATGTCGTCCATGACCATCGCGACCAGGTCGTGCCCGATCGTGTCGTACACGCCGAGCTGGCGGGCGATGTCGACCTTCGTCCCGACGCCGTCGGTGGCGGAGGCGAGCAGCGGACGCTCGTAGCGCTTGAGGGCGGAGGCGTCGAAGAGGCCGGCGAAGCCGCCCAGGCCGCCGAGGACCTCGGGGCGCTGCGTCTTCTTCACCCACTCCTTCATGAGTTCGACGGCGCGGTCGCCCGCTTCGATGTCGACGCCCGCGCTCGCGTAGCTGGCACCGGTGGTCTGAGACATGGGTTCAGAGCTTTCGTGTCGTACTGCGGGGGTGTGCAGCGGGCCCTACGGGCGACGCAGCGCGTCGGCGGCCGCGGTGGCGGCGGGGCCGGCGGCCAGTTCGGTCTCCAGGAGCTGCTTGCCGAGCAGTTCCGGGTCCGGAAGCTCCATCGGGTACTCGCCGTCGAAGCAGGCACGGCAGAGATTCGGCTTCTGGATGGTGGTCGCCTCGATCATCCCGTCGAGGGAGATGTACGAGAGGGAGTCCGCGCCGAGCGACGTGCCGATCTCCTCGACCGACATGCCGTTGGCGATCAGCTCCGCGCGGGTCGCGAAGTCGATGCCGAAGAAGCACGGCCACTTCACGGGCGGGGAGGAGATCCGGATGTGGACCTCGGCGGCGCCCGCCTCGCGGAGCATCCGGACGAGGGCGCGCTGGGTGTTGCCGCGGACGATCGAGTCGTCGACGACCACGAGCTTCTTCCCCTTGATGACTTCCTTGAGGGGGTTCAGCTTCAGCCGGATGCCCAGCTGGCGGATGGTCTGGGAGGGCTGGATGAAGGTGCGGCCGACGTAGGCGTTCTTCACCAGGCCCGCGCCGAAGGGGATGCCGCTGGCCTCGGCGTAGCCGATCGCGGCCGGAGTGCCGGATTCCGGCGTCGCTATGACGAGATCCGCCTCGACCGGGGCCTCCTTGGCGAGGCGCCGTCCCATCTCCACACGGGAGAGGTAGACGTTCCGTCCGGCGATGTCGGTGTCCGGGCGGGCGAGGTAGACGTACTCGAAGACACAGCCCTTGGGCTTCGCTTCCGCGAATCGCGAGGTGCGGATGCCGTTCTCGTCGATCGCGATCATCTCGCCCGGCTCGACCTCGCGGACGTAGCTGGCACCGCAGATGTCGAGGGCGGCGGACTCGGAGGCGACGACCCAGCCGCGCTCGAGACGGCCGAGGACCAGCGGGCGGATGCCCTGCGGGTCACGGGCCGCGTAGAGCGTGTGCTCGTCCATGAAGACGAGGGAGAAGGCGCCCCGGACCTCGGGCAGGATCTTCGCGGAGGCCTGCTCGATGGTGAGCGGCTTGCCGTCCTCGTCGACCTGGGCGGCGAGGAGCGCCGTCAGCAGGTCGGTGTCGTTGGTCGCCGCCACACGGGTCGTGCGGCCCTCCTGCTTCGGAAGGTCGGCGACCATCTCGGCGAGCTGCGCCGTGTTCACCAGGTTGCCGTTGTGGCCGAGCGCGATGGAGCCCCGGGCGGTCGCCCGGAACGTCGGCTGCGCGTTCTCCCACACGGAGGCACCGGTGGTCGAGTAGCGGGCGTGACCGACCGCGATGTGACCTTGGAGGGAACCGAGAGAGGTCTCGTCGAAGACCTGGGACACCAGGCCCATGTCCTTGAAGACGAGGATCTGGGAGCCGTTGCTTACCGCGATACCCGCGGATTCCTGGCCCCGATGCTGGAGGGCGTAGAGCCCGAAGTACGTGAGCTTTGCGACCTCTTCACCCGGAGCCCAGACACCGAAGACGCCGCAAGCGTCCTGGGGGCCCTTCTCGCCGGGAAGCAGATCGTGATTGAGTCGACCGTCACCACGTGGCACGTCTCCGAGTGTAGGCGAGATCGACCACTGGTCCGAATTGGCGAAATACGCGGGGTCCGGTATTGGTGCGATCGCACGAACTGATCGACAGCCTGGTGCGGTACGGCCGCGGACGGGGCCGGGGGCCAAGGGGCAGACGGGCTCGGCCCCCATGGCGCGTACCGGCCGAGCGAGCCCTACTCGCCGGTAATGCGAACGCCGGAGCCCCCCGGATGTGACGCAGTTCGCAGTGGGGCGGCCCCCTGGGGGCGTCCCAGGGACCGGGACGTCGTTGACAGGTGCACGCGCTCTGGGCCAGGCTCCTGCCCCATGCAGCCCCTGCGTGACCGCTCGGTCACCCTCGTCGCGCGCCGACACGTGGACCTGGTCCGTGTCGCCAGCGCGATCTGTCGCTGCCTCTGAACGACCCGCGCGCGCCTGAATCCCGCGTTCCGCCCGGTGTACCGACGTATCCCGTGACTGCCCCACGCCACTCCTGAGTACGGCGGCGGGCCGGACGGGGCGACCCGTCGCCCGCGCCCGGCGCAGGACCGCCGGCCCTGATCCCGCCCGCGCCCCTCGCGGCGGGCCGTCTGCGCGCACCGGCACCCCGCCGTGCCGGCCCCCACCATGTCCGCTCTCTCCCGCGCCCCCCGGGGCTTCAGGCACCCGCCCTGCCCCCGGGCAGGGCGCTTCCACGCACGCCCTTCCCCCTGCCCCCGTGTATCCGCACCGCGCGCCCGCGCGCCTCCGAGGAGTCTCCATGCCCACTCCCCAGCCCCCCTTCTCCCGCCGCGCCTTCGGCGGGGCCGCCGTCGGGGCCGCCGCCGCCACCGCGATCGGCGCGGGGGCACCCGTCGCGGCGGCCGCCGGCCAGGAGGAGCGCCCCTTCAGGGCCGCGACCGGGCGGCAGCCCTCCCGACGGCCGAACATCCTCTTCATCCTGGGCGACGACCTCGGCTGGGCCGACCTCTCCTCGTACGGATCGCCCCACATCCGCACCCCCCACCTCGACCGACTCGCCCGCCAGGGCGTCCGCTTCACCGACGCCTACTCCGGCTCCGCGACCTGCTCGCCGACCCGCTTCAGCCTCTACACCGGCCGCTACCCCGGCCGTACGCGAGGCGGCCTCGCCGAGCCCATCGCCGACCGGTCCGTCGGCCTCGAACCCACCCACCCCACCCTCGCCTCCCGGCTGCGCGAGGCCGGCTACGCCACCGCCCTCATCGGCAAGTGGCACTGCGGCTACCTCCCCGACTACTCCCCCACCCGCTCCGGCTGGGACGAGTTCTTCGGCAACTTCGGCGGAGCCCTGGAGTACTACTCCAAGCTCGGCCTCGGCGGCGAGTACGACCTCTACGAAGGCGACGCCCCGTACAAGGACCTGCGCTACTACACCCGCGTCCTGACCGAGCGGGCCGCCGAGTACGTGACCCGCGACCACGGCGAGCGGCCCTGGCTGCTCAACCTGAACTTCACCACCCCCCACTGGCCCTGGGTCGCCGACGGCGACGAGGAGGCGAGCGCCGAGATCGTCCGGCGCATCAAGGCGGGCGACCGCAGCGCCCTGTGGCACCAGGACGGCGGTTCGGTCGAGAAGTACAAGGAGATGGTCGAGGACCTCGACCGGTCGGTCGGGGAGGTCCTCAAGGCCCTGAAGCGGTCCGGGCAGGAGCGCGACACCCTCGTCTTCTTCGCCAGCGACAACGGCGGCGAGCGCTTCTCCTACAACTGGCCGCTCGCGGGCAACAAGGGCTCCCTCCAGGAAGGCGGCATCCGTGTGCCGTCGGTCCTCCGCTGGCCGGCCCGGATCGACGGCGGCCAGGTCAGCGACCTGCCCGTCTTCACCCCCGACTGGACCGCGACCCTCCTGGAGCTGGGCGGGGCCCGGCCCCACCCCGCCTACCCCCTGGACGGCACGAGCCTCGCCGGGCACCTGCTGAGGGGCGAGGAGATCGGCGAGCGCGACCTGTTCTGGCGGGTGCGGGGCGAGCGGGCCCTGCGCCGCGGCGAGTGGAAGTACTACCGCGGCAAGAGCGGCCGCGACCAGCTCTTCCACCTCACCGAGGACGCCCGCGAACAGGCCGACCGGGCGCCGTATGAGAAGGAACTCCTCGCCGATCTCCGTGCCGCCTGGGAACGGACGGACGCCGGCCTGCTCCCGTACCAGGCATAGAAGCCCCGGCCCGGGGCCCGGCGGACCTGCGGCTGAGCGGGGGCGGGGGGACTGTTCGGCTAGGGCTTCGCGGGGGCGGCGGGCTTCGCCGTCGCCGCGAAGCCCTTGCCGTCGGCGGTGGTGAGGGTGAGTCCGCGGTGGCGCAGCTCGTACGTCGCCGAGCCGCCGAACACCTCGTACAGCTCGGTCTCCAGCTTCATCTGCGGGCCCGTGCACATCATGCGGGTGGTCGTGACGTCCCCGAACGCGACCGTCTTGCCGGAGATCTTCGCGGTCGTGGTGAACCGGTTGCAGCCCAGGCTGCCCCGGACCTTGCCGTCCTTGTCGATCACGAAGTGCGCCTTGCCCTCGGCGCCCTTGGGAACGGAGGACGCGGTGTCCCCGGCGAGGAGGGAGTCGACGGTCCAGGTGGTGCCGTTCAGGGCGGCGGGCGGCTCGGAGGTCAGCGTGAGGACGGTCCCGCCGTCCGACGAGCTGAGGGTGAGCCGGTCGCCGTCGAGCCTGGCCTTCAGCGGACCGGCGAACGCCTTCCGAAGTCCTGCCTCGAAGGCTCCCCGCTCACCGGGACAGGCCATCTCGGTGCCCACGCCCTGCTTGACGGTGACCTTGTCGCCCTCGACCGCCACCTCGGCTCCGAAGCCGTTGCACCCGCTGTCTCCCTTGGCCTGGCCGTCCTTGGCGATCTCGACGTGGGCGCCGGCGGGGGCACGGGTCTCCTTGCCCGCCACCGTCATGGAGTCGAAGGCCCAGTGGACTCCGGTGACCGGGACGTCGGGGGCGACCGTGCCGGCGCCGGGGTCCGAGCCGGGCTTCTCGCTGCCGCACGCCGAGAGCACGACGAGCGAGGCCAGAACGGCGGTGGCTGCGGTGGTACGTGTCTTCAGCATGGAGATGTGACGGACGGGCGGTAGGAACGGTTCCGCCCAGCTCTCCGCACTGGTACGGCGGCCGGACCCCGCCCGGTCAGCCCAGGACCGGCAGCAGACCGGACAGGTCCGCCCGTTCGCCGCTCGCGGCGACCTTCCCCTCGTCCCGGGCCCGCGCCCAGGTCGTACGGCCGGTGGCCAGGCGGATCCAGGTGAGGGGGTCCGTCTCCACCACGTTGGGCGGGGTGCCCCGGGTGTGCCGGGGGCCCTCCACGCACTGGACGACCGCGTGGGGCGGGACACGCACCTCGACCGCGCCGCCCGGCGCCTTCACCGCCAGCGCGTCGGCGAGCAGCCGCGCGCACGCGGCGAGCGCCTGCCGGTCGAACGGGACGGCGAGCCCGGTCGCCGCGTTCAGGTCGTCGGTGTGCACGACGAGTTCGAGGGCCCGGGTGACCAGGAAGTCCGCCAGCCGCATCGCCCCGAACCGCGTGGGGACGAGCCGCTCGTCGCCGGCCCCGGCGATCCGCTCCTCGTACAGCGCCTGTGTCCGCGCGTACAGCCCGGCCAGGTCGGCGGTGTCGACCGCCCGGGTGTCCTCGTCGATCCGCGCGGCGGCCGTCACCGTGGCCGACGGCCAGTCCGGCAGGGCGAGTTCCCGCCTGGCCGGCTCAGGCTCGCCGAGGTACCGGGAGACGGAGCCGAGCACCATCGTGAGATGGGCGGCCAGGTCCCGTACGGTCCACTCCCCCAGCCGGGTCGGCCCGTCGAGCCGCTCGGGCGGCAGCGCCGTCACCGCCTCGCGTACGTTCCGGAACTGCGCGAGCACGGCGGCCCGGGTCTTGGCGGAGTCGTAGCTGCGGGTGCGCTTTCTGGCCGGTGGCATGGGAGCGAGCCTAGTCGGAGACTTGAGGGGGAGGGCTTCCAGCACACCTACGCGTACGAGAGGGGTCGAACAGCCATGGCCGAACACCCTGACAGCGTCCTGGTCCGCCGGGGCTTCGAGGCGTGGTCCCGAGGAGACATGGAGACCGTCGGCTCGCTGATGACGTCGGACTGTACGCACCACACGCCGGGCGAGAGCCAGATCTCCGGGCACTTCAAGGGCCGGGACAACGTCCTCGGCATGTACCGGAGGATGTTCGAACTCACCGGCGGCAAGATGCGGGTGGAGGTGGACAGCGTCTCCGTCGACGGCCGCGGCCACGCCGTCGCGGCGAACAAGTTCTACGCCGAGCGCGGCGACCGGGGCATCGAGCTGAAGGGCGCCCTGATCTTCACCATCGTGGGCGGGAAGATCAGCGACATCGACGAGTGCGTCGAGGACATCGACGAGTCCGACGCCTTCTGGGGCAAGGCGGATTAGGGCCCGCCATCCGGATCGACCCCCGGGCGGCACGCGACAGGAAAGCCCCCGCCCAGGACCGAGGGTCCGGACGAGGGCTCCCGTGTCACGGGACTCGGGCGCCGCTCAGGCGAGCAGGCCCGGGATCGTCGCCTCGTGCGCCGTGCGCAGCTCGTCCAGCGCGATGCTGAACTCGCCCTGCACGTCGATCTCGTCACCGTCCACGACGCCGATCCGGGCGGCGGGCAGGCCCCGCGCGCCGCACATGTCGGTGAAGCGGAGTTCCTCGCTGCGCGGGACGGCGACGACCGCACGGCCCGCCGACTCGCTGAAGAGGAAGGTGAAGGCGTCCAGGCCGTCCGGGACGACCAGGCGCGCGCCGGTGCCGCCGCGCAGGCAGGACTCCACGACCGCCTGGACCAGTCCGCCGTCGGACAGGTCGTGCGCCGCGTCGATCATGCCGTCGCGGGAGGCGGAGATCAGGATCTCGCCGAGCAGCTTCTCCCGGTCGAGGTCCACGGCCGGCGGCAGACCGCCGAGGTGCTGGTGGACGACCTCGGACCAGGCCGAGCCGCCGAACTCCTCGCGCGTGTCGCCGAGCAGGTAGAGGAGCTGGCCCTCTTCCGCGAAGGCGATCGGCGTGCGGCGGTTGACGTCGTCGATCACACCGAGCACGGCCACGACCGGCGTCGGGTGGATGGCGATGTCGCCGGTCTGGTTGTACAGCGAGACGTTGCCGCCGGTCACCGGGGTGCCGAGCTGCAGGCAGCCGTCCGCCAGACCGCGGGTGGCCTCGGCGAACTGCCACATCACGGCCGGGTCCTCGGGCGAACCGAAGTTCAGGCAGTCCGAGATCGCCAGCGGCTTGGCGCCGGAGGCGGCGACGTTGCGGTACGCCTCCGCCAGCGCGAGCTGCGCGCCCGTGTACGGGTCGAGCTTGGCGTAGCGGCCGTTGCCGTCGGTCGCCATGGCGACACCGAGGTTGGTCTCGGCGTCGATCCGGACCATGCCCGCGTCCTCGGGCTGCGCCAGGACGGTGTTGCCCTGCACGAACCGGTCGTACTGGTCCGTGATCCACGACTTCGACGCCTGGTTCGGAGAGGAGACCAGCCTCAGGACCTGGTCCTTCAGCTCCTCGCCGGTCTGCGGCCGGGGCAGCTTGCCCGCGTCGTCGGCCTGGAGCGCGTCCTGCCACTCCGGGCGGGCGTACGGCCGGTGGTAGGTCGGGCCCTCGTGGGCGACGGAGCGCGGCGGCACGTCGACGATCTGCTCGCCGTGCCAGAAGATCTCCAGGCGCTCGCCCTCGGTCACCTCACCGATGACGGTGGCGATGACGTCCCACTTCTCGCAGATCTCCAGGAAGCGGTCGACGTGCTCGGGCTCGACGATCGCGCACATGCGCTCCTGCGACTCGCTCATGAGGATCTCCTCGGGCGAGAGGGTCGCGTCGCGCAGGTGGACCCGGTCCAGCTCGACCCGCATGCCGCCGGAGCCGGCGCTCGCGAGTTCGCTGGTCGCGCAGGAGAGTCCGGCGCCACCCAGGTCCTGGATGCCGGCGACCAGCTTCTCCTTGAAGATCTCCAGGGTGCACTCGATGAGGAGCTTCTCCTGGAAGGGGTCGCCGACCTGGACGGCGGGGCGCTTCGTCGGCTTGGTGTCGTCGAAGGTCTCCGACGCGAGGACGGAGACACCGCCGATGCCGTCGCCGCCGGTGCGGGCGCCGTAGAGGATCACCTTGTTGCCGGGGCCGGAGGCCTTGGCGAGGTGGATGTCCTCGTGCTTCATCACGCCGATGCAGCCGGCGTTGACCAGCGGATTGCCCTGGTAGCACGCGTCGAAGACGACCTCGCCGCCGATGTTCGGCAGGCCCAGGCAGTTGCCGTAGCCGCCGATGCCCGCGACGACTCCGGGGAGCACGCGCTTGGTGTCGGGGTGGTCGGCCGCGCCGAAGCGCAGCGGGTCGACGACCGCGACCGGGCGGGCGCCCATGGCGAGGATGTCGCGGACGATGCCGCCGACGCCGGTGGCCGCGCCCTGGTAGGGCTCGATGTACGACGGGTGGTTGTGGGACTCGACCTTGAAGGTGACCGCGTACCCCTGGCCGACGTCGACGACGCCCGCGTTCTCGCCGATGCCGACGAGCATGGCGTCGTTCTCGGGGGTCTTCTCGCCGAACTGCTTCAGGTGGACCTTGCTGCTCTTGTACGAGCAGTGCTCGGACCACATGACGGAGTACATGGCGAGCTCGGCACCGGTGGGACGGCGGCCGAGGATCTCGCGGATGCGCGCGTACTCGTCCTCCTTGAGGCCGAGCTCCTTCCACGGCTGCTCGCTGTCGGGCGTCTCGCCCGCGTGCTTGACGGTGTCGAGAGTCATGCGTTGACCAGCTTCTTCAGGATCGAGGTGAAGAATCCGAGGCCGTCGGTACGACCCGTACCGATCAGCGGCTCGACGGCGTGCTCGGGGTGCGGCATGAGACCGACCACGTTGCCGGCGGCGTTGGTGACGCCCGCGATGTCACGGAGCGAGCCGTTGGGGTTCACGTCCAGGTAGCGGAAGGCGACCCGCCCCTCGGCCTCCAGCTCGTCGAGCACCCGCTCGTCGGCGACGTACCGGCCGTCCATGTTCTTGAGCGGGACCTGGATCTCCTGGCCCTGCTCGTAGTCCGCGGTCCAGGCGGTGTCCGCGTTCTCCACCCGCAGCTTCTGGTCGCGGCAGATGAAGTGCAGGTGGTTGTTGCGCAGCATCGCGCCCGGCAGCAGATGGGCCTCGGTGAGGATCTGGAAGCCGTTGCAGATACCGAGGACGGGCATGCCCGCCTTCGCCTGCTCGATGATCGTCTCCATGACCGGCGAGAAGCGGGAGATGGCTCCGGCCCGCAGGTAGTCGCCGTAGGAGAAGCCGCCGGCCAGGACCACGGCGTCGACCTGCTTGAGGTCCTTGTCGCGGTGCCAGAGCGAGACGGGCTCGGCGCCCGCCAGACGGGCGGCCCGCAGCGCGTCCTGGTCGTCGAGCGTTCCGGGGAACGTGACGACGCCGATGCGTGTGGTCACGACGTGACCTCGGCGGAGACCTCGGACTCGACCTTGACGACGAAGTCCTCGATCACGGTGTTGGCAAGGAAGGTTTCGGCCATCTCATGGATGCGGGCGAGGGCGGCGTCATCGACCGGCCCCTCCACCTCCAGCTCGAAGCGCTTCCCCTGGCGGACGTCGGCGATCCCGGCGAACCCGAGGCGGGGCAGTGCACGCTGCACCGCCTGTCCCTGCGGGTCGAGGATCTCCGGCTTGAGCATGACGTCGACTACGACGCGTGCCACTGGCACTCCCGGTGGTGTGTTGCGTGGGCGGTTCCCTCAGCGTACCTGCCTCCAAATTCTACGCGAGTAGAAAACTGGAGGACCCTACAAACGACGCAAAGACCCGCACCGAAAATTCAAGAGAAATACCGCCCCGCCCATTGCGCGGGACACGCTGATGCAATTGCCTGGGCTTCACAATACGAGGCCCGGCGCTGTACAAAGGAATACAGAGGAAAGCAGCATTGCACCGGGGTAGCCGTTAAGTCGGTATCACCGCACGTCAGAGACGCCTCAGAGCCCCCTGACACCGCGGCGGACCGCAGGAAAGGACCGATATCCGTGGCTCAGCGAGTAGTGGTCACTCTCTCCGACGACATCGACGGCGGAGAAGCGGCGGAAACGGTTGCGTTCGGCCTGGACGGGAAGACGTACGAGATCGACCTGAATCCCGCCAATGCAAAGAAACTGCGCAAGGCGCTGGCTCCCTACCTCGCCGCGGGGCGGAAGCGGCCGGGGCGGACCGCCGGTACGGGCACGGCGACCGTCACTTCGTACAAGCACACCGCGCTCGAGCCCGACCCGGCGGCGGTGCGCGCCTGGGCGCAGTCCAACAAGATGGACGTGCCCGCCCGCGGCCGGATCCCGAAGCGGGTCTACGAGGCCTTTCGCGCGGCCGGTTGAGCGGCCCCGCTGACGCGCCGTCGGCCACCGAGTTGCACGGCACCCCCGGTGATCGGCTAGAGTCTGGAGCACGCCGAGGGGCGAGGCCGCAGGGCCGGACCTCACGCAGCGTGCGGGTGTAGTTCAGTAGTAGAACATCCCCCTTCCAGGGGGAAGGCGCAGTGTGCAATTCCTGTCACCCGCTCTGCATCGCTTGACCGATCACCTCGTTGGCCGTCGCCCCGAAAAGGGTCGAGAGCCGCGAGATGGATCAGGTAGAGTAGTGCTCGCACCGCCCGGTGAAAGCCGAGCGGCAGCAATGCGGACGTGGCTCAGTTGGTAGAGCATCACCTTGCCAAGGTGAGGGTCGCGAGTTCGAATCTCGTCGTCCGCTCCATATGAGGAAGCCCCCGGTCGAACCGACCGGGGGCTTCTTCGTGTGCGATGCCGGGGGTCCGGGGTGCCGGGGGTGCCGACGGGACCGGGAGCAGATCGGGTGCGCGGCCCGGACGAGGCCCGGGGGTGCGCGGCACGGCGGCCGGCCCCGGCGGGCGGCCCGGACAGGGCTGGGGTCACCCGGCACGGCGGCCCTGACATTTGTCATGGACGCCGATGACACCGCGCACTGCCGACCTCCCCCGCCCGGCGGAAGGCTGGAGCCATGACCCACGTGATCGAGGCCGAGGACCTCCGCCGGACCTACTCCGGCGGCTTCGACGCCGTCAACGGCATCTCCTTCGCCGTCCCCCAGGGCGAGGTCTTCGCCCTGCTCGGGACCAACGGAGCCGGCAAGACCTCCACCGTCGAGCTGCTGGAAGGACTCGCCGCCCCCAGCGGCGGCACCGTCCGCGTCCTCGGCCACGACCCGTACCGCGAACGGACCGCCGTCCGCCCCCGGATCGGCGTCATGCTCCAGGAAGGCGGCTTCCCGTCCGACCTGACCGTGGCCGAAACCGTACGCATGTGGGCCGGCTGCACCACCGGCGCCCGGCCCACCGCCGAAGCCCTCGACATGGTCGGCCTCGGCGCCCGCGACCGGGTGCGGATCAAACAGCTCTCCGGCGGTGAACGGCGACGCCTCGACCTGGCGCTCGCCCTCCTCGGCAGGCCCGAGGTCCTCTTCCTCGACGAGCCGACCACCGGCCTCGACGCCGAAGGCCGGCGCGACACCTGGCGGCTGGTGCGGGAGCTGCGGGACGGCGGTACGACCGTGGTCCTGACCACGCACTACCTCGAAGAGGCCGAGACCCTGGCCGACCAGCTCGCGATCATGCACCAGGGCCGGATCGTCCTCTCCGGCACCCCCGCCGAGGTCACCGCCGCCCGTCCCTCCCGCATCCGTTTCACCCTGCCCGAAGGCGTCCCCGCCGCGCGGCTGCCCCTGGGACTGCGGGCAGCGGCCGACGGGCGCCGGGTGGAGATCCGTACGCACGAACTCCAGGACGCGCTCACCGAGCTGCTGGCCTGGGCCCAGGGCGCCGGCGTACGCCTGGAGGCGCTCGACGCCCGTTCCGCCTCACTGGAGGAGGCGTTCCTGGAGATCGCCTCCGGCCACGCCGCCCCCGACGCGGCGACCGCCTCGCACGCGACCGACCTGGAAGGTGCCCGATGAACGCCTCCGTCACCCGGCTCACCGCCCTCGGACGCGCCGAACTCACCCTCCTCGGGCGGAACAAGAACAACCTCTTCATCGCCCTGCTGATGCCGCTGCTGATGATCTTCGTGCTGCGCTCGTCGGTCACCCAGCTGGGCGACGAACTGCCCATGGGGGTCGCCGGAGCCACCCTCGTCGGCGGTACCGGCCTCGTCCTGGTGCTCGTCGTCTACATGGGCCTGGTCTCCGCCTACGTCGCCCGGCGCGAGGAACTGGTCCTCAAGCGGCTGCGCACCGGCGAGGCGAGCGACCGGGAGATCCTCGCGGGCGCCGCGCTCCCCTCCACCGCCATCGCGCTGGCCCAGTGCGCCGTGCTGACGGTCGGCGGGGTCGCCGTCCTCGACGTGGCGGCGCCCGAGCGGCCCGACCTGCTGCTCGTCGGGCTCCTCGCGGGCGTGGGGCTGCTCGCCGGGCTGGCGGCCGCCACCACCGCCATCACCCGCAACGTCGAGAGCGCCGGCCTCACCACCCTGCCCTTCTTCCTCGTCTCGGCGATGGGCTCGGGAATGATGGTCCCGCGCGAGGTCCTGCCCGACGCGGTCGCCGACGTCTGCGCGCTGCTGCCGCTGAGTGGCGTCATGGAGTTCGTCCGCGCCGGCTGGTTCGGGGGCGTCGGCGCCGGGGACCTGCTGACCGCCGCCCTCACCACGCTGGCCTGGGGCGCCCTCACCGTGTTTGCTGTCCAGCGGTGGTTCCGCTGGGAACCGCGACGCTAGGAACGATCGCGAACGACGCGAGGAACGGGGGCGGCCGGTGTCCAGGCTGACGGGGTGGTGGGTCGGCCGCAGCAGCGCGGCCAAGGTCGAGCTGTACACCCGGTGGACCTTCCACTTCTTCGCGCTGCTGGAGATCGCCGCCATCGGCGGCGTGCCGCTCGCGCAGAAGGAACGCAGCCCTCTCGGTCTGCCCCTCGCACTCGCCCTCGGGCTGCTGGTCTGCGTGCACGCCGTCCTGACCGCCGTGCTCAGCTCGCGGGCGCTCGACTGGATCGCGGGCCGGCGCGAGCGGCCCGTCCGGCCGGCGACGGCGGTCGTGGCCCTCACCGCGGCCGGCGCGCTGACGGCGATCGTGCTGCGCGCCACGGGTGTCCTCGCCGACGGATCGGTCGCCGCGAGCATCGTCACCGGCACGATCACCTTCAGCTTGGGCGCCCTGGTCCTGTGCATGGACCGGGTCCGGCACATGCTGTACGTGGCCCCGCTCGCCGCGCTCACCACCGGCGCCGTGGTCGCCGTGATGGGCATCGGCCCGGCGGAGGCCGCCGGCTACGCGGTCGGCATCCTGTTCAGCGGCGGGGGACTCGTGGCCGCGTGCGGATTCTCCGGCTGGCTGATGAAGGTGGTCTGGGAACTGGAGCGGTCCAGGGAGCTGAAGGCCCGCCTCGCCGTCGCCGAGGAGCGGCTCCGCTTCGGGCGCGACCTCCACGACGTCATGGGCCGCAACCTCTCGGTGATCGCGCTGAAGAGCGAACTCGCCGTCCAGCTCGCCCGCCG
The DNA here is from genome assembly GCF_040677675.1 of Streptomyces sp. NPDC053755. Lineage (NCBI taxonomy): Bacteria > Bacillati > Actinomycetota > Actinomycetes > Kitasatosporales > Streptomycetaceae > Streptomyces > Streptomyces sp. NPDC053755. Next base: position 604,505 of record NZ_JBFASK010000001.1, on the reverse strand, counting down.
CGAACGCCCCGAGGCCGTGGACCAGATGATCGAGGTGCAGCGCATCGCCCGGGAGTCCCAGCGGGAGGTCCGCGATGTCGTGCGCGGCTACCGGGAGGCCGATCTGCGGGTCGAGCTGGAGGGCGCGCGCGGAGTGCTGAACGCCGCCGGGATCACCTGCGCGGTGGACTCGGTGGAGCTGGAGCTGCCGGCCGAGGTGCGGTCGGCACTCGGCTGGGTGGTCCGGGAGACCACGACGAACGTCCTGCGGCACGGCGACCCGTCGCGCTGCACGATCACCCTGCGGGGAGAGGAGGGTTCGGTGCTGCTCACCGTCGAGAACGACGGCGTGAAGGACGGCGTCGAGGACGGGGGGCGCGAGGTGCCGGGGCCACGGGTCGGCGGCTCCGGGCTCGCCGGGCTGCGGGAGCGGCTCTCGGCGGTGGCCGGCTCCTTGGAGGCGGGTCCGGCGGAAGGCGGCACGTTCCGCGTGCGGGCGCGGGTTCCGCTTCCCGGGACCGGCTCGGTGTCCGGGGCCACCGCTTCGGTGTCCGGGGCCGGGACCGCTGAGGGGTCCGGGGCCGATGATGGGGCCGGTTCGGGTTCCGGTTCCGGTGCCGGTCTCGTCTCCGCGCGCCCGCCGGCCGAGAGGGAGGCGTCGTGACCGTACGGGTCCTGCTCGCCGACGACGAGCATCTGATCCGGGGCGCGCTCGCCGCCCTGCTCGCCCTGGAGGACGACCTCGTGGTCGTCGCCCAGGCCGCCAGCGGTCCCGAGGCCCTGGCCATGGTCCGCGCGCACCGGCCCGATGTCGCGGTCCTCGATCTGGAGATGCCGGGCGCCGACGGTGTGAAGGTCGCCACATCCGTACGGGACGAGGTGCCCGAGTGCCGGACCATGATCGTGACCGGTCACGGCCGTCCCGGGCATCTCAAGCGGGCCCTCGCCGCCGGGGTGCGGGGCTTCGTCCCGAAGACCGTCAGCGCCCAGCGGCTGGCGGAGATCATTCGTACCGTGCACGCCGGAAACCGTTACGTGGACCCGGAGTTGGCGGCCGACGCGATCTCCGCCGGGGACTCCCCGCTGACCGCGCGGGAGGCCGAGGTCCTGGAGCTCGCGGCGGACGGGGCGCCGGTCGCGGAGATCGCCGAGCGGGCCTCGCTCTCGCAGGGGACCGTCCGGAACTACCTCTCCTCGGCCGCCACGAAGCTGGGTGCCGAGAACCGTCATACGGCGGTGCGTCTCGCGCGGGAGAAAGGTTGGGTATAGTTGGCTCCGCGCTACGGCGCATGCGGACGTGGCTCAGTTGGTAGAGCATCACCTTGCCAAGGTGAGGGTCGCGAGTTCGAATCTCGTCGTCCGCTCCATAAGAGGAAGCCCCCGGTCGATCCGACCGGGGGCTTCCTCGCGTTCCGGCACCGGCGTGCCGGTCAGTGCCAGGGGGTGCCGGTGAGCAGCTCGTACGCCTCCAGGTACTTCGCCCGGGTCGCGTCGACGATCTCCTGCGGCAGGGCGGGCGGCGGGCGCTCGCTCGTGCGGTCCCAGCCGGAGGCGGCCGAGGTCAGCCAGTCACGGACGAACTGCTTGTCGTACGACGGCTGGGCGCGGCCCGGCTCCCAGCTCGCGGCCGGCCAGAAGCGGGACGAGTCCGGGGTCAGCACCTCGTCGGCGATGACGAGCCGGTCGCCGTGCGGGGTGGACTCGAAGCCGAACTCGAACTTGGTGTCGGCCAGGATGATGCCGCGCTCGCGGGCGATGTCGCGGGCCCGGCTGTAGACGGCGAGGGTCAGCTGCCGCAGATGGGCCGCCGTCTCCGCGCCGACCTGGCGGGCGACCTCCTCGTAGCTCACGTTCTCGTCGTGCTCGCCGACGGCGGCCTTGGTGGCCGGCGTGAAGATGGGGGCGGGCAGCTCGGAGCCGTCGCTCAGCCCCTCGGGCAGTGCGAGGCCGCAGACCGTACGCGACTCCTTGTACTCGACGAGCCCCGACCCGGTCAGATAGCCGCGGGCCACGCACTCGACGGGGACCATCCGCAGCGACTTGCAGACGAGCGTGCGGCCCGCCCAGTCGGCGGGGGCACCCGCCGGCAGGTCGGTCGACACGACGTGGTGGGGGGCGAGGTCGGACAGCTGATCGAACCACCAGAGCGAGAGCTGGGTCAGGACCCGGCCCTTGTCGGGGATCTCGGTGGGCAGGACCCAGTCGTACGCGGACATACGGTCGCTGGCCACCATGACGAGGTCGCCGGCCTCGTTCTGGTAGAGGTCACGCACCTTGCCCGTGTGGAGGTGGGTCAGGCCCGGGACCTGAACAGGCTCGGGCTTTTCTACAAATCCGGACACGGTTCCTCCGCGTAGGTTGATCCAGGAGCGCTTCGATTCTCTCGCATCCTGGCGTGGGGGCGTCGCCCGGCCCCGCCCCCGGCCTGTCGTTCTTCGCTCAGTCCCGCTTGCAGATGCGGTCCAGGAGGTTCGCGGTGGCGCGCTGGATCCGTGGATCGACATGGCCCGGCCGGTCCAGGGCGGGCGACCAGGCGAACGTGCCGGAGGCGAAGACCCAGGCGCCGGACGGGGACCGGTAGAGGGAGGTCTCCTGGTGGCGCAGCGCCCCTTCGCTGTCCTGGTAGGGCGAGTGGGCGAGGAGGATCCGGCCGTCGTGCTCGGGCAGCGCGGTGCGCGGGAAGTAGCGGTCCGCCTCGCCGGCGACCAGGCCCTGGATCTCGTCGCCGTCGCCCGCGCCGGTGGACTCCCAGAGCCAGTGGTCCGCGTTCCGGACGACCAGGGGGTGCGGTTCGGGCACCCTGCCCGCGTACAGCAGGCCGAGCAGCTGCTGCTCCGAGCGGTCGACCTCGCGCCAGAGAGCCGGACGGCCGGGACCGCGGCGCTTGCGGCAGGTCAGCAGCCGGTCGGGGACGCCCGACGGGGAGGGGCCCAGCTCGACCTGCCAGTACATGGTGTTGGCGGAGAGGAAGACGAGCGACGTGCCCTGGTCGCGGGCGAGTTCGACCGTCTTGCGCATCGGCACGGACCAGTACTCGTCGTGGCCGGGGAAGACCAGGCCGCGGTATCGGGTGGGGTCGACGCGGCCGGCGTGCAGGTCACGGGTCTCGGCGTACGCGAGGTCGTAGCCGTACCGCTCGGCCCAGCGAATGAAGTCGTAGGCGTGCCCCACGTGCAGGGGCAGGCCGGCCCCCGCGTAGGGGCGGTCGAAGGAGACGGTGACCGCCGCGTCCTCCTCGCCGAGCAGACGGCCCTGCTCGTCCCACGCGTGGTAGAGGCTGGCGCCCGTCCGGCCGTCCTCGGGGTAGAGGTTGTACGCCTGCCAGGTCACGTCCGGAAGGACGAGGAGAAGGTCGGCGGGATGGTCGTCGCGGACGGTGAAGGGGATGTGGGAGCGGTAGCCGTCGGCGGTGGTGAGGACGGCGACGTACGCGCCGATCGACCAGAAGGACGGGATCTGGAGGCGCCAGGACTGCCACCAGTGGTGGCAGGAGACGGTCCGGTCGGCGGTGAGCGGGGCCGGCTGGACGATGCCGGAGAGCCGCGGACTGGTGGTGATCTTGGTGGCACCCTCGCCGGCGTAATGACCGATGCGGTAGATGTCGACCGAGAACTGCTGCGGCGGGTCCACGGTGATGTGGAAATCGATCGCCTCGCCGGGCGCGACCGCTCCGCTCGACGTGAAGCCCTTGATCTGGCGGTGCACGTCGTCGGCCGTACGCGGACCGCCGCTGCCGCCGCGGGCGAGGGTCGCGTCGGCATACCAGGGGACGACGTGGCCGGTGTCGTCGAAGTAGTTCTCCGACCCGCGCAGCCAGGGCAGAGGGCCCTGTCCGAACGGGTCCGTGACGGCATGGGCGAGTGCGCCCGATTCCCACCGCCTGATCTGCTCCGCCCCCATGACGCGCCCCTCCCTCGACTCCCCCGTGTCGTGTGCAGTGCCGTGTGCTCGTTCCGTACCGGCCGCCGCCCAGGCTCTGCCTCGGCGGCTCTGTCATGTGCTGCTGTCAGTGCCGGTCCCCAGCACATCACATAACGCACGCACTCCGTCACCGTTCGTCGCGAATTGACGTGAACGGAAGGCGGGCTTCCGGGTTTTACGGCTCCGGGCTCGCCGTCTCCCGTCCCCGGACGGGCCGTCCGGGCCCGCCCCGGTCCACGACTGCCGGGGTCGACTGCCGGGGTCGAATGCCGAGGTCGAATGCCGAGGTCGACCGCCGGGGTCGCATGCCGGCTCGGCGTCACACGAGGCGCACCGGCTTCTCGGGTCGGACACCGGTCTTCGTGAGCCAGACGCGCAGGGGCTCCGCGTCCCCGTCCTCGACGAGGGCGAGGACGCGGGCGGCCAGGTCCGTGCTGCGGGCCCCGCCCACCAGCAACGCGGGGCCGTCGAGCCAGTCCAGGCCGGGGGCGGCGCCGGCGGTGTCCACGGCGGCGCAGCAGACCATCGCCGTCACGTGGTCGGCGAGCAGGTCCCGCCCGGTCCTGGGCGGCTGGAGCGGGAAGAGCGGCAGCTGGTCGTCGGCCTCGCTCCCGCCCAGCGCCGCGGCGTGGGGCCCGGGGACGGGCGCGGCGGGCTTGGCGGCCTCCTCACGGGCCACATGGGCGGTCAGAGCGGCGGCGAGGGAGTCGGCGGCGGCGTTCACCCGGGGCGGGACCTCGGGAAGAGGGTCGGAGAAGTCGTCGTGGAGCGCTTCGGGGAGTGCTCCCGGCTGGACCTCGGGGCGGACCTCGGGGCGGACCTCGGCGGGGGCGTCGGGGCGGGCCTCGGCGGGGGCCTCGTCCGGGAGGGCCGGCCCGGTCGTCACGGCGTCCGGGAAGGCCGGCTCGGCGGGAGCGCCCGCGGAGGGTGCCTCGGCGGCGGCGCCCGTGGAGGCGTCGAGGGCGCCGGGGCGGGCCTGACGCGCCGGCACCGACAGGTGGGACATCACCCGGGTCAGGGTCGGCCCGTCGGCGGCCGAGCGGCCGGCGGTCCCCGAGGGCCGTACGCCCAGCTCGTCGAGCACCTGGTGGAGGCGGGCCGCGTCCGCGCGCCACTTGCGGTCCACGACCTCCTCCGGATACTGGCTCCACTCCACCGGGGACCAGTCGGGGCCGGGCTCGGCCGGGCCGCCGTGGAAGAGCCGGGCGGCGAGCAGCGAGGCCGCCTCGTCCACCGCGCCGGGCTCCTCCAGCAGGTCGCAGGCGGGGCGCTCACCGAGCCGGGTGGTGAATCCCTCCGCGAGCCGGTCGCGGCGGGACAGCTCGGTCAGGGCCGCGACCACACCGACGTCGAGGCTCGTCGGCCAGCGGCCCATCCGCCAGGCGGGCAGCGCCACCCGGGTCAGCAGCCGGTCCCAGCCGGCGTAGGCGAGGCCGACCTGTTCCTGGGCGACGATCCGGACGCCGTAGTCGACCTCCTGGGCGCGCTCGGAGCCCGCCGCGGCGACGCCCCGTTCCATCTCCGCGGCGTGCCCGCGACAGCTGCGCAGCAGCAGCCGGGCGACGCGCCCGACCCCGTGGGCGCCGAGCCGGCGGAACGGGTCGAGTCCGGGGGTCCGGGGTGAGGCGACGGCGGCGTCCAGTCCCTGCACGAAGCGGCGGGCGGCGGCTATGTCCGGCTGCGCGGCCGGAGCCGTACCGGCGACGACGGGGGCGAGGACCGCGCGCAGCTCGCCGACGCGCATCCACCAGAGGAAGGGGGAGCCGATGACGAGGACGGGCGCGTCGGAGGAGCGCCGCAGCCCGGCCCTGCGGTCGTGCGCCGGATGCGTACGGTCCTCCAGCCAGCTGTCGCAGTCCGGCGTCAGGGCTATCGCGGAGGGGGCGGGGACCCCGAGCCGGTCGGCGAGGTCCCGGACCATCCGGTAGAGATCGGGGGCCGCTGTCTCGGCGAGCTCGACGGTCGGGGTGACGGCCGGCCGGGCTCGGGCGACGACCAGGGCGACGGCCGCCGCCGCGAGGAGGACGACGAGCGCGAGGACGGTCACCACCCAGCGGGCGGTGTCCCAGCCGGGGCCGGTGAAGTGGCCGGTGACACCCCCGGCGTACAGGACCACGGCCGCGGCGGCGGGGAGCAGCGCGACGGCGAGGGCCCTGCCGCGGACGCGGAGTACGGCGAGGGCCCGGGAGCGCGCGGCGCGCGCACCCATCTCCTCGCCGACAACGGAACCGGTACCGGACACGCCGTACATCACCCCCTCCTGCCGTCGTCGGGACTGCCTGTGGCGGTGTTGCTCACTCCCCCACTGTGGCACCCGGCACCGACATCGCAATGCCGGTGGGCCAAGTGCCGGAACGCCTTCGCCGCACCCTAGTTGGGGCTGTGGCGGGCGTCATCCGGATGGCCCAGCCGTCACTCGATGGAATGGCTTTGGGTAAAGGTGATGACGGTGCGGCGTGCTGGGGGGTTCACTCCCCCAGCACGCGCGGGGGTCACTCCCCGGCGGCCTTACGCGCGATGTCCGTCCGGTGCTGGGAACCGTCCAGACGGATCCGGCCGACCGCCGCGTACGCCCGTTCGCGTGCCTGCGCGAGGTCCTTGCCGGTCGCGGTGACCGACAGGACGCGGCCGCCGGCGCTCACGATCGCGTCGCCGTCCCGCTTCGTGCCGGCGTGCAGCACATACGCGTGCGGCGCGTCCTGCGCCGCGATCTCGTCGAGGCCCTCGATCGGGTCGCCCGTCCGCGGAGTGCCGGGGTAGTTGTGCGAGGCGACGACCACGGTCACGGCGGCGTCGTCGCGCCAGGTGAGCGGCGGCTCGCTGTCGAGAGTGCCGTTGGCGGCGTTCAGCAGGACGCCCGCCAGCGGGGTCTTGAGCCGGGCGAGGACGACCTGGGTCTCCGGGTCGCCGAAGCGGGCGTTGAACTCGATGACCCGTACGCCACGGCCGGTGATCGCCAGTCCCGCGTACAGCAGGCCCTGGAACGGCGTTCCCCGGCGGCGCAGTTCGTCCACCGTGGGCTGCAGGACGGTGGCCATGACCTCGTCCACCAGCTTGGGGTCGGCCCACGGCAGCGGGGAGTACGCGCCCATGCCGCCGGTGTTCGGGCCCTCGTCGCCGTCGAGCGCGCGCTTGAAGTCCTGCGCGGGAGTGAGCGGGAGGACGGTGAAGCCGTCGGTGATCGCGAAGAGGGAGACCTCGGGGCCGTCCAGGAACTCCTCGATGACCACGCGGCCGCAGGCGAGCGCGTGCGCGCGGGCCTCCTCGAGGTCGTCGGTGACGACGACGCCCTTTCCGGCGGCGAGACCGTCGTCCTTGACGACGTACGGAGCGCCGAAGGCGTCCAGCGCCTCGTCGATCTCCTCGGGGGTGGTGCAGACGTAGCTGCGGGCGGTCGGGACGTTGGCCCCGGCCATCACGTCCTTGGCGAACGCCTTGGAGCCCTCCAGCTGAGCCGCTTCCTCGGACGGGCCGAAGCAGGGGATGCCGGCGGCGCGGACGGCGTCGGCGACACCGGCGACGAGCGGTGCCTCCGGGCCGACGACGACCAGCTCCGCCTGGAGGTCGGTGGCCAGCCGGGCGACGGCTTGGCCGTCCAGCTGGTCGACGGGGTGCAGCTCGGCGACCTCCGCGATTCCGGCGTTGCCGGGCGCGCAGTGCAGAGCGGTGACGACGGGATCGAGGGAGAGAGAGCGGCACAGGGCGTGTTCGCGGGCGCCGCCGCCGATGACGAGGACCTTCACACCGGTCAGGGTAGCCCGCGGGGCGGGATGCCCCTTGTGCGGGCCACCGAGCGAGACGCTCCTACTCGTTCGTGTATTCCTCCAGGACCGTGGCTCCGAGCTCGCGCACGATCAGGTCGTGGCCGGAGAGCGCGGAGTCGACGAGATCCGGATCGTCCTCCTCCGGGACGTCGTCCTCGGGTGCGACGGGCCGCGGCGCGGGCGGCGCCTGCCGTGCCGACGGGGCGGCGGACGCGGCTCCTCCGGGGGCCGACGGGCCCTGCGGCGCGGGAGCCGGGGCGTGCTGCGGGGGCGCCGAGGGCGGCGCGTACTGCTGCTGCGGGGGCTGCTGCTGGTAGGGCTGGGGTGCGGACGCCGGGGGCGGGGAGGCGGGGCGCCCGCCGCCGAAGTTGGTCGCGGCGGGCGGGGGCGCGACCCCGCCCGAGGGGTCGATGATCGCCTCGATCTTCCACTGGACGTTGAACTGCTCGGCCAGCGCCTGCTTGAGGACGTCCTCACTGCCGCTGCTCGCGAAGTTGTCGCGGGCTCCGGCGTTGAGGAAGCCGAGCTGGAGGGTGGTGCCGTCGAAGCCGGCGACCTGGGCGTTCTGGCTGAGCAGGATCCAGGTGAAGCGGCGGCGGTTCTTGACGGCCTCCAGGATCGACGGCCACATGTTCCGCACCTGGGCGGCACCCTGGGCCATCTCCCCGGAGGCGGCGGCCGGCGCGGGCGTGGAGACCTGGGGCGTGCCGCCGGACGCCTGCGGTGCGGCGGCGGGCGAGGACGCGGAGGGGGCCGGTGAGGAGGCGCCGGGCCAGGCGCCGGGCGCACCGGGCCGGGCGGCCCCGGGCCAGGCACCCGGCCGGGGCGCCTCGGCGGCAGGCGCGGGGGCGGCCGGTGCGGGGGCGGCGGGAGGCGGCGCGGGCTGCGCGGGTGCGGGGGACTGGGGAGCCGGAGCCTGGTGGACCGGAGCCGGGGCCTGGTGAGAGGCAGGTGCGGGTGCTTCCTGAACCGGCGCGTGGAGGTCGGGAGCCGGGGCGTACCCCATGGCCGGAGCGGGCGAGGTCGTCGTGAAGACGGCCGCGGGCGCGGCCGCGGCACCCCGCTCCAGCCGGTCGAGCCGGGCCTGGACCGACCGCTCGTCGTCGAAGGCGGCGGGCAGCAGCACGCGCGCGCAGATCAGCTCCAGCTGGAGCCGGGGCGAGGTCGCACCGCGCATCTCGGTCAACCCGGTGTTGACCAGGTCGGCGGCCCTGCTCAGCTCGGCGGCGCCGAAGACGGACGCCTGGGCCTGCATACGCTCGACGACGTCGACGGGGGCGTCGATGAGCCCCTTGTCGGCCGCGTCCGGCACGGCGGCCAGGATCACCAGGTCGCGCAGCCGCTCCAGCAGGTCGGCCACGAAACGGCGGGGATCGTTCCCGCCCTCCACGACCCGGTCGACGACCTCGAACGCGGCGGCGCCGTCCCCGGCCGCGAAGGCGTCGACCACGGAGTCGAGCAGCGACCCGTCCGTATAGCCGAGGAGCGAGGTCGCCATGGCGTATGTCACACCGTCGTCCGCGGCGCCGGCCAGCAGCTGGTCCATCACGGACATCGAGTCACGCACGGACCCGGCACCGGCCCGCACGACGAGCGGAAGGACCCCGTCCTCGACCGGGATGCCCTCGTGCCCGCAGACCTCGCCGAGATACTCCCGCAGGGTGCCGGGCGGCACGAGCCGGAAGGGGTAGTGGTGCGTCCGCGACCGGATGGTCCCGATGACCTTCTCGGGCTCGGTGGTCGCGAAGATGAACTTGAGGTGCTCCGGCGGCTCCTCGACCACCTTCAGCAGGGCGTTGAAGCCCGCCGAGGTGACCATGTGCGCCTCGTCGATGATGTAGATCTTGTACCGGCTCGACGCCGGCCCGAAGAACGCCTTTTCCCGCAGGTCACGGGCGTCGTCCACACCACCGTGCGAAGCCGCGTCGATCTCGATGACATCGATCGAGCCGGGGCCGTTCCGTGCCAGGTCACGGCAGGACTGGCACTCCCCGCACGGGGTGGGCGTGGGCCCCTGCTCACAGTTCAGACAGCGCGCGAGGATCCGCGCGCTGGTCGTCTTTCCACAGCCGCGGGGCCCGCTGAACAGGTACGCGTGATTGACCCGATTGTTCCGCAGGGCCTGCTGCAACGGGTCGGTGACATGCTCCTGCCCGATGACCTCGGCGAACGACTCGGGGCGATAACGGCGGTACAGCGCGAGAGACGACACGTATACGAGGTTATAGGCGCCCACCGACAACGCGGGCCGCCGGAAACGCAAGCGCCCCTCACGCACCCGCCAGAGCCGACCTACCCTTGCTGCCTTCCGGCCCTGGGGGAGTTCAGTCAGATAGCGCCACGTGAGGGGCTGCGCCCAGGGTACCCGATCCCGAGCCCCCCGCGGCCCCCCGGTCGCCGACGGCCACCCCGCGACACCCTCCGGGGAGAGCTCCTGTGGATCAGGTTCGCGAGCACTCCCCAACGTCTTGTATTGTTTGCCGCGGAGGATTCGCCTAGTGGCCTAGGGCGCACGCTTGGAAAGCGTGTTGGGGGCAACCCCTCACGAGTTCGAATCTCGTATCCTCCGCCAGTGCCTCACCGGGCACGATGTCGAAGGGCCCCGCAGCTTGCTGCGGGGCCCTTCTTCGTTGACGCTCTCCGCCGCCCGGGCCCGACCGCCGCGGGCGGGCGGCGGTCGGCCCCGGGCGGGTGCCCGGGTGGTGGGGTCAGGCGCCGACGTAGGCCGCCAGGTGTTCGCCGGTGAGGGTGGAGCGGCCGTCCACGAGATCGGCCGGCGTGCCCTCGAAGACGACCAGGCCGCCGTCGTGTCCCGCGCCCGGGCCGAGGTCGATGATCCAGTCCGCGTGGGCCATGACCGCCTGGTGGTGCTCGATGACGATGACCGACTTGCCGGCGTCGACCAGCCGGTCCAGCAGACCGAGCAACTGCTCGACGTCCGCGAGGTGGAGGCCGGTGGTCGGCTCGTCCAGGACGTAGACGCCGCCCTTGTCCCCCATGTGCGTGGCCAGCTTCAGCCGCTGCCGCTCGCCGCCCGAGAGCGTGGTGAGCGGCTGGCCGAGGCTGAGATAGCCGAGCCCGACGTCCGCGAGCCGGTCGAGGATGCGGTGCGCGGCAGGGGTGTGCGCCTCGCCCGAGCCGAAGAACTCCTCGGCCTCGGTCACCGACATCGCCAGCACCTCGCTGATGTCACGCCCGCCGAGCCGGTACTCCAGCACCGACGCCTGGTAGCGCTTGCCCTCGCAGTCCTCACACGTCGTCGCGACACCGGCCATCATCGCCAGGTCCGTATAGATGACACCCGCGCCGTTGCAGGTCGGGCAGGCCCCTTCGGAGTTGGCGCTGAAGAGAGCCGGCTTCACGCCGTTGACCTTGGCGAACGCCTTGCGGATCGGCTCCAGCAGGCCGGTGTACGTCGCCGGATTGCTCCGCCGCGAACCACGGATCGGGCTCTGGTCGATCGATACCACCCCCTCGCCGGCCGCCTCCGCCTGCCGGGGCAGCGACCCGTGCAGCAGCGAGCTCTTGCCCGACCCCGCGACGCCCGTGACGACGGTCAGCACACCGAGCGGGATGTCCACGTCGACGTTCCGCAGGTTGTTCGCCGACGCCCCGCGGATCTCCAGCGCGCCCGTGGGCTTGCGGACCGACTCCTTGAGCACGGCCCGGTCGTCCAGATGGCGGCCGGTGATCGTGCCACTGGCCCGCAGACCTTCCAGCGTGCCCTCGAAGCAGACCGTGCCACCCGCCGTTCCCGCGCCAGGCCCCAAGTCCACGACGTGGTCGGCGATCGCGATCGCCTCCGGCTTGTGCTCGACGACCAGGACCGTGTTGCCCTTGTCCCGCAGCCGCAGCAGCAGGTCGTTCATCCGCTGGATGTCGTGCGGGTGCAGACCGATCGTCGGCTCGTCGAAGACGTACGTGACGTCCGTGAGCGACGACCCGAGGTGCCGGATCATCTTCACGCGCTGCGCCTCACCGCCCGACAGCGTGCCCGCCGGCCGGTCGAGCGCGAGGTAGCCGAGGCCGATCTCCACGAACGAGTCGAGGGTCTGCTGCAGCGCGGCGAGCAGCGGCGCCACCGACGGCTCCTTCAGGCCGCGGACCCACTCCGCCAGGTCCCGGATCTCCATCGCGCAGGCGTCGGCGATGCTGATCCGCTTGATCTTCGACGACCGCGCCCCCTCGCTGAGCCGGGTGCCGTCGCACTCCGGGCACGTGGTGAAGGTGACCGCCCGCTCCACGAACGCCCGGATGTGCGGCTGCATCGCCTCCTTGTCCTTGGACAGGAACGACTTCTGGATCTTGGGGATCAGCCCTTCGTAGGTGAGGTTGACGCCATTGACCTTCACCTTGGTCGGCTCGCGGTAGAGGAAGTCCTGCATCTCCTTCTTCGTGAACCGACGGATCGGCTTGTTCGGGTCGAGGAAGCCCGACTCGGCGTAGATCCCCACCGTCCACACGTTGTCCGACTTCCAGCCGGGGATGGTGAACGCGCCCTCCGCGATCGACTTGGAGTCGTCGTACAGCTGCGTGAGGTCGATGTCGGAGACCGAGCCCCGCCCCTCGCAGCGCGTGCACATGCCGCCGGTGCGCTCGTACGTCGCCTTCTCGGCCTTGGTCTTGTCGCCCCGCTGCACGGTGATCGCGCCGCTGGCCCGGACCGAGGCGGTGTTGAAGGAGTACGCGCTCGGCGGGCCGATGTGCGGCTTGCCGAGCCGGCTGAAGAGGATGCGGAGCATCGCGTTGGCGTCGGTCGCGGTACCGACGGTGGACCGCGGGTCGGCCCCCAGCCGCTGCTGGTCGACGATGATCGCCGTCGTCAGCCCGTCGAGCACGTCCACCTCGGGGCGCGCCTGGGTCGGCATGAAGCCCTGGACGAAGGTGCTGTACGTCTCGTTGATCAGCCGCTGCGACTCGGCGGCGATCGTGTTGAACACGAGCGAGCTCTTGCCCGAGCCGGAGACCCCGGTGAAGACCGTCAGCCGGCGCTTCGGGATCTCGATGCTGACGTCCTTGAGGTTGTTCTCGCGCGCCCCGTGCACGCGGATCAGATCGTGGCTGTCGGCGAAGTGCGGCGCAGGCGACTGCGTATCCGTCCTCTGGGCCTTGCTCATCGTGTTTCCCTCCGTTGGGCGGAAGCCGCGGGCGCGGTCTCCGTCGGCGTCGCCTGGCTCGATCCGACCAGCTGCGAGCAGTATGTGCGGTTTGCGTATGTTGTCGCGGGGCGCGGCACGGCTTGTGGGGCCGGGTCTCACGCTAGGCGGGGGGCGGGGGGTGGCGCTTCTCGAATACTGACGGGGTGGGGGGTGGGGGGCGGGAGCCGAGCCCGGAGGGGGCGGGGCCGGGGGTGCGGGGCCCTGGGGGGCGGGGTGCGGCGGGGCCGGTCACCGTCGGCCCCGAACGGGTCGACGGACGTCACGCGGAACCTCACCGGCCACCCCCATACCCGGCCCCCCTGCGTACGGGCTGGCTGGACGTTACTGCGGAGGCTGTGCCGCGGGCCAGGCATGCCCGGGGGGCGACGGCGGGGGTTTTCGGCTAGTTCACCGCTTCGAGCGACGTGCGGGGGCAGAGACGTTCCGCCCGCGCGTGCGCCCAGTGATCGTCGGAATACTTTCCGTCACGCCCAGGTGGGCGCTCTCATCTCTGGAGGAATCGTGCGGAAGTTGGCGACGGTGGCGGTGGCGGTGGGGTTGTTCGTCGGGGGGATGGGGGCCGCGGTGGCGGATGGGTGGCGAACAATGCCGCATCTGTCCAGTGGTGGTGTTCAGTTCGCCCAAGGGAAGTCCAAGTGGGAACCCAAGGGGCAAAACCACGGAGGGCTCCACTTCACCGGACGGCTGGGTGATACCGACCCCGACGACGGGCACAACGTCTATTTGGACACGAGGGTCGAGGGCTACAGCTGGAAGCGCTTCAGGGGGGTACAGAAGCGCAGCATCTACCTGGACAAGGTGATCTACGACGGTGCCGTCCAGCAGACGGGACAAGCGTGGCTCCGCGCTTGTCGCGATCGAGGCTCCCTGCGCCCTGACAACTGCTCGGACCACGTGTACTACGAGCGAAGCACCCGCTAATTTGCTGGTCACGGAGGCCGCCGACGCGGCCTCCGTGCGCAAAAGGAGATCGCATCATCATGGACGCCATTCTCTGCGCTGAAGGCGTGGATCTCTTCTATGGAGCGCACCAGGCCGTCAGCAGTGCGGACTTCGCTCTTCAATCGGGCGAGGTGGCCGCCATCATGGGCAGCAGCGGGTCGGGGAAATCCTCGCTGTTGTACTGCCTGGCAGGGGTACTCGCCCCGACGTGCGGCAGCGTTTCCTTCGACGGTATCGCCTTTGCGACGCTTGACGACGACGAACTGAGCACCCTGCGGCGGGAACGCTTCGGTTTTGTCTTCCAGTACGGCGAACTGCTTCCCGAACTGACCGCCGAGGAGAACGCCGCCCTGCCATTGCGGCTTGCCGGCCAACGCAAGGCACCAGCGCTTGCGGCGGCCGGGGAGGTGCTGGGGCGACTTGGCATGACCGATCTGTTGCAGCGCCGTACGTCACAGCTCTCGGGTGGGCAGAGCCAACGTGTGGCGGTTGCGAGGGCTCTCGTCCACCGGCCGGCGGTGGTCTTCGCCGATGAGCCGACGGGCGCACTGGACAGTGCCAACGCCGCGGCAGTGTTGGAGGAGTTCTTGCGGCTGGCACGCGATCAGGGCACCGCCGTGGTGATCGTCACTCACGATGCGGCCGTCGCCTCACACGCCGACGCGCGTTACACGATGACCGACGGGATCCTGGCGCGTGAGGGAGCCTCATGAACCCGTTCTTCTTGGGGCTGCGCCTCTTGTGGGGCGGCGGTCGCCAGGGACGTGCTCGCTTCGCTCTCATGACGTTCGGCTGCTCACTGGGAGTGGCCTGCCTTGCCGCCGTCCTCACGATCCCCGGGATTCTTGCAGCGCACGACGCGCGAACCATCCCTCGCGAGCCGCAGTCGGCCGAGATGGACGACAGAAGTCCTAACACTGGCCTCGTTTACCTCAGCCATGAGGACGCTTACGGAGCGCAGCGCCTGCGACGCGTGTTCCTCGCGGGTCCGATCTCCGACTCGACGCCGGTTCCACCCGGCGTAAGTCGACTCCCGGCCGCCGGCGAAGTCGTCGTCTCCCCCCGCCTCGAAGAGGTACTGACGGAGCACCCTGACCTGGCGGGACTGCTACCGGGCACGGTGACCGGAACTATTGGGCCGGCGGGGCTTACCGGCCCCGACGAGTTGTACGCCTATATCGGCACCACCACTGATCAGCTGGCGGACGCCAGTCCACTGCATCATTTCGGTGGCCGATACCCAAGATTCAACGCAGTGGAAGAGTCCACGCTCGATATCTTGCGATTCACGCTCTCCTGCGTCGTACTGCTGCCCCTGGCGGTGTTTCTCTCCGTCTGTGCACGTCTCTCCGCAGAGTCACGGGCGAGGAGGCTGGCCTCGCTTCGCCTCGTCGGGTTGAGTGTCAAGAACACGATTCGGGTCAATGCCGCAGAGACTGTCACAGCAGCCTTCCTTGGAGCCTTCGTGGGGGTGGGCATCTACATCACCGCCAACGAGATCATGGCTCGGATCGGGCTGCCGGGCCTCCACTGGTATCCCTCCGACGGACACCCGACTGTCTCGACTCTCTCCTTCTGCCTGATGGGCAGCCCCGCCCTCGCCTGGTTCGTCGGACGGCATCACGCCCGCCAGGCAGCTCTCACCCCCCTCAACGTGCGCCGTAGCGCGGTGGGCAGACCACCCAATAGGTACGGCACCTTGCTCCTTGTTCCAGGCCTCGGAGTCATCGGCGGGTACTGCGTCCTCAGCGTCCTTGGCAAGGATCCCTCCGGAGGGTCAGCCAACTCACTCCTCGTACCCGGTGCCGTCCTCCTGACGGGAGCGGGCCTTGTTTTCGGACTCGCTCCTGCGACCTCATGGCTGGCTAGCCGTCTGGCTCGCACCGCACGTTCGCTTCCGCTAGCTCTCGCGATGCGCCGGATGGAAGTCGAGCCAGGGAGCTCTCTGCGAGTCGTGACTGGCCTTGTCCTGCTGGTCTATGCGACGTCGCTCACCCAGGGCGTCCTCGTCGAACTCAGTCAAGTCAGCCGTAACACCTCCCCCGTCCAAACCTATCGCCTTTCGCTAGCTGAGCTCTCCCCGCAACAGCGCGAAAGCATCGTGAGGGTGGAGGGGGTTCGGAGTCATTCCGTCGTAACGCGATCCTGGACGCCAAATAGCGAAGCATTCGGTCCAACGATCTACGCCGCCATCGGTAGCTGCGCCCAGTATGCAAGTTTCACCAAGTCGGTATCCGGCTGCGTCGATGGAAAAGTCCTCAGGCTGAGTCACGCCAATCTCTCGGAAGAACAGAATTCGAAGCCTCTCCTTTCCTATCCTTTCCTGCTGCAAAGTGGCAGGAAGTTCACAGTCACAGTCCCGAAGCAGGCCGCAGTCGTCCACAACCACCAGTTAGCTGGAATCAGTCCGGACGTGCTCGTTCCGCCCTCCCATCTCCCGCCCGGAGCCATCTTGGCGGACAGCGACCTCAACCTCCTCAGCAGCTCAGAACCCGAAACTGTCCGCAGGGTCCTCGACGGCGTCGGAGCCATCGCCCCCACCGCCAGAGTCCAACCCGTCGGCATCCACATCGAAGCCCTCCAGCAACTCACCGTCATCCGCAGCCTCCTCGCCGCCGGGATGGTCCTCGGGCTCGTCATCAGCGTCGCCGCCTTCGTCGTGTCCGTCGCCGATCGGGCCATGGAGCGGCGGAGTCAGGTCACCGCTCTCGTGTTACTCGGAGCGCGGGCGGGGACGTTGCGGGCGGCGCAGTGTGTGCAGGTTCTGGTGCCGTTGGGGGTCGGGTTGGGGGCCGCCGTGGTCACCGGGTGGCTGGCCGAGTCGAGTTATCTGATCACCGGGGGCGGGGCCGTGCACTGGGACTGGAGTGGGCTGCCGTTGCTCCTGGCCTGCACGCTGGGGGTGCTGGTCGTCGCCGGGGTCGCGTCGTTGCCGCTCGTGCGGCGGCATGTCGACCCGGAGCACATTCGGCGCGACTGAACCGATGAGTTCCGTCGGCGGGCCCGGTCGAACTCGTAGAGGATCACGCACGCCGAGCCGAGAGGTGCCGACCATGACCCAGCCCGTCAAGGGACCCGCCAGCTACTTCCCCTCCATCGAGAGGAAGTACGGGCGCCCGGTCGAGGAGTGGAAGGCGCTCATCCGCGCCTCGCCCCTGACCAAGCACATGGAGCTCGTCTCCTGGCTCAAGACCGAGCACGGCCTCGGTCACGGCCACGCCAACGCCCTGGTCGCCCACACCCTCGCCGAGTGACGGGTCCCCTCACGCCGCCAGGGCGTGGGCCGTGCGGTGGGCGACGCGGCGCGTGAGGGTGAGCGTCGCCGCCGCCGAGAGGAGGCCGGCGGTCAGGGCCGTCCACCAGAGGGCGGCCGGACCCACGGCGGTGTAGAGGGTGACTCCCAGGGTGAGGGCGGCGAAGCGGGCGACGCCCCAGGTCCAGCCGAAGGCGCCCTGGTAGCGGCCGCGGGCGTGGGGTGGGGCGAGGTTGGCGACGACGGCCGCCGCGATGCCCGCGACGCAGACCTCGCCGAGGGACCAGACGACCACCGAGACCGTATAGGCCACGACCCCGTCCGCGGCGCCGGTCAGGGCCACGCCGACGGCGATCAGGACGCTGCCCGCGCACTGCACCGGAAGAGGGGGCAGCCCCGCCAGCCGCGCGGTCGCGAACGGCTGGAGGACGACCACGAGCACCGCGTTGACCGCCGCCATCGCCCCGTACACCGCCGGGGAGAGCCCGCTGTCGTGCATCGCCAGCGGCAGGGCGACCTCGGTGAGGGAGTACACGAACAGCTGGACACCGAACAGGGGCAGGAGCAGCAGGGCCAGCCTGTCCCGGAGCACCACGCCGTAGCCGGTGCCCTCACGGCGGTCATCCGCCCCGGTGCCCTTCCGCGGCGTCGACCACCCAACTCGCCGCGCTCTCCGGCCTGTCGGCGGTCGGCGTCTCCCAGCACCTCACCGCCCTGCGCGACGCCGGGCTCGTCACCGCCCACCGCAGCGGCCGGTCCGTGCTGTACGCCCGTACCGCGGTGGCGGACGCCCTGCTCACCCCCACAGGGGAGTCCGTATGAGAGAGGCCGGGGAGCGGGGCGTGGGCCCGGGCCGTGAGCGTCCCCGGCACCGGACACGGCCTGCCCCGGGAACGGCCGGACGTCCTCCACCGTCCACCGGCGGGCTTCCTCGGCCCTTGCCTTGGAGCGCACTCCAATTCGTAGGGTGCGCGCATGCGTTATCGGACACTCGGCGGGACCGGGATCGACGTCAGCACGTACTGCCTCGGCACCATGATGTTCGGCGCCGTCGGCAATCCGGACCATGACGACTGCGTACGGATCATCCATGCCGCCCTCGACCAAGGCGTCAACTTCGTGGACACCGCCGACATGTACTCCGCCGGCGAGTCCGAGACGATCGTCGGCAAGGCGCTCCGCGACCCCGGGCGGCGGGACGACGTCGTCCTCGCGACGAAGGTGCACTTCCCGATGGGCGAGGCGCGCGGGCGGAGCGGCAACTCCCGCCGCTGGATCACCCGGGCCGTCGAGGAGAGCCTGCGGCGGCTCGGCACGGAGTGGATCGACCTCTACCAGGTGCACCGGCCCGACCACCGGACGGACATCGAGGAGACCCTCGGGGTCCTCGGCGACCTCGTCTCCCAGGGCAAGATCCGGGCGTTCGGCTGCTCCACCTTCCCCGCCGAGGAGATCGCCGAGGCGCACCACGTCGCCGAGCGGCGCGGGCTGCGCCGTTTCCGCACCGAGCAGCCGCCGTACTCGCTGCTCGCGCGGGGTGTCGAGGCGTCGGTGCTGCCGGTGGCCCAGCGGTACGGGATGGGCGTGATGACCTGGAGTCCGCTGGCGTCCGGCTTCCTCAACGGCCGCTACCGCAAGGGGCGGCCGGTCGATCTGACCAGCGGGCGGGCCGCGCTCACGCCGCACCGCTTCGACCCGGCGGTCCCGGGCAACGACGCCAAGCTGGACGCGGTGGAGCGGCTGGTGGCCCTCGCGGAGGAGACCGGGTGCTCGCTGCCCGAGCTGGCGATCGCCTTCCCGGCCGCGCACCCGGCCGTCACCTCCGTGATCATCGGGCCCCGGACGATGGACCAGCTGGAGGGCCTGCTCAAGGGGGCCCCGCTCGTCCTCGACGACGACGTCCTCGACCGCGTCGACGCGATCGTCCCGCCGGGGGCGAACCTCTACCAGCCGGACGGGGTCTGGCGGCCGCCCGCCCTGACGGACGCCTCGCTGCGGCGTCGGCCGGTGGGGGACCGCGCGGCGGGGTGAGACGGGCCCGCTCCCCTCGACCGGCCTCCGGCCCTCACCGGGGCCAGCCGGTCGGCGCGAGGCCGTCCGGTGTCGGTTGTCAGACCCTTCCTCCATGCTTGCCGGCATGGGGAGCACGAAGCAGGGCGCGCGACGGATCGACGCGGCCGAGCGGCGGGCGCGGCTCGCCGTGCGGCACCGGCTGGCGGGCGAGGCGAA
The DNA here is from genome assembly GCF_040677675.1 of Streptomyces sp. NPDC053755. Taxonomy (NCBI): domain Bacteria; kingdom Bacillati; phylum Actinomycetota; class Actinomycetes; order Kitasatosporales; family Streptomycetaceae; genus Streptomyces; species Streptomyces sp. NPDC053755. Next base: position 585,258 of record NZ_JBFASK010000001.1, on the reverse strand, counting down.
GGCGGACACCGTCGAGGAGGTGGCCGGGTCGCTGGTGGCCCTGCACGCCACGGACCCGGCGACGGTGTTCCTCGCTGTGGGGGCACGACTGGCCGGCGGCGCCGACGGCGGGGAGGGTTCGCGCGCCGGCGGCGGTCGGGAGGACGCCGTCGCCGGGCTGGAGCGGGCCCTGTACGAGGACCGGTCGCTGACCCGGATGCACGGCATGCGGCACACGATCTTCGTCTTCCCCACCGCGCTCGTCCCCGCCGTGCACGCCTCCACCACCCGTGACGTCGCCGCCCGCGAACGCGCCTCGCTCCTCAGGCACCTGGCCGCGGGCAGTTCGTACGACGCGGAGTGGCTGGCGGAGACCGAACGCCTGCTGCTCGCCGAGCTGGAGGCGCGCGGCGAGGCGACGGGCACCGAGCTGGGTGCGGCCGTCCCCCGCTTGCGGGCGGAGTACGTGTACGGAGTCGGCACCCGGCAGGAGGGTCCGCAGCCGCTCTCCAGCCGGCTGCTGCGCGTGCTGGGCATGGAGGGCCGGATCGCCCGCGGGCGTCCGCAGGGCGCCTGGACCTCCAGCCGCTTCCGCTGGGCCCTCGCCCCCGAGCGCGCCGACCCGTCGGACGCCGACGCGCACGCCGTACTCGTACGGCAGTGGCTCGCGGCCTACGGTCCGGCGACCGAGGACGATCTGAAGTGGTGGACCGGCTGGAGGGTCACCGACGTCCGCAAGGCGCTCGCGGCGGTCGGCGCGCGGGCCGTGGAGCTGGCGGAGGGCACCGGCCACGTCCTGCCGGGCGACACCGGTCCCGTGCCGGCGCCGGAGCCCTGGGCCGCGCTGCTGCCCGCGCTCGACCCGACGGCCATGGGGTGGCGGCTGCGCGACTGGTTCCTGGATCCGGCGCTCCGGCCGGCCCTCTACGACCGCAGCGGGAACATCGGGCCGACGGTCTGGTGGGACGGCCGGATCGTCGGCGGCTGGGCCCAGCGCCCGGACGGCGAGATCGCCTGGCGGCTGCTCGACGACGTGGGCGAGGAGGCCCGTTCGGCGATCGCGGCGGAGGCCGCCGGCCTCGCGGACCGGATCGGCGCCGTCCGGGTGACCCCGCGCTTCCGTACGCCGCTGGAGAGGGAGTTGTCGGCCGGAGCCTGAGCGCGCGACCCCGCGGGGCCGGACCTCGGGGCACGACCCGGACACGGCCTCCGGACACTCCCTAGTGTCCGTCGCGGTCCAGATTCTCCACTCCCAGCTCCGCGAGGCCGTCGAGGACCAGGTCCACGCCGACCGCCGCGAGCAGCAGGCCGAGGAGACGGCCGAGGAGTTCGATGGTGGCGTGGTGGGTGCGGCGCAGGAGGCGGGTCAGGAGCAGGACGCAGACGAGGTCGAGCACGATGACGCAGACGTAGGAGCCGACGACCGTCGAGCGCCAGGTCCAGGAGTCGCGGGCCGCCGCCTCGATCAGTACCGCCGTCATCGCCAGAGGGCTCACGACGTACGGCATGAGCAGCTCGCGGACCCCGCTGACCAGGTCGGGCGCGTCCTGCTGCGGGCCGTCCGAGCCGAGGTGGAGGCCGAGGACGAGACCGACGGCGTAGAGGAAGAAGATGGCGCCGCCCGCGAGCTGGAGGGCGGGGGTGCTGATGTGGAAGAGGTCGAGCAGCCACGGCGCGGTGATGCCGGTCAGAAGGCCGACGAGGACGGCGGCGCCGGACGCGACCAGGGCGATCATCCGGAGCTGGCGGGGCGAGTGGAGCTGGGCCAGGCCGGCGAAGGCCAGGAGCACCTTCGGCGGGCCGACGACCGAGAAGAAGGTGATGAAGGAGGCGGAGAAGCCGAAGTCGTTCACCCCCGCAATCATGGTTCCTGCGGGTGGAATCCCGGCAGAATGCGGATCCGCTCCCGCGCGGTGTCGAGAAACGCGACCCGGCTCCGACGTCCCCTGTGAAAGGCAGACAGCCGAGGAAGACGATACGAGGAGCACGTCATGAAGTACCTCGTCATGGTGCAGGGCTCGCAGGCGGACTACGACGCCATGAACGGCAAGGGCTCGCCCGGCAGCCCGGCCTGGACCGAGCAGGACCTGCGGGCGATGTTCGCCTACATGAACTCGATCAGCGACGACCTCTCCGAGTCCGGTGAGATGGTCGACGCGCAGGGGCTCGTCGAGCCGGCGCAGACCCGGTTCGTCACCGCCGACCAGGACGGCCGGCCGGTGGTCACGGACGGGCCCTACCCGGAGACGAAGGAGCTGCTCGCCGGCTACTGGGTGCTCGACTGCGAGAGCCTGGAGCGCGTCACGGAGATCGCGGCGCGGGTGGCGCAGTGTCCGGTGCCCGCCGGGTCGAAGGAGTCTCCGGTGGTGATCCGGCCGATCGACGAGCGCGGCGGAGGCGACGTCTGACCGTGGAGGAGTCCCGGATCGAGGACCTGCTGCGCCGGCACGCGCCGCAGGTCCTCGGCGCGCTCGTGCGGCGGTACGGACACTTCGACGCCGCGGAGGACGCCGTCCAGGAGGCCCTGCTGGCCGCCGCCCGGCAGTGGCCGCGGGCGGGGACGCCCGCCAACCCGCGGGGCTGGCTGATCCGGGTGGCGGCGCGGCGGCTGACCGACCAGATGCGGGCGGACGAGGCGCGGGCCCGGCGGGAGGAGACGGCGGTGCGCCTGGAGCCGCGGGAGGTCCGGGCGGCGCCGTCCGACGACGACACGCTGACGCTGCTCTTCCTCTGCTGCGACCCGGCGCTCAACCCGGCCGCCCGGGTGGCCCTGACGCTGCGCGCGGTGGGGGGCCTCACCACCGCCGAGATCGCGCGGGCCCATCTCGTACCGGAGGCGACGATCGCCCAGCGGATCAGCCGGGCGAAGCGGAAGCTGAAGGACCGCCCCTTCTCGCCGCCTCCCGAGCCGGGCCCCGAAGCGTCCGGCTCCTCCCGGTCGGCCGGCCCTCACGCGTCACCGGCCGGCCCCGACAGACCACCGGACGGCCCCGACGGGTCATCGGCCGGCCCTCACGCGTCACCGGCCGGCCCCGACAGGCCACCGTCCGGCCCCGCCCGGCCGGGCCGCCGGGACGCCCGGCTGCCGGCCGTCCTCCACGTCCTCTACCTGATCTTCAACGAGGGGTACACCGCCACCTCGGGCCCGGCGCTCCACCGCGCCGACCTGGCGGGCGAGGCGATCCGGCTGACCCGGGAGGTGCGCCGCCTGCTGCCGCGCGAGGGCGCGGTGACCGGTCTGCTGGCGCTGATGCTGCTCACGGAGGCCCGCAGCGCGGCGCGCACGGGGCCGCACGGCGAGCTGGTCCCGCTCGACGAACAGGACCGGACACTCTGGGACGCCGCCGCGATCGCCGAGGGCACGGCCCTGGTCGAGGAGGCCTTCGCCGAGGGACCGCCGGGGCCCTACCAGCTCCAGGCGGCCATCGCGGCCCTCCATGACGAGGCGCCTCGCGCGCAGGACACGGACTGGCCGCAGATCCTGGCGCTGTACGACGTCCTCGTCGCCGGAGCGCCGGATCCGATGGCGGAACTCGGCCGCGCGGTCGCCTTCGCCATGGTCCACGGCCCCAGGGCCGGCCTGAGCGAGCTCGCCGCCCTCGAGCCCCGGCTGCGGGGCCACCACCGTCTGGAGGCGGTCCGCGCCCACCTGCTGGAACGCGCGGGCGACACCGAGGCCGCCCGGGCCGCCTACCAGTCGGCGGCCCGTCACACCCTCAGCGGTCCGGAGCGCCACTATCTGCGGACGAAGGCGGCCCGCCTGGCCGAATGAGCCTGCGGACCGCCCGTCTCGTCGCGTGGGCGGCTGTCGCCGACCGGCCGGCCGGCCGCCGTTCGGCCGGTCGCCCTCCCCAGGTCGGGAGGCGCCGTAGGTCGGCAGGCCGCCGCAGGTCGGCCGGTCGTCGTCCGGTCAGTCGGTCGCCGTCCGGTCAGTCGGTCGCCAGGCCCTTCAGGCGCTTGGCGATCGTGGTGAGCCGGGTGCCCTGGTAGCGGGCCGCCTGGAGGACGTTCTCCTCCGGGGCGCCGTTGGCGCCGGGGTGCGCGGTGCCGTAGGGGTTGCCGCCGCCCGCGTAGACCGACGGGTCGGTGAAGCCGGGGGAGACGATGACCGAACCCCAGTGGTGGAAGGAGTTGTAGAGCGCGAGCAGCGTGGACTCGTTGCCGCCGTGCACGTTGTGGGCGCTGGTGAAGGCGGTGGCCGCCTTGTCGGCCATGACGCCCCGCTGCCACAGACCGCCGCTGGTGTCGATGTACTGCTTCAGCTGCGCCGCGACGTTGCCGAACCGGGTCGGCGATCCGAGCGCGTACGCGTCCGCCCACTCCAGGTCGTCGAGCGTGGCGACCTCCACGTCGCCGGTGGCGTCGACGTGGGCGCGCCAGGCCGGGTTCGCGTCGATGGCGGCGTCCGGGGCCAGCTCGGGCACGCGCCGCAGACGGACCTCCGCGCCGGCCTTCTCGGCGCCTTCGGCGACGGCCTGGGCGAGCGTGTGGACGTTCCCCGTGGCCGAGTAGTAGATGACAGCAACCTTGACGGACATGGCGAGCCCCTCGAATCCCTCAACGGATGTCTCTAACCGGATTCTTTTCCGATTCAAGCCCCGAGCCTAAACGGATAGCCATCCACTTCGCAACCGGAGGCCCGGGAGAACCGGATAGCGCTCCGTTATGCTCGTGTCACGGACGGAACGAGGGGGCACGACAAGACGAAGGGCAGGCGTACGGCGATGAGCGCGAAGACCCCGCAGGAGAAACCCCGGGACGCACGGGCCCAAGCGGCGGCTTCCTCCCCGGCCCCGTCCGGGGAGAGCGGCCCGGCGCGCATCGCGCTCACCCCGCGGCCCCCGGCGGCCCTCACCCTCCTGCGCACCGCGGACCAGCCCGCACCCGAGCGCGCCGACGCCGCCCGCAACCGGCGCAAGATCCTCGACGCCGCCGCCCGGATCGTCGCCGAGGTCGGCCCCGAGGCCGTCACCATGAACCAGGTCGCCCACGCCAGCGGGATCGGCGTCGGCACGGTCTACCGCCGCTTCGGCGACGTGGCCCAGCTGCTCTGGGCGCTCCTCGACGACCGGGAACGGCAGTTCCAGGAGGCGTACATGAGCGGCCCGGCGCCGCTCGGCCCCGGCGCACCGGCCGCCGAACGGCTCACCGCGTTCCTCGACGCGCTCGTCGACCGGGTCATCGAGCAGCGCGAACTCCTCCTCGCCGCCCAGGCCGCCGCGCCCAGCGCCCGCTACACCAGCGGCGCCTACCTGGCGATGCACACCCACGTCGCCCTGCTGGTCTCCCGGGTCAGGCCGGAGGCGAACGGCTCGCTCCTCGCCCACCTGCTGCTCGCGCCGTTCTCGCCGAGCCTGATGCACCACCTGTCGGTGGAGCGGGGCCTGACCGCCGACGAACTCAAGGCGGGGATAGCCGAGGTGCTCGCCCTCACGGCGCCGGAGCCGCGCGCCGACCAGGGGCGCGGTGCTGTCCGTGGGGGGCAGGGGCACCCCGTGGACGAACCTGGTCCATGACACCCGGCTCGGCCTCGTCCGTATCCGTACGCACCGCTTCGCGCACGGCGCGTGGCTGGAGGAGGGCGCGCTGATCCCTGGCGCCCACCAGCTGATCAGCGGCGCCCACCGGCCCGCGGGTGATCCCGGGGGTACCCACCGGCCCGCGGGGGGTCCCGGGGGCACCCACCGGCCCGCGGGGGATCCCGGCGTCCCGATTCACGGCCGGCTGGACATGGCCGGGCCCCTGACCACGGCCCGGGAGCCGAGCCGCGCCCGGCCGGACGCCGAACCGCCGGTCGTCGCGAGCGCGGGTCACCTGGGCGGCGACGGTACCCCGCGACCGCGTCCTGGCCGCGCCGGGGCGCTTCGCGGACGGGTGAAGCGCCGTCCACAGGCCGCGCGCCGGGCAGTGCGTCGCGCGATCATCGAGGTATGAGTACCCAGATCCACCTCGCCCAGCAGACCGAGGCAGACGAGCTCCTCGGCCGCTCCCCGCTCGCCGCGCTCGTGGGCATGCTGCTCGACCAGCAGGTGCCCATGGAGTGGGCGTTCTCCGGTCCGTACACCATCGCGCGGCGCCTGGGCCGTGACGATCTCGACGCGGGGGAGATCGCGGCGTACGACCCGGAGGCGTTCGCCGCGCTGCTTTCCGACAAACCCGCCGTGCACCGCTATCCGGGCTCGATGGCCAAGCGGATCCAGCAGCTGTGCGCGTTCCTGGTGGACGAGTACGGCGGTGACGCCGAGGCCGTCTGGTCGGACGCGGGCACCGGCAAGGAGCTGCTGGACCGGCTGAAGGCGCTGCCGGGCTTCGGGGTGCAGAAGGCGCAGATCTTCCTCGCCCTGCTCGGCAAGCAGTACGGCGTGCGGCCGCGCGGCTGGCGGGAGGCCGCCGGATCCTACGGCGACGAGGGCTCGTACCGGTCGGCCGCCGACATCACCGGACCGGAGTCGCTCGCGAAGGTCCGTGCCTTCAAGCAGGAGGCGAAAGCCGCCGCAAAGACCGCAAAGGCCGCGAAGACCACGGGGAATTGATGATTCCGGATGTCAATCCTGCGGAATGTGACATGAATTGCGACCAAGCTGTTCACAGAGAGCACCAGAGATCGCTAACTTCCCCTCAACCTCGTTCGCACCGGGAAGGACCTCTGTGAACGCATCCCATCGCAGAGCCGCGGCCACTCTGGCCGCAGCCGCACTCGCGACCCCGCTCCTGCTGGCCGCCGCTTCCCCCGCCACCGCCACCGCCGACCCGGGGGCCGCACCCGCCAGGGACGCCGCGAAGCTGGCGAAGAAGCTCGTCCGTGAGACGTCCGCCTCGGGCGCCTACAAGCACCTCCAGAAGTTCCAGGCGATAGCCGACTCGACCGGCGGCCACCGCGCGGCCGGCTCGCTCGGACACGACGCCTCCGCGGCGTACGTGTACCAGCAGCTCAAGAAGGCCGGTTACAACGTCTCGTACCAGAAGTTCGACTTCGTCTACACCGAGACGCTGGCCGAGAAGGCCTCCGTCGTGTCGCCCGCCCCGCGCGCGTTCGACATCAAGGCGATGACCTACACCAAGTCGACGCCGGTCGGCGGCATCAAGGCCGAGCTGGCCGCCGTCCCGGTCGACGCCGACGGCACCACCGGATGCGAGCCGGGCGACTTCGCCTCCGGCACGTTCACCGGCAAGGTGGCGCTCATCAAGCGCGGCGGCTGCGCCTTCGCCGTCAAGCAGGAGAACGCGGCCGCGGCGGGCGCCGCGGGCGCGATCGTCTACAACAACGCCGAGGGCGTGCTCTCCGGCACCCTCGGCGAGCCGGCGGCGGGCAAGATCCCGACCGGCGGCATCACCCAGGCCGAGGGCGCCAAGCTCGTCGCCGACCTGGCCAAGGGCCCGGTCACCCTCTCCTTCGAGATCCGCCAGCTCCAGGAGAAGCGCACGACGAACAACGTCATCGCGGAGACGAAGCGCGGCAACGCCGCCAACACCGTGATGCTCGGCGCGCACCTCGACTCGGTGACGGCCGGCCCCGGCATCAACGACAACGGCTCCGGCTCCGCCGGGCTGCTCCAGGCGGCCCTGGAGCTGGCCGAGTCCAAGGACAAGGTCCGCAACAAGGTCCGCTTCGCCTGGTGGTCCGCCGAGGAGAACGGCCTGCTCGGCTCCGAGCACTACGTCGCGAACATGAGCGAGCTGGACAAGAAGGAAGTCAAGCTCTACCTCAACTTCGACATGATCGCCTCGCCGAACTACGGCCTGTTCGTCTACGACGGCGACAACTCGGACGGCGTCGGCTCGGGCGCGGGCCCGGAGGGCTCCGCGCAGCTCGAGCGCGACATCAACGCCTTCCTCGACAAGCAGGGCAAGCCGCACGAGGGCACCGACTTCACCGGCCGCTCGGACTACGGCCCGTTCATCGAGATCGGCATCCCGTCCGGCGGTACGTTCACCGGCGCCGAGGGCATCAAGACGGCCGCGCAGGCGGCGAAGTTCGGCGGGACGGCGGGTGTCGCGTACGACGTGAACTACCACGCCGCCGGCGACGACCTGTCGAACATCAACATGACGGCCTTCGACGTCAACATCGACGTGATCGCCAACGCCGTGGGCACCTACGCCCACGACATCAGCTCCCTGCGCAAGCCGGTCGTCTCCACCCCGACGGACGGCGACGCGGGCAGCGGTGGCGGCCTGCACGACGGTCACGACCACGAGGTCACCGAGTAGGACCGCCGGCGGCCCGGCCCGGGGCGACCCGGAACCGGGCCCGAGGCCGGCCGTGTTCCGGACCCGGCCGGGTCACGGGGCCGGCCGGGGCCACGGGGCGGCCGCGCTCGGGCAGCAGCAGGGCCGCGGGCCCGGAGAGGCATCGCCTCTCCGGGCCCGCGTCCGCACCACCCGGCCGCCGCCCGGCTGGTCATCAGGCGCGGCAGCGCAGCATCACCAGCGGGAGATTGGCACGGAGGTCCGCCCAGAAGTCCGCGCCGAACGCGCGCACGCCGGCCTCGGACACCTCCACGGGCGCCCAGGTCGGCTCGCCGAATCCGGCCGCCCGCAGACACCGTTCGTAGACCTCGCGGGGCGGATTGGTCCCCACGAAGGAGATCGGCGGATCGAGCAGCGCCGTGATCCTCACCCGCGGCCCGGTCTCGATCTCCTCGCCGGTCGGCTCGCAGAGGAAGCCGTACTTCGCCAGGGACGGCCCGTCGAAGCGGTAGTCGGGGTTCTGGGCCAGCACGAAGAACTCCCCACCGGACTTCAGGCTCCGGTGCACGTTCCGGCACATCCGCTCCATGGCCGCCACGTCCGGCGCGTAGTGCAGCAGCTGGACTCCCACGGCGAGGTCGAAGCGCTTGTCCAGGGGCCGCAGTTCGGCCACGTCACCGACTTCGTAGCGCACCCCCAGCGGCTCGCGCTCCTCGAAAGCCCGTGCCACGGCGACCATCTCGGTCGAGATGTCGACGCCGAAGACCTCCGCGGCGCCGCGCCTCATGAACTCCCTGCTGTAGAAGCCCGTACCGGAGGCCAGGTCGAGGACCGACTTGCCCCGCACGTCACCGACCATGCCCAGGAAGCCGGGAACCTCTCCGTACCGCGCCAGCGGCAGGGCCTTGAAGCCCTCGAACGCCTCACCGATCTCGTCGTAAAGCTGCACGGCCATCGTGCCGTCCTCCCCTGTACGTCGTCGACTCCCGGCCCCGGCCCCCTTGCCCCTGGGCACGCCACGGCCGTCTTCTGGCAGTCTCTCCGTGTCCTGACGAACCGTCGTACTGGCGGAAACCACAAAGATCCGGACCTCGTCACGGCCTCGCGTACGAGAGACCCGCCCCGCCCCTCACCGCCGCCTCCGCCGGGCCGTACCGAAGAGGGAGCGGGAGATCTCCCGGCCCAGCTGCGTGCCGATCGAGCGCGCGAGGGACGTGAAGACACCGCTGCCGACCACCTGCTCCGCGAGCGAGCGGTCCTCGGCCGGCGCCCCCGACCCCGACCCGGAGGATCCGGACGGCTCGGACGGCTCGGCCGGCTCGGCCGGCTCGGCCGGCTCCGGCGCCCGCTCCCCCGACGCCTCCACCCGATCCGCGGCCGTGAGCCTTTCGTACGCCGACTCCCGGTCCACCGCCTCCGCGTACCGCCCGTAGAGCGCCGACCCCTTCACCGCCGCCTCCACGGCGCTCCCCGCCACCGGCCCCATCAAGGACTCCGGCGCCCGCAGCCGGGTCGCCGCCACGGGCGTCGGCGCGCCTGTCTCGCTCAGGACGGTGATCACCGCCTCGCCCGTGCCCAGACCCGTCAGGACCTCCTCCAGGTCGTACGCCGACCTCGGGAAGGTCCGCACGGTCGCCTTCAGCGCCGTCGCGTCCTCCGGGGTGAAGGCCCGCAGCGCGTGCTGCACCCGGTTGCCCAGCTGCCCCAGCACGTCTCCGGGTACGTCCTTCGGCGTCTGGGTCACGAAGAAGACCCCGACCCCCTTCGAGCGGATCAGCCGCACCGTCCGCGTGATCGACTCGAGGAACGCCTTCGACGCCCCGTCGAAGAGCAGGTGCGCCTCGTCGAAGAAGAAGACCAGCTTCGGCTTCTCCACGTCCCCGACCTCCGGCAGGTCGTGGAAGAGGTCCGCCAGCATCCACATCAGGAACGTCGAGAACAGCCGCGGCCTGTCCTGCACGGCCGGCAGCTCCAGTACGGACACCACCCCGCGCCCGTCCTCCGCCGTCCGCAGGAACGCGGCCGTGTCGAATTCCGGCTCCCCGAAGAACCCGCCCGTGCCCTCCTGCTCGAAGGCGGTCAGGGCCCGCAGGATCACCCCGGCCGTCACCGTCGACAGCCCGCCGATCGCCTTCAGCTCCGCCTTCCCGGTGGCCGACACCAGGAAGGCCACCACCGCCCGCAGGTCCTTCAGGTCCACCAGCTCCAGACCCTTCGCGTCCGCGTAGTGGAAGATCAGGCCGAGCGACTGCTCCTGCGTCCGGTTCAGCTGGAGCACCTTCGACAGCAGGACGGGCCCGAAGCGGGTGACGGTGGCCCGCACGGGGATGCCGGGGCCGGTGCCCCCGAGTCCGTAGAACTCGCAGGGGAAGCCCTTCGCCGCCCACTCCTGCCCGACCTGCGCCGCCCGCCCACGGACCTTCTCGCCGTCCTCGCCCGGCGCCGAGATGCCCGAGACGTCCCCCTTGATGTCGGCGAGGAAGACGGGCACGCCGTGCGCCGAGAGCTGCTCGGCGATGAGCTGGAGGGTCTTCGTCTTGCCGGTGCCGGTGGCGCCGGCGACCAGCCCGTGGCGGTTGAGCACGGCCAGCGGGACCCGGATCGGCGCGTCCGGGTGACACGCGCCGTCCCAGAGCAGGGCCCCCAGTTCGAGTGCCGCCCCGGTGAACCCGTATCCCGCCGCGATCTTCGCGACCTCGCCGGTGGGAGGCACTGCGCTCACACTCATGGCGGACCCCATTCCGGGTTTGTGACGGTACGCGGCGGTTCGGCCCAGCATCCCACCGCGTCCTCGTGGCTGCGCCGGGAGCCGCTCGCCCGGTAGGCTTTCCGTGTGATCTTCAAGCGCATCGGTAACGGGCGGCCGTATCCCGACCACGGCCGGGAAAGCACCCGGCAGTGGGCGGACGTGGCGCCGCGCCCGGTCCGCCTCGATCAGCTGGTGACCACCAAGGGCCAGCTGGACCTGGAGACGCTGCTCGCCGAGGACTCCACCTTCTACGGCGACCTCTTCGCGCACGTCGTGAAGTGGCGGGGCGATCTCTACCTGGAGGACGGCCTGCACCGCGCGGTCCGCGCCGCGCTTCAGCAGCGGCAGGTCCTGCACGCCCGAGTGCTGGAAATGGACTAGGGCGCCCCGTTCGGATCAGCGCCTGACCCGTTCGGGGACTCTTCCACCCATCCGGACGCGATCACATGATCATCCAGTAGGCATCACCGACGAGCGGGATTACGCTGCGCTCATGAGCATGCTCACTCCCCCCGGTCTGGGCGGAAAGTACCGCATCACGGGGGACACCTACCCGCGCATGCGCCGCCCCAGCCGCCGGCGCAAGATCGTCATCGCGTCCGCCACCGCCGTGGTCGTGCTGGGCGCCGCCGGGTGGGGCACCCTGCAGCTCGTCCAGGTCTTCTCCGGCGACGGCACGAAGACGACGGCCGCCCGCGGCGCCGACTGCAAGCCCGCTCCCAAGGCGACCGCCGCCCCTGTCGCGGCCCTCCCCAAGCCCGCGCAGATCACGGTCAACGTCTACAACGCGACCCCGCGCGGCGGCCTCGCGAAGGCGACGGCCGACGAGCTGAAGAAGCGCGGCTTCACCATCGGCAAGGTCGGCAACGCGCCCGTCGCGTACGACAAGAAGGTGCCGGGCGCCGCGATCCTGCTGGCCGCCCCCGGGGCCGCCAAGGGCGCCTTCCCCGTGCTGGGCACCCAGCTGAAGACCGCCACGACCAAGACGGACACCCGCGCCACGGCGGACGTGGACCTGATCCTGGGCACCGCCTTCAAGGCCCTGGACCCGAAAGCGGCGGCGGACGCGGCCCTGGTCGCTCTGAACAAACCCAAGCCCGCGCCCGCGCCTATCTGTTGAGGGCTCGGCTCGCCTCCGGGCACGTGGGCCGGCTGCCGACGGCCGATCGTGCTCGCCCGCTCGTTCCTCGCGGCCTGTGAGCGTTTCTTCCCCTCGGCAGCCGCGCGCCCTTCGGCTCCCTCGCCGAAGGCTGCCCGGCGTCCTTCTAGTCGGCCGTGCCGTACATGCGGTCGCCCGCGTCGCCCAGCCCCGGGACGATGTAGCCGTGCTCGTTGAGGCGCTCGTCGACCGAGGCCGTCACCACCGTCACCGGCGTGCCCGCCAGCTCGCGCTCCATGATCTCGACGCCCTCGGGGGCGGCGAGCAGGACGACGGCGGTCACGTCGTCCGCACCCCGCCGGATCAGCTCCCGGATGGCCGCCACCAGCGTGCCGCCGGTCGCCAGCATCGGGTCCAGGACGTACACCTGGCGGCCCGAGAGGTCCTCCGGCATCCGCGTCGCGTAGGTCGACGCCTCCAGCGTCTCCTCGTTGCGGATCATGCCGAGGAAGCCCACCTCGGCGGTCGGCAGCAGCCGCACCATGCCGTCCAGCATGCCGAGACCGGCGCGCAGGATCGGCACCACCAGCGGACGCGGGTACGACAGCTTCACACCGGTCGTCGGCGTGACGGGGGTCTCGATGTCGACCTGCTCGGTGCGCACGTCCCGCGTGGCCTCGTAGGCGAGCAGGGTGACCAGCTCGTCCGCCAGACGGCGGAAGGTCGGGGAGTCCGTGCGCTTGTCGCGCAGAGTGGTGAGCTTGTGGGCGACCAGCGGGTGATCGACGACGTGGAGACGCATGCCCCAACAGTAGCCCGCACTGGCATCAACCCATGCCGTGGAGGGAAGGTGGGGAGGCACGTATACCCAGTCCCGGGGTGGTGTGGCCATGCCGAACACGAAGGACCCGGACGACGAGCCGCCGGAGACCGACGCGGAGCGCCGTCGACGCCGCGCCCAGTTCCTGCGCGAACTGCACGAGGCCAAGGCGCTGCGGGACCGTGTCCAGCCCCGGCGCGCCCGGGCGGCCAGGATGCGTCAGCAGATGCGCATGCGGACCTTCCGCTGGTGAGGGGGAGGATGGCGGTGCCCGCCGGGGGCGGCGGGCACCGCGGCGGCGCGCGGCCGTGCGCCGCCGATGCGCCGGGGCCGTGCGCCCACCCGTTCGCGGTGTCGATCAGACTGATGCACGACGCAAGAGCCGAAGACCTCTCCTGAAGCCGCCGTTTCTGCCACGATGCCGATTGGGCGGGGCTTCAGGAGCGCACCGCCGGATCGTCACACCTCTGATCAGTGGGAGAGTCACGGTGTACTTCGCCGCACTGCTCGCGCGCACCGAAGACGGGTGGGAAGCGAGCGACACAGAGATCGACGATGTGGAAACCCTGTCGGACCTGACCGAACTGGCCCGTGAGGCAGCGGTCGACGACGACACGGTCATCGTCTTCATCGAACAGGAGGACGCCTGGTTCGGCCTCCTCCGGATCGAGGGCGAGGAAGACCCTCGCATCTACGTGTCGGACGGGGCGGCCGCCGCCCGCTCCTCGTACGGGGAGATCCTCACCAGGGAACTCCTCGGCGACGACCTGGACGACGCCGACGACCTGGACGCGCTGGACCTCGACGGCACGGAGGACGGAGAGCCTCTCGACCTGGAGGACGACGAGGACGTGGAGGAGGCGCCGGGCGTGGCCGCCGACGCCGTGCCGGCCGCGCCGGTCGGCGACCGGCTGATCCTCGCCGACCTCGGACTGTCGGAGAAGCGGCTGCTGGCGCTCGACAGCGACGCGCTGGCCGAGATCGCGGACGCGCTGGGCGCCGCGGAGGTGCTGGAGACCGTTCGCTAGTGACCCACGCAGGATCCGGGCCCGCCCCGGAGCACGACCCCGAGCACGACCCGCAGCACGGCTCCGGGACCACTTCGCGACAGGCCCCGGAGCGCGATCCCCTACGGGACCCCTGGCGGGAGGCCATGCGGATGGCCCTCGCGGAGGCCGATCGGGCCGCGCCGGCCGGTGACGTACCGGTCGGCGCCGTCGTGCTGTCCGCCGACGGCACCGTCCTCGCCACCGGACACAACGAGCGCGAGGCGGCCGGGGACCCGACCGCCCACGCCGAGGTCCTGGCCCTGCGCCGGGCCGCGGCGCGGACCGGCGCGTGGCGGCTGACCGGCTGCACGCTCGTCGTGACCCTGGAGCCCTGCGTGATGTGCGCGGGGGCGCTCGTGCAGTCGCGGGTCGAGCGGGTCGTGTTCGGCGCGTACGACGAGAAGGCGGGCGCGGCGGGTTCGCTCTGGGACCTCGTGCGCGACCGCCGGCTCAACCACCGTCCCGAGGTGATCCCGGGCGTCCTGGGCCAGGAGTGCGCCGCGCAGCTCACGGCCTTCTTCCGCTCCCTCTGAACCGCGCACCCGCTCCCTCCGGCCCAGGGCACGCGCCCTCTCCCCGCCACGCACGCGCCCCCCTCGAACCAGCCAGGCGCCCCCGCGGACCACGCCCGCTCCCGCAACCGCCCCTGGACCACCCGCAGGACGCCCGCGAGGCGCCCTGAGCGGCCCCCGAGAGGCCCTTGAGCCGTCCCCGGCACGTCTGCCGAACCCGGCTCCCACCTGCGGGGCGATACGGATTTCATCGCAGGGGCACCTTTGGGCTAAGCTCTCTCTCGGTAGCGTGTCCGAGCGGCCGAAGGAGCTCGCCTCGAAAGCGAGTGTGGCGCAAGTCACCGAGGGTTCAAATCCCTCCGCTACCGCTTCGATCGAAGGGCCCGGTGCATCGCACCGGGCCCTTCGTCGTGCACCGGACCCTTCGTCGTGGAGCGTGGCGCGGGCAGGACGGGAAGAAGGCCCCGGTCGCGTGGGTGTCACGCGACCGGGGCCTTCCTTCGTCGGGCGGGGGGAGCGGCATCGGGGGGACAAGCCGCTCCCCCCGACGAGAACCGGACCCGCCGGTCCTGCGCCGCGATCAGGGGGAAGCCCGCGGCGCGGACCCCGCAGTGGGGGCCGGCTCCTCGCCCCGCGGACCTCCTGCCGGATCCGCCGGGCTCGACATCCATACTGCTCTGCCGTCACCCTTCCGGGGGGCGGCAAAGGGCCTCGGTCACCGGGCCCTTGGTCCATAAAGGCCCGGTGAGGGGCTCGGTTAGACTCACGCGACCCGGCGGGGGCCCAGGCCGGACCGGGGAAGACAGGGCAGTCAGACGGAGTACCCAGGGGAGGGCGCGGCAGATGGCGCAAGCGAAGAAGATCGCGCTGTACGCGGTCGTGGTCTTTGTGCTGTACACGATCATCAATTCCCCCAGCCGGGCCGCCGATCTCGTCCAGGTAGGGTTCGAGGGCATATCGAGCGCCGCGCAGGGCGTCGGCGAGTTCATGACCGCGCTCATCAACTAGGAGTCCCCCCGTGATCCGCCACCTGGTCCTCTTCAAGCTGAACGACGGCGTCAAGCGCGACGAGCCGCGCGTGGTGGCCGGCGTCGAGGCCTTCCGGGCGCTGGGCGACACGATCCCGGAGCTGACGTTCTGGGAGTGCGACTGGAACATCACCGACCGGCCCATCGCGTACGACTTCGCGATCAATTCGGCGGTCGAGGACACCGATGCGCTCCAGCGCTATCTGGACCACCCGGCCCACCAGGCGGGTGTCGCCCAGTGGCGTGAGTTCGCCACGTGGGTGATCGCGGACTACGAGTTCTGAGGCCCTCCTCCTTCCACTTCCGAGGCCCCCCGCCGTCATGGCGGGGGGCCTTCGGCCTTCTTGGCGATCCCTTTGCTCCCAACTTGCCGTCAACACGTGGTTATACGGTGCTTGCACACAGTGGACATGTCTTGTGATGCTATGACCGCTTTTGACGGATGAGTTGACCGTAGTTGACCAGCAAGACCAGCCAAAGGGGTGGCGTGAACGTGCCGGCCAGTACAGCGCCTCAAGTCCCGCCCCAGCACGAGGCAGGCGTCCCGGACACCCCGCGCCCACGGCCCCAGAGCACCCGGGGGGCCGACACGCGGGCCCTCACCCAGGTCCTGTTCGGGCAGCTCAAGGGGCTGGAACCGGGCACACCGGAGCACCACCGGGTGCGCGGGGCGCTCATCGAGGCCAACCTGCCCCTCGTGCGGTACGCGGCCGCCCGCTTCCGCTCCCGCAACGAGCCGATGGAGGACGTGGTCCAGGTCGGCACGATCGGCCTCATCAACGCCATCGACCGCTTCGACCCCGACCGGGGCGTCCAGTTCCCCACCTTCGCGATGCCCACCGTCGTCGGCGAGATCAAGCGCTACTTCCGCGACAACGTACGGACCGTCCACGTCCCGCGCCGGCTCCACGAGCTGTGGGTCCAGGTCAACGGCGCCACGGAGGACCTCACGACCGCCCACGGCCGTTCCCCCACCACCGCGGAGATCGCCGAGCGGCTGAAGATCGGCGAGGACGAGGTCCTGGCCTGCATCGAGGCCGGGCGCTCCTACCACGCCACCTCCCTGGAGGCGGCCCAGGAGGGCGACGGGCTGCCCGGACTGCTCGACCGGCTCGGCTACGAGGACCCGGCCCTCGCCGGGGTCGAGCACCGTGACCTCGTACGGCACCTGCTCGTCCAGCTCCCCGAGCGCGAGCAGCGGATCCTGATGCTCCGCTACTACAGCAATCTGACGCAGTCCCAGATCAGCCAGGAGCTCGGAGTCTCACAGATGCACGTGTCAAGGCTCCTCGCCCGGAGCTTCGCCCGTCTGAGGTCCGCAAACAGGATCGAAGCGTAGCTGGAACGGGTAGACCGGTTCGGAGCAGTTCTGCGCGGAAGTTCGGCACCCCAAAAGCCGCACACCCCTTGTTTCCTGCGGAAATCCATCGCCGCCGTGTCGACAAGTCACTACAGCGTGTTGCCGACATGTGACATTCTGCTGGAACCGCGTTTGCCGCAGCCCCGCCTCCGGTATTCAGGTGGAGGCTGCGTTCCTCCGATGGTCGTGGCCGCCGCGACCGTCCGCGACCTCAAGGGGGTGGCATGTCCGCAGAACAGGGCAGCTCGAAGGTGCTCACGCTCACGCCCGCGCAGACGCCGGTACAGATGCACGTACCGGAGCAGACGTCCGTGCCGAGCGAAGCGCCCCCCACGCCGCTTGTCGTCTCGTCGGAAGCCCTCGACACCCGCACGCTCTCCCGCTCGCTGTTCCTGCGGCTCCGCGCCCTGGACGACGAAGGAGTCGCGGCGGACAGCCCGGAGCGGACCTACGTCCGCGACACCCTCATCGAGCTCAACCTGCCGCTCGTGCGGTACGCCGCGGCCCGCTTCCGGTCCCGCAACGAACCGATGGAGGACATCGTCCAGGTCGGCACCATCGGCCTGATCAAGGCGATCGACCGCTTCGACTGCGAACGCGGAGTGGAGTTCCCGACGTTCGCCATGCCGACGGTCGTCGGTGAGATCAAGCGCTTCTTCCGCGACACCTCGTGGTCGGTCCGCGTCCCGCGCCGGCTCCAGGAGCTGCGGCTCGCGCTGACCAAGGCGAGCGACGAACTCGCCCAGAAGCTCGACCGCTCGCCGACCGTCCCCGAACTCGCCGCCGTCCTGGGCGTGTCGGAAGAGGACGTCGTCGACGGCCTCGCCGTCGGCAACGCCTACACCGCCTCCTCGCTCGACTCCCCGTCCCCCGAGGACGACGGCGGCGAGGGCTCCCTCGCCGACCGCCTCGGGTACGAGGACACGGCTCTGGAGGGCGTGGAGTACCGCGAGTCGCTGAAGCCCCTGCTCGCCAAACTGCCGCCCAGGGAGCGGCAGATCATCATGCTGCGGTTCTTCGCCAACATGACCCAGTCACAGATCGGCGAGGAGGTCGGCATCTCCCAGATGCACGTCTCCCGACTCCTCACCCGGACCCTGGCCCAGCTGCGCCAGGGACTGATCGACGACTGAACCGACGCCAGACTCTGGCGTACTGACGACCCGTCAGCCAGACTGCCGCCATGCGGCGACAGAAGTCACTTCTGGCAGTGGTCGCGCTCTGCCTCGGCGGAGCGCTGACCGCGTGTGGCGGAGGCGACGGCGAGGGTTACGCGGCGGTGGGCGCGGGCACCGCCCCGAAGGGCCCGTCCGGGCCCTCGGGAAAGGTCACCCTCGTCCCCCTCGACAGCCCTTCGGCGAGCGGAACGACCTCCAGCACGTCCTCGCCCTCCCCACCGTCGTCCGGCCCACCGGACGGCCGTACGACCACAGCGCCATCCCCGGGAAGCCCGCCGCCCGGTACCGGGGAGCCGCCGACCGCCTCGCACACCCCGGGACGGCCCGCCGATCCCGGCACGACCACACCCGGCACCACGAGGCCCGGCACGACCACACCCGGCACCACGAGGCCCGGCACCACGACACCGCCTCCGGCACCACGGCCCACGCCGCCGCCACCCGCCCCCGTGCCCGCCCCGTCCCCGGCCGCGCTCACCCTCTCCGCGCCGGCCCTCGCGGACGCCGACAAGCGGTGGTGCGAGCGAGTGACGGTCACCTTCCGCAACACCGGCGGCTCCCCCGCCCGCTCGGGCACGGTCACCTTCGCCACCCACGTCATCGGAGCGCTCGGTGTCGACTGGGCCACGATCGAATCGACGCAGCCCCTCCCGGCCCCGATCGCCGGCGGCACGTCCCGGACCCGGACCTACACCGTCTGCGTGGACAGCTGGCGCGTGCCGCTCGGCATGCACGTCGACACCCGGAAGGTCACGGCCACCTGGACGTGACCGTGCCGCACACCCGCGTCGACGGCAGGCACTCACCCCACGACGTGGGCCGCGCCCAGATGCCGCCGCAGGAGCACGTTCGCGTCGGTCTCCGCGCTCCAGTCGCACCGCAGCCGCGCGGCCGTCCGGCTCTCGGCCAGCTCGGCGCACTCCCCGCAGCCCGACACCGGAACCGGCGGCCGGCTCAGGTCGTACGCCGCCCCCGCCCGGTCGTTGGCCGCGCGGACTCCGGCGCTCAGCCGCTCGGCCGGCGTCGCGGGCCGCACCCGCGCCGGATCGGCCTGCCACTCCCGCCCCCCGCCGACCGGCCGCAGCATCGCGTACGGCCCCTCCGTCCCCCGGTACTCGCCCACCCTCCGGGCGACCGGGTCGTACACCAGGCCCCCGCTCCGCATGTGCCCCGCCATTCCACGGCTCCTCAGCTCCTCACCCGATCGGGCGACTACTCTCCGTGGCTCCAGCGTTGCTCAATGGGAGGGGCGCCCACAACGCCCGACGCGTGCCAAGGGCCCACTGTCACGAGGGGGGACGGAGTGACTCGACGCAATGCCACGGCGGGCCCGGCAGGCCCGGCCGCCACGACGGCGGGCGTCTTCGGCGAACTGCTCAAGCACTACCGGGAGTCGGCGGGACTGACGCAGGACGCGCTCGCGCGCCGGATCCCGTGCGACCGCTCGCAGGTGGCCCGTGTCGAGGCCGGTACGCGGGTGCCGCAGGACACGTTCGCGAAGGCCTGCGACGAATTGCTCGGCACGGGCGGGGTGTTGCTCCGCCTGTGGCACCGGATCGACTGGTATCCGGAGGTGGAGCACCCGGACTGGTTCAGGCGCCGCGCGGAGATGGACGCGGAGGCGGTCGCCTTACGGGAGTACCAGGAGCAGGTGGTTCCTGGGCTGTTGCAGACGCCGGAGTACGCCCACGCCCTGTTCTCCCGTGTCGCGAACGGCGCGGAGCTGGAGGAACGGGTCCGGGCCCGGCTGAGCCGCCAGCAGCGGTTCTTGGCGGAGGACGGCCCTTTGTACGTGGCCGTCCTGGATGAGAGCTGCCTGCGTACCGAACTGGCCGATCCGGAAGTCATGCGCACCCAGTACGCGCACCTGCTGGAGGTGGGCCGACTCCCCAACATCCGTATCCAGATCGCCCCGGCCGCGCTCCGCGGCCTGCGTCGGCCGACCACCTCGATGTCCCTGATCAAGCTTCCCGACGGGCACGAGTGGGTGTATTCGGAATCCCTCGACAGGGGCCACTTCACCGATGATCCTGCTGCCGTCGCCCGTCACGGCCAGACCTATGATGTGCTCAGGGCGGACGCTCTGTCAGCCCGCGATTCGGCTGCTCTGATCGGCGACATGACGGAAGGGTTGGGGCCCCATGCGGAAGCACGACCTGAGCGCGGCAACCTGGATCAAGAGCAGCTACAGCGGCGACAACGGAGGCAACTGCCTCGAAGTCGCCCCCGGATTCCCCGGCCTCGTCCCCGTGCGTGACAGCAAGGCCCCCGAGGGCCCCGCCCTCGTCTTCGAGCGCTCGGCTTGGGACCGGTTCGTCACGGCCCTCTGAGCTTCTGGTGGGTGGCCGCACCCTCTCCGAGCGCGGCGGTCTCCGTCTCCGCCTCAGGGGCGCTCCTTCGTCGCGGCGCCACGGATGGGCTGCGACGCGACGAGGAACGCGGGCCCCCGGCGCGACGCCGGAAGGCGCGGCTCTCGGGAGGGAGGGCAGCCGACCGCCCGAAGCCGGCCGGCAACGCCCACCCCGAAAGCCCCGAGGCCGCCGGAACTCCGATCAGCCCAGCGCCAGCCAGGCCACTCCCGCCAGGATCGCGATCACCACGACCACGCCCACGATGAGGCCGACGCGCGGGCCGGAGGCCGGGGCCGCCTGCGGCTGACGCTGCGGGGCGCCCTCGTCGACGAAGGCGCGGAACATCTGCGTGTTGCCGGAGGGGTCGTAGTTGCCCTCGGGAGCGGGGCCCTGACCGTGCGGAGCATGGGGGTTGTGTGCCATGGGGCAGGACCCTAGCGAACCAGGGGGACCCGGCCCAAGCCCCGTACCTCCGCAGGCCCCATCCGGCACCGATCCCCCGCACGGCTGCCACCTTTGCCGATTCTTTAGCGCCGTTTGACCGATTTAGTTTGCCTGGAGCAACCATCCATCTCTATGGTTGCCCTAAGCAACAAGATGCTTCGGGTCATGGGGTAGCAGTGGACAAGCCGAACCGGTACGAGAACCTCGCCCGACAGGTCAGCGCCATCGGCGCGGTCAAGCGCGGGATGGCCCGTTCGCTGCCCGCCGACTGCCCCAGCGGCTCGGCCATCGTCCTCGCGCTGCTCAAGCACGACGGGGACATGCGGATGAGCCGGATCTCGGAGCGGATGGCCGTCGACATGTCGGTCAGCAGTCGTCACGTCTCCCACGCCGTGGACCGCGGCTGGGTCGAGCGGCTGCCCGACCCGGCCGACAAGCGCTCCCGCATCCTGCACCTCACCGCCGAGGGCAGGGAGAAGCTCGACGAGCTGGACCGCCGGCTGACGGCCATGCTCACCCGCAACCTCGCGGACTGGTCCGACGAGGACGTCGAACTGCTCACCGCCCTGCTCGCCCGCCTCCGCGACTCCTTCGGCGACTGCCGGGCCCACCACGCGTAACAGCAAAGGAAGTTCATGGCCACGACAACACCCGCCCCGCCAACGCAGGCGGGCGGCCACACCTCCGGCGGCGCACCGATGACGCACCGCCAGATCATGGAGGCGCTCTCCGGGCTGCTGCTCGGCATGTTCGTCGCCATCCTGTCCTCGACGATCGTCTCCAACGCCCTCCCCGAGATCATCACCGACCTGGGCGGCGGCCAGTCCGCCTACACCTGGGTCGTCACCGCCGCCCTGCTCTCGATGACCGCGACCACCCCGCTGTGGGGCAAGCTCGCGGACCTCTTCTCCAAGAAGCTGCTCGTCCAGATAGCCCTGGTCATCTACGTCGCGGGCTCGGTCGTCGCCGGCCTCTCGCAGAACACCGGCATGCTCATCGCCTGCCGTGTCGTCCAGGGCATCGGCGTCGGCGGGCTGACCGCCCTCTCGCAGATCATCCTGGCCGCGATGATCGCCCCGCGTGAGCGCGGGCGGTACAGCGGCTACCTCGGCGCCACCTTCGCCGTCGCCACCGTCGGCGGGCCGCTGCTCGGCGGCGTCATCACCGACACCGACTGGCTCGGCTGGCGCTGGTGCTTCTACGTCGGCGTGCCCTTCGCGATCATCGCGCTGCTGGTGCTCCAGAAGACCCTGAAGCTCCCCGTCGTGAAGCGCCAGGTCAAGGTCGACTGGGCGGGCGCCCTCGTGATCAGCGCCGCCGTGTCGCTGCTCCTGCTCTGGGTCACCTTCGCGGGCGACAAGTACGACTGGATGTCGTGGCAGACGGCCGCCATGGTCGGCGGCTCGATCGTCCTCGGCGGGCTCTTCGTGCTCGTCGAGTCCAAGGCGAGCGAGCCGATCATCCCGCTGCGGCTGTTCCGCAACCGGACCATCACGCTGGCCTCCCTCGCCTCGCTCTTCGTGGGCGTCGCGATGTTCGCCGGCACGGTCTTCTTCAGCCAGTACTTCCAGCTGGCGCGCAACGAGTCGCCGACGATGTCCGGCGTCCTGACCATCCCGATGATCGCCGGCCTGTTCGTCTCCTCGACCGTCTCCGGCATGGTCATCACCAAGACCGGCCGGTGGAAGGCGTGGCTGGTCGCGGGCGGCGCGCTGGTGACCGGCGGCCTGGGCCTGCTCGGCACGATCCGCTACGACACGGAGTACTGGCACATCGCGGTCTTCATGGCCGTCATGGGCCTCGGCCTCGGCATGATGATGCAGAACCTGGTGCTCTGCACGCAGAACCAGGTGGACCCGGCCGACCTCGGCTCGGCCTCCTCCGTCGTCACCTTCTTCCGCTCCCTCGGCGGTGCGGTCGGCGTCTCGGCGCTCGGCGCGGTCCTGGCCAACCGGGTCACCCACTACGTCCAGGACGGTCTCGCCGACCTCGGTCCGAAGGCCGCGGGCCTGGCAGGCCAGGGCGGCGGCGGTGGCATCCCCGACATGGACAAGCTGCCGGCCCCGATCCGTACCGTCATGGAGAGCGCCTACGGGCACGGTGTCGCCGACGTCTTCCTCTACTCCGCGCCCTTCGCGCTGCTCGCCTTCCTGGTGACGCTGTTCATCAAGGAGGTGGCGCTGAAGAGCGGCGCCCACGCGGCGAGGAAGACCGGCTCCGAGACCCCCGTCCCGGCCGGGACGGCGGCCCCCGCGAAGGCGGCGAGCACCGCCGTCCCGGAGAGCGGCAACAAGACCGCGGACGACCTGACGGACACGGAGGGCGTGGACGACGTGGAGAGCGCGCCGCGCACCGGTCTCACGGTCAGCGGAACCGTCCGTACCGCCGAAGGCACGGACGTCACCGGCGCGACGGTCACGCTGATCTCGCTCGGCGGGCAGCAGCTCGGCCGCGCGGTCGTCCGCGAGGAGGGCGGCTACGCCTTCGACGCGCCGGGAGCCGGATCGTACGTCCTGATCGCCTCCGCCGACGGCTTCCAGCCGCAGGCTTCCACGGTGGTCGTGCACGACGGCCCGCTCACCCACGACGTGCTCCTGACCGGCACCAGCGGTCTCGCCGGCTCGGTGAGGGCCGCCGAGGACGGGGCGCCGGTGGACGGGACCCTGATCGTGATCACGGACGTGCGGGGCGAGGTGCTGGCCACCGGCAAGTCCGGCGCGGACGGCGGCTTCGGCTTCGCCGAACTGGTCCCGGGCGCGGTCACGGTCGCGGTCACCGCGACCGGGTTCCGCCCGCAGGCGCTGCCCGTGGAGATCGGCGGCCAGGGCGTGACCCGGCTCGACGTCGCCCTGGCGGCCGGAGCGGTCGTCCACGGCACGGTCCGCGCGGGCCTCGACCACCGCCCGCTGGCGGACGCGCGGGTGACCCTGGTCGACGCGGCCGGGAACGTGGCGGCGTCGGCGACGACGGACGCGGACGGCGGGTACGCCTTCGCGGACCTGGACACCGGCGAGTACACCCTCATCGCGACCGGCTACCCCCCGGTGGCGGGGCGGCTGACCGTCAGCGGTGCCGGCCTCGACGGCCACGACATCGAACTCGCCCACCCGGGCGAGTGACCGACCCCCGGCCGCGCTCCGAGCGGAAGCGCGGCCGGGTCCGGGGCGGCAGACAGGGGACGGTCTGCCGCCCCGCTGTACTGCGGAGAGAGTGAGGCACGGATGGGACTGCACGCACAGGTACGGACCCGTGACGGGTGGCCGGTCCAGCACGCGGTGGTGACCGTGACGGACGGTTCGGGCGGACAGGTCCTGCGGGCGGAGGCGGACGGGGACGGCGTCGTACGATCGGAGCCGCCGCTGGCTCCGGGCGCGTACACCGTGGTGGTGACGGCGGTCGGTTACGCGCCGGACGCGCGCACGGCCCTGGTCGGCGCCTCCGGCCGGGCGGAGGCCGGGACGGTGGTGCTGTCCCGCGCGGGCGGTACGGAACTGCCCGCTCCGGGCGTCTGGACGCTGGACGCGGCGCACTCCTCCGTGGGGGCGGTGGCCCAGCACCTCGGGATCTCCAGCGTGCACGGGCGGTTCACCGACTTCACCGGCCGGATCGAGATCGCGCCGGACGTCCTGGCGTCCCGCGTGGAGGCCGTCATCGCGGCCGGGTCCGTCGACACGGGCAACGGCCTGCGGGACAAGCACCTGCGGTCCCCCGACTTCCTCGACGTGGACCGCTTCCCCGAGATCACGTACCGCAGCACGGCCCTGCGGGCGGCCGGCCCGGACCGGTGGACCGTGGAGGGGGCGCTGACCCTGCGGGGCATCACCCGGGAGGTCCCCCTGGACCTGACCTACCTGGGCACGGGCGCCGACCCGTGGGGTGGGGTGCGGGCCGCGTTCCGCGCGGAGGCGGAGCTGCGCCGGGAGGACTTCGCGATGCACTACAACCAGGTGGTGTCGGCGGGCATCGCGGCGATCGGCGCGACGCTGCGGGTGACGCTGGACGTGCAGGCGGTCCGCGAGGCCTGACCGTACGGAGGAGGGGCGGTACGGCGGACCCGACCGTGCGAACGGGCGGTGCCCGAGGCCCGGTCACGGGCGGCACGGCGGCCCCCACCGTACGGACAGGCGATACGCGAGGCCGCTCACAGGCGGTGCCCCGACCGTGCGAACGGACGGTACGCGAGGCCCGGTCGGCGGCCGGACCGGGTCCCTCCCACCCGGTCAGGCCGGGCGGGCGGCCATGACCTCGATGCCGGCGATGAGGATGTCGAGGGCGTAGGCGAAGTCCCGCTCCCAGATGTCGCTGACGCTGCCGTGGGACGCCCGCTCGTCCAGCAGGTCCCGCATGTCCTCGATCTGCGCCGCGAAGTCCGGGTCGTCCCGGAAGGCCGCGACCGACTGCGTGTAGAAGTCGTCGTGCGACATGCCGGCCTCCTCCGCGCGCCGGTCGAACTGGGCTTCGACCGTGCCGTAGCCGTACACGAACTGGAAGACCGCCGCCATCGCGCCCGGCCGGCCGTGCAGTGGCAGACCGGTGTCCCGGACCGCCTCCTGGATCTTCCTGCTGACGGCGAGCGACCGGGGGCCGATGTTGAGGTACGAGCCGACGCACGGCGAGACCCACGCGTGGCGGGCGAGCATCCGGCGGTAGGCGAGCGCGAGCGCGCGGATCCGGCCCTGCCAGCCCTGCGCCGCGTCGACGGCGGCCAGGTCGATCTCCTGGTAGACGGCGTCGAGCGCGAACTCGATGATGTCGTCCTTGGTGTCCACGTACCAGTACAGCGACATCGCCGTGACGCCCAGCTCGGCCGCGAGCTTGCGCATGGACAGCTTGCCGAGCCCTTCCTCGTCCAGCATCCGGATCGAGGCGGCCACGATGCGGTCGCGGTCGAGTCCGGCCGGGCCGCCCCCCGCGCGGGCGGCCCTGTTCTCCAGCCAGACGCTGGAACGCGCCGGGTTCTTGGCCCGGTCGGCTGCTTTCACCATCGCGTTCCTCCTCGATCAGCGGTCCGTGCCCATGCTATGCAGCGGCCGTCCGCTTCTCGGACCGCTCGGCGCGGGCGAGCAGCGCCGCCGCCAGCAGGCCGCCGGCGAACACCGCGACCGCGCCGACCGACTGGCTCGTCTGGAGCCCCGAGGCGAACGCGTCGGAGATCTGCCGCCGTTCGGTCTCACTGCCGGCCGCCGCGAGGGCCGCGGGCAGGGAGGTGGCGGTGACGGCGACCAGCGCGGCGAACCGGGCGTTGAGGACGGCTCCGAGGACGGCGACGCCCAGGCCGTTGCCGAACTCGGCGAGCGTGCCGTTGACACCGGCGCCCACGCCCGCCTTCTCCGGCGGGATCGCGCTCATGATGGCGTTGGCCATGGCCGGGTTGGAGACGGCGAGGCCGATTCCCATCAGGACCAGGCCGAGGAGCATGCCCCAGTAGCTGCCGTCGCTGCCGCCGCCGATCAGGGCGATCGAGCCGAGGCCGGCCGCGACGAGGGTCATGCCGACGGCCACGGTGGGCGGGGTGCCGAGCCTCACGACGATCCGCGGGCCGACGCCGGTGAGGTTGAGCGCGACGACGGTCAGGGCCAGCGGGGCCATCCGCAGACCGGCTTCGAGCGGCTCGTAGCCGAGGACGAACTGCAGGTGCTGGGTGAGCAGGAAGAGCGAGCCGCCCATGCCGAACATCACCAGGATGGCTCCGGCGACGGCGCCCACGAACTTCTGATTGCGGAAGAAGTGCATGTCGAGCATGGGGTACGGGACGCGCAGCTCCCACAAGGCGAAGGCGCCGAGGACGACGACGCCGATCACGGCCGGGACCAGCACCTCGCCGGAGGTCCAGCCGTGCTCGGGGCCGGTGATGATCGCGTACACCGCGGCGGTCATGCCGATGGTGGAGAGCAGCGCGCCCATCAGGTCGGGGCGCTCCCCCTGCGGGTTCTTGGACTCGGGCACCAGCCTGACGACGGCGATCAGGCCGACGAACGCGACCGGGATGTTGACCAGGAAGATCATTCCCCACCAGAAGTGGTCGAGGATGACGCCGCCGATCAGCGGACCGGCGGCGAAGCCCAGCGAACCGACGGTGGCCCACAGGGCGATGGCCTTGACCCGCTCGGAGTCGTCGAAGATCTGGATGACGACGGCGAGCGTGGTGGTCATCAGCAGCGCGCCGCCGACGCCCATGCCCGCGCGGGCGGCGATCAGCTGGGCGGTGGAGTCGGCAAGGCCGGCGGCGAGCGAGCCGAGGCCGAAGAGCGCGAGTCCCGCGGCGAGGAGCTTCTTGCGGCCGTAACGGTCGGCGGCGTTGCCGGCGGTGAGGAGCAGGCCGGACTGGACGAGCGAGTAGGCGTTGATCATCCACTGGATGTCGCTGGTCGACGCGTGAAGTTCGGAGGTCAGCGACGGGATGGCGACGCTGAGCACGGTGTTGTCGAGCAGCACGGTGAGCTGGGCGAGGCAGATGACGCCCAGGATCAGCCAGCGCTGCGGATGGCCGCCGGAGGTCTCTCCGGCGGCGGGTCGGTTCGCAGCGGTCGTCGCCGTCACGATTCCCCCTTGTACGGTGTACGGGACTCGGTCTCGTACACCGTACAAGAGATTCTCTTACGCTGTATAGGAGTGGGCGCGGGAGCGCCTGCCGCGGGGTCGGTGCCGGGCTACTTCTTGCTGGTCAGGTCGTAGAAGGTGGCGCTGTCGACGGTGACCTTCTCGAAGGTGGCCGCGACCCAGGTGGCGATCTCGGAGTTGCCGCCCGGACCGCCGCCCCTCCGGCCGTCGTCCTCACCGGCGGCGGGCCCCCCGGCCACGGACTCGCCGGCCACGGACCCGCCGCTGCCGATGAAGTAGTGGATCTTCCCCTGGGCGACGTACTGCTTGAACTGCGCGAGGGTCGGGGAAGGGTCGCTGCCGTTGAAACCGCCGATCGCCATCACCGGCCTCTCGGTCGCCAGTTGGTATCCGGCGGCGTTCTGGGCGCCGACGGTCGCCGCGGCCCAGGTGTAGGAGTCGGCGTCCTCGAGGAGCGCCGCCTTGGCCTTCGCCCCGACGTTCGTGCCGTTGAGCAGGCCGGCCATGCCACCCCCGCCACCGGGGCCGAAGCGCTCCAGGGCCGGACGCCCTGTGCCACCGCCGGGCATGCCCTGGGGCGGGGTGCCGCCGGGGGCACCGCCGGGCATCTGCCCACCCTGGCCGGCCTGGCTCCCCTGGCCCCCGGGACCGTTGGGCATGCCGCCCTGGCCTGCGCCGCCCTGGGGCAGGGGGCCGCCGGGTCCGGCGCCCTCGGACATCCGCGTGCCACCCGGTCCGCGGCCCATGGCACCGCCCGCGGGGCCCGCCGTCACGATCGAGCCCTGGTGCCCGCTGCCCAGTGTCGCCAGCGTGTAGGCGAACGGCCCCGCGAGCCCCGCGGCCACGCCGAGGCCCGCGAACGCGACGGCGATCCGCCGCCGCACCCGGCCGGCGACCAGCAGCCCGACCGCCGCCACGGCGCCCGCGACCAGCACGCTCCAGCGCAGCCACGGCAGCCAGTCGGGCGTACGGCCGAGCAGCGTCCAGCCCCAGACCGCAGTCCCCCCGGCCGTCACCGCGAGCACCCCCGAAGCGAGGAACGCGGTGCGCTCCTCCCACAGGACGCTCACGCCCATGCCGACGAGCGCGGCGATGTACGGAGCCAGGGCGACCGTGTAGTACTCGTGGAAGATCCCGGCCATGAAGCTGAACACGGCCACGGTCATCAGGAGCGCCCCGCCCCACACCAGGAAGGCGGAACGGGCCGTGTCCGTCCGGGGGGCCCGCCAGGTGACCGCCAGACCGGCCAGCAGCAGGAGCAGCGCGGCCGGCAGCAGCCAGGAGACCTGCCCGCCCACCGAGTCGCCGAACATCCGGCCGATGCCGGTCTCACCCCAGCCGCCGCCCTGACCTCCACCACGGCCACCGCCGCCCCCGACGCTGCCGGTCTCGTCGCCGTTGATCCGCCCGAGCCCGTTGTAACCGAAGGTGAGCTCCAGAAAGCTGTTCTTCTGCGAGCCCCCGACGTACGGGCGGGAGGAGGCCGGCCACAGTTCGACGAGGGCCACCCACCACCCGGCCGAGCCGATCATCGCGAGTCCGGCGAGGGCCAGCTGCCCGAACCGGCGGCCGAGCCCGGCCGGCGCGCACACCGCGTACACGAGCGCCAGCGGCGGCAGGATCAGGAACGCCTGCAGGGTCTTGGCGAGGAAGGCGAGGCCGAAGGCCACCCCGGCCCACACCAGCCACTTGGCGGCGCCGTCCTCCAGGCCCCGCAGGACGCAGTAGACGGCGACCGTCATCAGCAGCGCGAGCAGGGCGTCCGGGTTGTTGAAGCGGAACATCAGCGCGGCGACGGGCGTGAGGGCCAGCACGGCGGCCGCGATCAGCCCGGCGCCCGCGCCGAACCGGCGCCGTACCGCCGCGTAGAGGACGGCGACGGTCGCCACCCCCATCAGCACCTCGGGCACCAGGATCTGCCAGGAGCCGAGCCCGAAGAGGCGCACGGACAGGGCCATCGGCCACAGCGCGGCCGGCGGCTTGTCGACGGTGATGGCGTTCGCCGCGTCGAGCGACCCGAAGAAGAAGGCCTTCCAGCTCTGGCTGCCGGCCTGGACGGCCGCGGAGTAGAAGGAGTTGGCGTACCCGGAGGAGCCGAGGTTCCAGAGGTAGAGCCCGGCCGTGACGAGCAGCAGGACGAGGAAGACGGGCCGCACCCAGGGGGCGTCGGCGGCGCGCCCGCGCCAGAGACGGCCGAGCAGGCCGCGTGGCGCGGTCCGGGGGCCGGGGCGGGCGGGGGCTGCGGTCACCTGTGCGGTGGTCATCGGGACGTCCTCGCGGGGGAGTCGGAGGTGGGGGAGTCGGAGATGGTCGGCTCGGGGGACGA
>NZ_JBFASK010000001.1:515105-555518 GCF_040677675.1 Streptomyces sp. NPDC053755 | reverse complement strand
GGACGAGGCAGAGGAGCCGGAGGCGGAGGCGGTCGCCGTGCGGGACGAGGCAGAGGAGCCGGAGGCGGAGGCGGTCGCCGTGCGGGACGAGGCAGAGGAGGGGGAAGGGGCGACGGTGTCGTCCGTGCGGCGGTCCGGGAAGACCCAGAGCCGGAAGAGCAGGAAGCGCAGGACGGTCGCGGCCAGATTGGCCGTGATCAGGACCGCCAGCTCCGTGGAGTGGGCGGGGTCCCCGGTCGCCGCCGCGAGCGCGGCGAGCGAACCGCTGGTCAGCGCCAGTCCGATGCCGAAGACGACGAGCCCCTGCGCCTGGTGCCGGACGGCCCGGTCCCTGCCCCGGACCCCGAAGGTGAGGCGCCGGTTGGCGGCGGTGTTGGCGACCGCCGAGACCAGGAGGGCCCCGGCGTTGGCGAGTTGGGCGCTCAGGCCGACCCGGAACACCGAGTACAGCGCCAGGTAGAAGAGGGTGGACAGCGCGCCCACGACGCAGAACCCGACGAGCCGGCGGGCCAGGCCTCCCGGCACGCCCGCGAGTCGCCGGTCGCGCGGGTCGTCCCCGAAGGGGCGGGCGAGCCGGTCGAGCGGCAGCGAGCCGGTGGCCAGCGCACGGCCCACGCGCCAGACGCCCTTCAGGTCGTCGGTCGCGGTCCGCACGATGTGGACGGTGGAGTCGGGGTCGTCGACCCAGTCGACGGGCACCTCGTGGATGCGCAGCCCCGCCCGCTCGGCGAGGACCAGCATCTCGGTGTCGAAGAACCAGCCGGTGTCCTCGACCATCGGCAGCAGGCGCTGCGCCACCTCGCCCCGTATCGCCTTGAAGCCGCACTGCGCGTCGGAGAACCGGGCGGCCAGCGAGCCGCGCAGGATGAGGTTGTAGGCCCGCGAGACGAACTCCCGCTTCGGCCCGCGCACGACCCGGGAGGAGCGGGCGAGACGGGAGCCGATCGCCAGGTCGGAGTGCCCGGAGATGAGGGGCGCGACGAGCGGCAGGAGCGCGTTGAGGTCCGTGGACAGGTCCACGTCCATGTAGGCGAGGACGGGCGCGTCCGAGTGCGACCAGACGGTCCGCAGCGCCCGGCCGCGGCCCTTCTGTTCCAGACGTACGGAACGCACCTCGGGCAGCGCGGCGGCCAGGGCGCCCGCGACGGCCGGGGTGCGGTCGGTGGAGGCGTTGTCGGCGACGGTGATGCGGAAGCCGTAGGGGAAGGTGCGGGAGAGGTGGTCGTGGAGCCGCAGCACGCACGGTTCCAGGTCCTTCTCCTCGTTGTAGACGGGAATCACCACGTCGAGGACGGGCCGCCCGGCCGCACCGGCGGGGAGGTGCATCCTGGCGGGGAGGTGCTCCCTGGCGGGGAGGGTGGGGAGGGTGCCGGACGTGGGCCCCGTGGTCGATCGGGTTCGCATGGGACAGACCCTCGCGAGGGCCGCTGTCACGGCTGTGTGATGAGCCTGTGCCCTGCCTGTGAGTCGTTCCCGGGGGCTCGCCAGGCGTCGTCGTCGCGGGGCAGCCGGACGGTGAAGACGGTCCGGCCGGGGACGCTGTCGACGCTCACCTCACCGCCGTGCGCGAGCGCGACGGCCCGGACGATCGCCAGCCCGAGTCCCGTGCTGCCCGCCTGGCGCGAGCGGGAGGCGTCACCGCGGGCGAAGCGCTCGAAGACGTGCGGCAGGAGCGCGGCGGGGATTCCCGGGCCGTCGTCCTCCACCTCGACCAGGGCCTGGCCGGGCAGACCGCGTACGCGCGCGGTGACGGTGGTGCCGGGCGGAGTGTGGGTACGTGCGTTGGCGAGGAGGTTGACGAGGACCTGGTGCAGCCGGGCACCGTCGGCGCGGACGACGACGGCGGCGTCCCGGGATGCCGCGAAGTCCTCGCCCGGCCCGTCCAGTACGAGCCGCCAGTGGTGGTCCGGGCCGGCCGCGCGGGCGTCGCTCAGGGCGTCCACGACCAGGGGTGTCAGTTCCGTGGTCTCGTACGACAGGGGGCGTCCCGTGTCCAGCCGGGCGAGCAGCAGCAGGTCCTCGACCAGGCCGGTCATCCGGGTCGCCTCGGACTCGATCCGGCCGAGGGCGTGACGGGTGTCGGGACCGCACTCCTCGCGGCCCCGCCGGGTCAGCTCGGCGTAGCCCCGGATCGACGCGAGGGGCGTCCGCAGCTCGTGGCCGGCGTCGGCGACGAACTGCCGCACCCGTGTCTCGCTCCGCTGCCGGGCGTGGAGCGCGGAGTGGACGTGGTCGAGCATGCGGTTGATGGCCGCACCGACCTGGCCGACCTCGGTCCGCGGGTCGGCCTCCGCCTCCGGTACCCGCTGCGGCAGGGCCACCTCACCGCTGTGGAGGGGAAGTTCGGAGACCTGGGTGGCGGTGGCGGCGACCCGGCGCAGCGGCCGCAGCGCGATCCCGACCATCGCGCCGCCCGCGAGGGAGGCGGCGACGAGTCCGGCGCCGGTGACGCTCACCTCGACGAGGATCAGAGTGGAGAGGGCGTCCTCGACGTCGCCGAGCGGGAGCCCCACGAGGAAGTCGCCGCGTTCCCCGGCGGCGTACCGCACCCGGTAGGCGTCGTCCAGGCCGGGCAGCTCGACCGTGTGCGGCTCGCCGTCGCGCGGGACGGCGGCGAGGGCGGCGCGCTGGGCGTCGTCCAGCGCGCGCACCTTGTACGCCGGGCCGTACGCACCCTGCTCCGGCGGCTCGGAGAGTTCGGCCGTCCCCAGCTCGCCGTCGACGACCGCCGCGCCGAGCGTGCCGAGCGGGGCGCCGGGGCCGACGACGAAGCCGAGCGGGTCGCGCGAGCCGTCGACGCCGGGCAGGCCCGGCAGGCTGGTCGGGGGCCCGGCGGCCCGGTTCGCGACGTTCCGCAGCTGGGCGTCGGCCTGGTCGTAGAGGTAGGAGCGGAAGGCGAACGTCGTCACCGTCCCGATCACGGCGGCGACGACGGCGATCAGGGCGACGGCCGAGACCACCAGGCGCGTCCTCAGCGACCACGGCCCGCGGGGTCCGGCCACCGGCGCTACTCCCCCGGCTTGATGAGGTAGCCGGCGCCGCGCCGGGTGTGGATCATCGGGGACCGTCCGGCGTCGATCTTCCGCCGCAGGTAGGAGATGTACAGCTCGACGACGTTCGCCTGCCCGCCGAAGTCGTACGACCACACCCGGTCGAGGATCTGCGCCTTGCTGAGCACCCGGCGAGGGTTGCGCATGAGATAGCGCAGCAGCTCGAACTCGGTGGCGGTGAGGTGGATGGACGCTCCGCCGCGGGTGACCTCGTGGCTGTCCTCGTCGAGGGTGAGGTCGCCGACCGCGAGGAGGGACTCGCTGCGCTCCAGCGCGGTCCCGGAACGCCGGATGAGCCCGCGCAGCCGCGCGACGACCTCCTCCAGGCTGAACGGCTTGGTGACGTAGTCGTCGCCGCCCGCCGTCAGCCCGGCGATCCGGTCCTCGACGGCGTCCTTGGCGGTGAGGAAGAGGACGGGGACGTCGGGCTGTTCGCGCCGCAGCCCGCCGAGGACGGTGAGGCCGTCCATGTCGGGCAGCATCACGTCCAGGACCACCGCGTCGGGCCGGAACTCCCGCGCGACGCGCAGGGCCCCGGCCCCGTCGCCGGCGCTGTGCACCTGCCAGCCCTCGTACCGCAGGGCCATGGAGAGGAGTTCGGCGAGTGACGCCTCGTCGTCCACGACGAGGACGCGGACGGCTGAGCCGTCGGGCCGGATCATGTCGGTGCGCCGTCGCGGCGTGGTCGCGGTCATGCTGCCACGCTGGCCGGAGGTGCTGAGAGCACCCTTGCCCTTCCCTGTGAATTGCCTGAGAACGGCTACCGGCCGCCGGACGTCGCGCGGGGGTCACTCACTCAGGGGTGACTCAGGGGCAGGCCGAAGAGTGTGGCCGCGTTGCCGTGGAGGACCCCGCGCATCCAGTCGTCGCCGAGCCCGAGCCGTTCGAGGGCGTGGAGCTGGTGGGCGTACGGGTAGGGGATGTTCGGGAAGTCGGACCCGAGGAGGATCCGGTCGCCGAGGGCGCGCAGGCGCGGCAGCTCCTCGGCGGGAAAGGGCGCCAGCCGCTCGCTGAAATCGGTGAAGGCCATGGTCGTGTCGAGGTGGACGCCCGCGTACCGCTCGGCGAGGTCGAGGAAGTCGGCGTACTCGGGCATCCCCATGTGCGCGACGATCAGCCGCAGGCGGGGGTGGCGGGCGAGCACCTTCCCGATGGGTCCGGGACCGGTGTACGCGCCGGGGGCGGGCCCGGAGCCGCAGTGGACGACGACCGGCACGCCCGCCTCGGCGAGCAGTCCCCAGCAGGGGTCGAGGAGCGGGTCGCCGGGATCGAAGCCGCCGACCTGGAGGTGCACCTTGAAGACCCGGGCTCCGGACGCCAGGGCCATGTCCACGTAGCCGGCGGCCTCCGCCTCCGGGTAGAAGGTGGCGGTGTGCAGACAGCCGGGGGTCCGGGCGGCGAAGTCGGCGGCCCAGCCGTTCAGCCACCCGGCCATGCCGGCCTTGTGCGGGTAGAGCATCGACGTGAAGGCGAGCACGCCGAAGCCGCGCAGCAGCTCGACACGGCGGTCCTCCTCCTCGCGGTAGGTGATGGGCCACTCCATGCCGGTCAGCGGGCCTACGGCGTCGAAGTAGGCCCAGACCTTGTCGAGGACGTTCTTCGGCATGAAGTGGGTGTGGACGTCGACCAGCCCGGGGAGGCCGAGCGCCTCGACGAAACGCCTCGGCACCTCGTCGTCCCGGGGCGGCGCGTCCACGGGAACGTCCGTCGGCTCGTCCGTGACGTGCGGTGGGAGGGGGCTCTGGGTCATGCGGATCACCCTGGTCCGGGAGGGCCGCGCCTGTCCAGAGGCGAGCGGTCCGACGGCGGTGACCGGCCGAGGGGCCCGGCCGAGGGCGGGCGTCCCTGGGGGGTGACCCGGTCGACGGCGGCCGGGCGTCCTTCGATGCCTCCAGCGGAAGGCGGTCGTCTCAGGGAGCGTTGCGGTCGACGGAAGCCGGCGTCCTCAGGCGCCTCCGGCCGACGGCAGCCGTCCCGGGAGCGACCCGGTCGACGGAGGCTGGCGTCCTCAGGCGCCTCCGGCCGACGGCGGCCGTCCCGGGAGCGACCCGGTCGAGGGAGGTCGGCCGTCCCCGACCGACGGTGGCCGTCCCCGGCGCACACCGTTCCTCCTCCCCTCCCGCTACCCCGTCAGAAGAGCCCGTCCTGGTCCGGCGGTACGGTCCGGCTGCCGGCCACCGGCACGGAGACGGGTGCGGCGGGGTCGGCCGAAGCGAGCCCCCAGCCGCCCAGGAGGCGGGTGTCGAGGACGAGGCAGCGCTCCGCCGCGTCGAGCAGGTGCAGATCGGGGCCGGCGGCGGCGAGCAGGCGGCCCGCGACGACGCCGCCTTCGGCGAGGGCGGTCACGGTCCCGGAGGGCGGCGGCAGCCCGTCGAGCCGGAACGCCTCCGCGTGGTCGCGCACCTCCAGGTCCGCCGGTTCCAGCGTCTCGGCCCAGCCGGGCACCGCCATGACCTGCCGGTACAGCTCCTCCACCTGCCGGGCCCGCTCGGGAGCGGGCGGCAGGTCGTGCCGTACGTCTCGCTTGCGCGCGTACGGGATCCGGTCCGGCACCTTGAGGGCGTGCCGGAGGACTTCCTCGGTCCGCCGGGCGGCCATGAGAGGGCCGCGTCCGAGCCAGCCGTACGCGACGGCCCCTTGCTCCAGGAGCCGGGCGTCGCCGCGGGCTTCGGCGGTGATCCCGACCTTGGTCATGCCGGGCCCGAACCAGGCGAGGTACACGCGGTAGGGCTGGGGGTCGTCGACGACGGTGTCCGCCGCGACGGAACGCAGCCGGTCGAGACGGGCGCACTCGGCGCAGAGGCCGCCGGTGCTCCGCGCGGGAACGGTCGCGGCGAGGGGGCAGGGGTTGCCCCGGGGGCCGGGGCATCGTCGGCCGTCGACGGCCCGGAAGGCGATCCGCTGCCCGTACGCGAGCGGGGAGACGCGCCCGCCCGCCCACCGGAGGCCGGGCGCTCCTCCGATCCACCGCAACCCGGCACACCGCCACACCACGCGCGTGCTCTCCGCCCTGCCGTCGTCCGGATCCACGATCGATCCCCGGCCACCAGTCTGCGCCACGCCGGGCCGCTGCCGGGGCTCGCCGACCGCTGCCGGGGCTTGCGCCGACCGAATCCGAGGCCTTGGCCGGCGGTTCGTCACCCGGGCGAGCGGCCGGTCCTCACTCGGGCAGGACGAAGATCAGGGCGCCGTCGGCCGACGCCCCGGCCTGCCGCACGCACCCCCGCTCGACGAGCAGCTCCACACCGGCCCGTACCCGCTCGACGGCGAGGCCGGTGCGCCGGGCGATGTCCTCCAGCCGGTACCGCGCGCCGCCGCGCACGAGGGCGGGGGCGAGATAGGAGGCGACGGCGTGCACGTCGCCGGTGACGGGGAGGCGGTCGGTGTGCCAGGCGTCGAGGAGTTCCTCGGGGGTCATCGGGGGGCGGGTGCGCTGGGCGGGGAAGGGGCGGCGTTCGAGGGACTCGGTGAGACGGGAGAGGGCCCGGGCCGTCGCGCGCTGGACGCGCCGGGCCTCGCGCAGCAGTTCGTCGCGCTCCGTTTCGTGCTTCGGGGGACGCCCGGCGCCGTCCTCCGCCTCCTGCTCCGCGTCCTGCTCCGCCTCCTGCTCCGCGTCGTGCGCGGCGAACTCCGCTCCGAGCCGCAGGTTCCGCTCCTCCAGCCGGACGATGATGTCGACCATCTCCTGCGGCATGACGTACCCGGGGTGGGCGGGAGAGGGGTCGAGCGCGTAGCAGCCGTCCCGCTGCAGGGCGGCGACGAGGTCGCCGACCCATGCCTTGAAGGGGGCGACGGAGGGCTCGGCGCAGCCGTTGACCAGCTGGACGAGCCCCTGGAGGTTCACCATGCGCGCGGATCGCCCGAGCCCCTGGGCGGCCGCGCTCTCTCGCGCGGCGTCGGTGCGCCCCTCGGGCCCGGCCGGCACGGCGGACGTGGCCGACGCGGCGGTTCGTACGAGATCGGCGAGCGAAGCGGTGTGCTGTGGGGGGACGGTGGAGCTCAGGGCCCCGCGGGTGTCGGCGTATCCCAGTGCTCCGGCCACGTCCGCCGCCGGGAACCAGTGCGTCCCGTCGGGCATCGTCAGCCGCCGGATACGCGCCCCCGTGGCCGCGTACACGAAGTCGTCGACGTCGATCGCGTCCCGCTGTCCGAGCTGCTCGTCCATCGAGCCTCACCTCCACGACCGAAGCTAGGCCGATGGCATATTCAACTGACATGCAAATGGGCGGACGTTCACCCGAAAGAGGAAGGCCCCCTGGGAACCAGGGGGCCTCGCGCCTCGTGTGCGGGGCGCGGGCTACCGCGCCACGAACTGGGTGAGGATGGCCTGCACCTCGTAGATGTCGACGCCCTTGGTGAAGGTCTTCTGAATGGGCATGGAGTTGCCCGAGATCCAGATCTTCAGCTCGGCGTCGAGGTCGAAGGTGCCGGCGGTCTCGACGGCGAAGTGCGTGATGCTCCGGTACGGGATCGAGTGGTACTCCACCTTCTTGCCCGTGATGCCCTGCTTGTCGACGAGCACGAGCCGCCGGTCGGTGAAGAAGATGGTGTCGCGGATCAGCAGGTACGCGGCGTGGATCTGCTCGCCCTGTCCGAGCAGCCGGGCGTAATCCTGCTGGGCCTGTGCCGGATCGATCGCGTGCGCGTTCCCGAACAGCGCCATGTGGGACCCCCCAAGAAGAACGACAAAAGGATCTTCGGACCTTATCTCGCCCGCGTGGAGGGACGGCAGGCGCGTGCGGGCGCACGGCGGTGGCACGCGGTTCGAGAGAACCTCACGCGGGCTGTCGCACTCCGGCGGGACTTTCGAAACACGCCCTAGGCCACCACTCGAACAACCGCCGAGGTCAGGGCAATACCGGCCGTCGCACCCAGCGACATCGCGGCGAGAGCCGCCCTCCGGCCGACACCCTGCTCGAACGGAACATTCGGCAGGACCTTGAACAGCACAGGCCCCACCACCGCGGCGAGACCGAAGCCGACACCAAGGCGCCAGTAGATACCGGCCGAACACGCGGCCTGGAAGCGGCCTCCGCAGCCACTCGGTTCCACGGTGAAGCCCGTCACGACGAGGAACAACGCGCTGGCATACACGGCGCCGAACAGCGTCGTTACGCCGAAGTCGACACGCCGCAGTCTCGTCGAGCTGTTGTCACCACGTGCCACGACGCCCCCCCAGCGCGCTGAACCGAGGGAGCGGAGTCTACTGCGCCGCTGCTGCGGTCCGTCAGCGAAGCAAGCCCCCCGATCATGGACGCCCGGCTCCTCATGGAGACCGCTCGGGCACAGCACGATCACGATGACGCTCGACACCTGCGCCCACGTCCCGCAGACGACGCTCGGGGCGGCAGCCGATCGGATGGACGACGCCGACGAGAAAAGGGCGAAGCGTCCGGGAAGTCACCGGCCGCTTGATCGGCCTGCTCGTGGACGTTGATGTCACCCGCTGATGTCAGAGGCCCCCTGGACGATGTCCAGGGGGCCTCCGGCCTGCTGTGCACTCGGCAGGATTCGAACCTGCAACCTTCTGATCCGTAGTCAGATGCTCTATCCGTTAAGCTACGAGTGCTTGTGCTTCCCGGCTTTTTTCTTGCCGGTCGGCGTTGCGAGAACAACATTACATGACCTGCGCCGTAGCGCGAAATCCATTAGCTCCACCCCCTCTGACCTGCGGAAACATCATTCCGGGGGTGCGCCATGCCCGCCGGACGGGTGAACGGGCCGGGGGCGGACGGGCCGGGGAACGGCCGAAGCCCCGGCCGTGTGGGCCGGGGCTTCGGGTGGTGCGGAGGCGGAGGGATTTGAACCCTCGATGGGCTTTAAGACCCAAACCGCATTAGCAGTGCGGCGCCATAGACCGGACTAGGCGACGCCTCCATGCACTTCCGCGCGAGCGCGGATCGTGCGTGCAGATGATGACACAGGCGGGCCGGGTGTCACCAATCGCTTCTCACCGTACTAGCCCTCCGGGGCGGAGGGCAAAGCCCGTCGGCGCATTCGTCGCGCCCTGCGCTTGCGCAACGAACGGGCGTACGGAGCGTTAGAGGAGACGGGGCCCCAACCCGTAGCCCTCAGCCCGCCATCCTGGAGTTCGTATGCTGCGCCGCCTCGTCTTCGCGACCGTCGCCACCGCTGTCGCGACCCTCGCCGGCACCACCCCCGCCACCGCCACCACCGCCCTGCTCGACGGGCCCCTTCCGCCCCTGCCGCTGCTCTCGGCACCCGACGCGCTCACCGTCACCATCGCCAAGAGCGGTCACCGCGAGGCCGACGGCACCTTCCGGCTGGAGTGCGGGGCCAAGGCCGGCGGGGACCACCCCGCCGCCCACAACGCCTGCCGACGGCTCGGGCAGCTCGCCGACAAGGGACAGGACCCGTTCGAGCCGGTCGGGAAGGACCGGTTCTGCACGCAGCAGTACGGCGGACCCGCCGTCGCCCACGTCGAGGGGACCTGGCAGGGCCGTCGCGTCGACGCCCGGTTCTCGCGTGCCGACGGATGCGAGATCGACCGCTGGGAGAACCTGGAGCCCGTCCTGCCCC
The DNA here is from genome assembly GCF_040677675.1 of Streptomyces sp. NPDC053755. Classification (NCBI taxonomy): domain Bacteria; kingdom Bacillati; phylum Actinomycetota; class Actinomycetes; order Kitasatosporales; family Streptomycetaceae; genus Streptomyces; species Streptomyces sp. NPDC053755. The sequence continues at coordinate 545,928 of NZ_JBFASK010000001.1, read as the reverse complement.
GCGTGAGGTGACGGCGGGCGGCGACGACGGCCCGGTGACGCCGCGCGAGGGCGGCGGGGCGGGGACAGCGCCCGGTACGGACGTTCGGCGCGGACGTGCGCCGGCGCGCCCCGCGGCGATCGCGCGCCGCGGTGACGTGCGGCGATCGCGTGAGGATGGCGTTCGGATCCTGCCGGAGGCATGAGACCACGCCCCCCGCCCACCGGGCCTGCCTTTAGACTCCTTCAGTGACAGGCCGCGGCCCGAGGGGCAAGATGGGCCCGGCCGGCCGCCAGGCAAGGTGCAGTGGGTCAGGGAGGAAGCGTCGTCGTGAGCAGCAGGCCATCCCGAGGCGCTGCTCGCCTCGCAGCCATACTTGACGCCCTCCCCGACGGCCTCGTGCTCGTCAACTGCAACGGCACGGTCGTCAACGCCAACACCATCGCCCTCGGCATGTTCGAGACCCCCGGCACCGCGCTCGTCGGGCGCGGGCTGCTCGATCTGCTGCCCGGTTTCGACTCCCGGCTGATCCCCGGCTCCATGCGGCTGCCCGAGGGCACCGACGAGCAGGGCCGCACCAAGCCGACCCGGATGATCGCCCGCCGTACCGACGGCAGCGAGTTCGCCGTCGAGGTGACCAGCGCCAGTCTGGAGGACGGGCGCGAGGCCTACGACTCCTACAGCGGCTACACCGGCGACGAGCTGCTCATGCTCGTCGTGCGGGACCTCACCGGCACCCTCGACACCGAGGCCGAACTGGCCCGCTCGCAGCGCCAGACCGAGATGATCCTGCGCGCCGCGGCGGAGGGCGTCGTCGGCACGGACACCGACGGCCGGGTCGTCCTGGTCAATCCCGCCGCCGCGCAGATCCTCGGCTTCCGCGCCAGCGACCTCGGCGGCAAGGAGCTGCACCCGCTGATCCTGCACTCGCGTCCGGACGGCGAGCCGTTCCCGTACGAGGAGTCGCCGCTCGCCGACACGCTCAAGTCGGGCCGCAAGCACCGGGTCCGCAACCAGGTGCTGTGGGCGAAGAACGGCTCGCGGGTGCCGGTCGACCTGACGACCGCCCCGGTCCGGGACGGCGACCAGCTCGTCGGCGCCGTGATGACCTTCACCGACCGCCGGCCGTACGAACAGCTCGTCGAGAAGAGCACCGCCGAAGTCACCGGTCTCACCGAACGCCACGCCGCCGAACTGGAGCGGCTGAAGGAGCGGCACGAGGCCGAGCTGGCGCAGGAGAAGGAGCGGTACGAGGCGGAGCTGGCGGGCCGGAAGGAGCGGTACGAGGCGCTGGCCGCCCGGCACGAGCAGCTGACGGCCGTCCTCGGCGAGTCGCTGCGCGGCCCCTTGGAGGAGCTGCGCACGGAGCTCTCCACGCTGGCCGCCGACGACGCCGGGCAGCTGTGGCCCGAGGCCAACCAGTTGCTGCACCACCTGGCCGCCGGGTACGCGCGGATGACCACCCTCGTCGACAACGTCCTGGGCTACCAGCGGCTGGACGCCGGGGCGGAGGCGCTCGACAAGGGCGTCGTGCTGCTCGACTCGGCCGTGAGCGCCGGTGTCGACGGGGCCGTGGAGCTGATCGGGCCGGGGCGGGCCCAGTTCGCCGTGCACGCGCCGCCGATCGAGGCGGAGGTGGACGCGGGACGCCTCGCGACCGCGCTCGCCCATCTCGTCGCGGACGTGGCCGGGGTCGACTCGACCGGCAAGGCCCGGGTCGTCCCGGGAGCCGGGTACGCCGACTCGACGATCGTGGTGGCGGCCGCGCAGCGCGGCGATGTCGTACGGATCGAGGTCCGTGGGCCGTACGCCGGCGGCGACCCGGTCCACCAGCCCATCGTGCGCGGCATCGTGGCGGCGCACGGCGGTGTGGTGCAGACGCACGAGGTGCCGGGGACGGGCGGCAGCGCGTACGTCCTGGAGGTGCCGATCGGCGCCGGCCGGGGGACGGTCGCCTCCTCGCCTGCCGGGCCGGCGCGGCCGGAGCTCCAGGCGGCCCCTGGAGTGCGGGCGGGTCGGGAAGCGCAGGCGGACCAGGGGTCCGGCGCGGTCCAGGCGGGCCAGGGAACGGACGCGGGCCAGGGGTCCGGCGCGGTCCACACGGACCAGGGGCCCGGCGCGGTCCAGCCGGGCCAGGGGTCCGGCGCGGGCCAGACGGCCGGCGCCGAGCAAGGGCCCGCGGCGGGGCAGCTCGCGCTGCCCGCGCAGGCGTCCGAGACCCAGGGCGGCGGCCGGCGGCGAGCCCGACGCGCGTCCACCGACGCCTTCCTCGACAGTCCGGTGGCCCCCGGGGACGGCCCCGGGCCGACGGGGCGCCGCCGCGGGCGTACGGAGTCGGCGCAGGCGCCCGCCACGCCCCATGCCGGGACCCCGGCCGAGCTGATCCCGTCCCAGAACTCGGGTACGGCCCCCGACGCCGTCCCGAACTCCGCCGTGGTCGCGGCCGACCCGGCCGGGCCCACCGGGCGCCGCCGTGGCAGGCCCGCCGAGGGTTCCGTGGTGACCGCGGCCGAGAGCGCGCAGGGACGTGCCGCGCTCGGGGAGACCGTGCCTCCGCAAGGCGTCCCGGTCGAGGCTTCCGCGCCCGCCCTGGCCCGTGCCCTGCCCGCCGTCGCGAGCCCCGAGGAGGGCGGCGCTGCGGCGCAGCCCACCGGGCGACGGCGGCGCGCGCTCGCGGCCGCGCAGGAGCGGGCCGCGGCGGCCGAGGCCGGACCGCGTACGCCGTTCGCGCTGCCGCCGGCGGACGCCGACCCGGACACGGACACGCAGCCCGAGCCCGCGGCCCCGGCTCACCAGCACCAGCAGCCCGTTCCGGTCACGGGGGCCGCGCAGGGCCCGTCCGTGCCGTCGGCGCCGCTTCCCGTGAGCGACGAGGGGCGACACGAGGCCGTGCCGTCCCTGCCGGACACCGGTCTCACGCCTGAACACTCGCACCCTCAGCCGTACGCGCAGACGCAGCCGGTCGGCGAGCCGACCGGCCGTCGCCGGGCGGCCGACGTCCCGGACGCCTCGGCCGTCACCTCGAGCGCCCCGGGTGGCCCGGGCCTCGCCCAGGAGGCCGGGACCTCCACCGGCTCCGTACCTCTGCCGCCGGCCCAGCCGCTGCCCGCCGAGGCACCGGTCCCGCGCGAGCAGACGCCGGGCGAGCAGGTTCCCAAGGACCGGACGCAGGGCGGGCGGGCGTTCAGCGTCCGGACGCTCGGGCAGGGCGTGCCCTTCGCCCAGCAGATCGCGGCCCAACAGTCGGCCCAGCAGTCGGCCGCGCAGCAGAGCGCGCCGAGCCAGACCACCACCACCGGCACCGGAACCAGCCCGGGAACCACTCCCGGAGCGGGAACGTACGTGCCCCACGGGACGAACGGGTCCAACGGTTCGGGGCGGCGCCGCAAGCTCGCCACGCCGCCGGAGGGCGACCGGCCGTCCGCGGCCGCCGCGGCCGCCCCAGCAGCCGCGGATCCGGCGGCCAGGCCGCACCCCCAGCCCGCCGCCCCCGCGCACAAGCTCGCACCCCCCGCCCCCGAGGGGCGCGCGTACGCCATAGGAGCGCCCGCCGAGGGCTCCGCCGAGGGGCCCGAGCCGCTCGACGGCCCCGGGGGCGCGGTCGAGGTCGCGAACAGGCCGCTGCCGCAGCCCGTCGACGACGAGCTGCCCCCCGAGCCGCTGGACAACCCGCGCCGTCTGCTCGTCTGGCCCGCGCCGGACGTCGCCACGCAGCAGGCGCTGAGCGACCGCGGCTACCGCCCGGTGATCGTGCACTCGCGCGAGGAGGTGGACGCCCAGATCGCCGCCTTCCCGGCCGCGCTCTTCGTCGACCCGCTGACCGGCCCGATCACGCGCACCGCCCTGCAGTCTCTGCGCCGGGCCGCCGTCGCCGCCGAGGTGCCGGTCCTGCTCGCCGCCGGGCTCGGCCAGGCCACACGGGAGGCGGCTTACGGCGCCGACCCGGCCGTGCTCCTGAAGGCGCTGGCGCCCCGCGACAGCGAACAGCATCCCTCGCGCGTCCTGCTCATCGAGGAGCACGAGGAGATCGCAACGGCGCTCGCCGCGACCCTGGAGCGGCGCGGGATGCAGGTGGCGCGGGCCGCGACCGACACCGAGGCGGTCACGCTGGCCACGCAGACGCGGCCGAACCTCGTGGTGATGGACCTGATGCAGGTGCGCCGGCGGCGGGCCGGGATCATCGACTGGCTGCGGGCGAACGGACAGTTGAACCACACCCCGCTCGTCGTCTACACCTCCGCGGGTCTCGACGAGGCGGAGCTGCCGAGGCTGGCCTCCGGCGAGACGGTCCTCTTCCTGGCCGAACGGTCGACGAGCGACGAGGTGCAGGCCCGGATCGTGGACCTGCTGGCGAAGATCGGGACCAACTAGACCCGGTCCGGCCCGGCCGTACGGAACGCGACGAGGGGGAGGGGGCCGGACGCCCCCTCCCCCTCCTCTTCCCGCAGCCGCGGGAACAGCCGCGTCAGAGCTGCGTGACGTCCAGCTCGCCCTCCGCGTACTGCTTGCGGATCACCTTCTTGTCGAACTTGCCCACGCTCGTCTTGGGCACGGCCGGCACGATCGCCCAGCGCTCCGGCAGCTGCCACTTGGCGACCGATTCCGAGAGGAACGCCTTCAGCGCGGCGTAGTCGGCCGTCGCGCCCTCCTTGAGGACGACGGTGGCGAGCGGGCGCTCACCCCACTTCTCGTCCGGTACGGCGACGACGGCGGCCTCGGCGACCTCCGGGTGGGCCATGATCGCGTTCTCGAGTTCGACGCTGGAGATCCACTCACCGCCGGACTTGATGACGTCCTTGGCGCGGTCGGTGAGCGTGAGGTAGCCGTCGGGGCTGATGACGCCGACGTCTCCGGTCTTCAGCCAGCCGTCCTCGCTGAACTTGTCCGCGGGGCGGATCGCCTCACCGTCGATCCCGCCGAAGTACGCTCCGGCGATCCAGGTGCCCCGGACCTCCAGCTCGCCGGCCGACTCCCCGTCCCACGGCAGGTGTTCGCCGCCGGGGCCGACGAGACGGGCCTCGACGCCCGCGGGGAAGCGCCCCTGGGTGACGCGGTAGGGCCACGCCTCCTCCTCGCTGAGCCCGGCCGGCGGGTGCGCCATGGTGCCGAGCGGGGAGGTCTCGGTCATGCCCCAGGCGTGACAGAGGCGGACGCCGAGCTTGTCGTACGCCTCCATGAGGGAGGGCGGGCAGGCCGCGCCGCCGATGGTGACCTGGCGCATGGAGGACAGGTCGCGCGGGTTGGCGGTGACCTCGGCGAGGAGGCCCTGCCAGATGGTCGGGACGGCGGCGGCGTGGCTCGGCCTCTCGCGCTCGATCATCTCGGCGAGGGGGGCGGGCTGGAGGAAACGATCCGGCATGAGCATGTTGATGCCGGTCATGAAGGTGGCGTGCGGCAGGCCCCAGGCGTTGACGTGGAACTGCGGGACGACGACGAGGGTCGTGTCCTTCTCGGTCAGGCCCATCGACTCCGCCATGTTCACCTGCATCGAGTGCAGGTAGATGGAGCGGTGGGAGTAGACGACACCCTTGGGGTCGCCGGTGGTGCCGGAGGTGTAGCACATGGCCGCGGCGGAGCGCTCGTCGAGCTCGGGCCAGTCGAAGGTGGTGGGGCGGCCGGCGATCAGCTCGTCGTAGTCGTGCACCCGGGGCGTCACACCGTCGAGGACGGAACGGTCGCCGGGACCCGACACCACGATGTGCTCGATGGTCGGCAGGTGGGGGAGCAGCGGGGCGAGGAGGGGCAGCAGGGAGCCGTTCACGATCACCACGCGGTCGGCGGCGTGGTTGACGATCCAGACGAGCTGCTCGGGGGGAAGGCGCAGGTTGAGGGTGTGGAGGACCGCGCCCATGGACGGGATCGCGAAGTACGCCTCGACGTGTTCGGCGTTGTTCCACATCAGGGTGGCGACCCGCTGGTCGCCGGTGACTCCGAGCTCGTCGCGCAGGGCGTTGGCCAGCCGGGTCGCGCGCGCCCCCGTCTCCGCGAAGGTGCGGCGCTGCGGCTCGGGATCACCGGTCCAGGTGGTGATCAGGGACTTTCCGTGGATCGTCATCCCGTGCTTCAGGATGCGGGTCACGGTCAGCTGTACGTCCTGCATGGTGCTCAGCACGGCGTCCTCCCGGTGGGCGCTACGTGGCAGTAAGGGTGTGGAGATTCTGCGCACATACCACGCGGTATGTCACTACCCGGGAGTACGTGAATTGCCAGTGATGACTGGCAGGAGCGCCGGAGAGGGGCTGCCCCTACCGTACGGGGGACAGTTCCGGGTCCTCGCGGAGCTTGCCGAGAGCCCGCGACACCGCGCTCTTGACCGTGCCGATCGACACCCCGAGCACCTCGGCCGTCTGGGCCTCGCTCAGGTCCTCGTAGTACCGGAGGACGACCATCGCCCGCTGCCGGTCGGGAAGCCGCATCACCGCGCGCCACATGGCGTCGTGCAGGACCTGCCGCTCGGCCGGGTCCGGCTCGGGAAGTCCGGCCGGCTCGGGCAGCTCCTCGCAGGCGAACTCGTCGACCTTGCGCTTGCGCCACTGGGACGTACGCGTGTTCAGAAGCGCGCGGCGGACGTAACCGTCCAGGGCGCGGTGGTCCTCGATCCGCTCCCAGGCGACGAAGGTCTTGGCCAACGCGGTCTGCAGCAGGTCCTCGGCGTCCGACGGGTTCGCCGTCAGCGAGCGCGCGGTGCGCAGCAGCACGGGGCCACGGGCCCGTACGTACGAGGAGAAGGACGGGTAGCCGGTGGTCGCGGCGGCCCCCAGGGCGGCCGTGGAGGCGCCGGCGCAGACGGGGCCAGAAGGTGGCGGAGTCATGACTCCACGCTAGGAGCGGGGAGATGCCGGGGGATCGGCCCCAGGTCCCGACCCGCACTCCGCCTCAGGTTGTAGGGGTGGGGATGGCTGGACCTCCTGAAGGTGGAGCCGGTGCCCTGCCCGAGTAAGGGTCGGGGTGCCCGGCCGGGGGGTCGGAACCGGGCGCGGGTCGGAACCGGGGTCAGGGAAGGACCTCGGCGACCGGGGCGTCGACCGAGTTGCGGTCGATCACCATGCGGCTCCCGCCGTACGACTCCGTGACATTGCCCGCGTACTGGTGGATCCGCCCGTACTCCCGCCAGGCCGAGGACGGCAGGACGGGCTCCGTGTAGAGCGCCGGGGTGCCGCGCCAGCGGGCGAACCAGAGCACCGACGGAAGGTCTCCGGTCCCTTCCGTCCGCTCCTTCTCCATGTGGCGGATGCCGGTCTCGACGCTGCTGTAGAAGCCGGGCAGATAGCCGAGACGGCGGACCTCGCGGTTCCACGCACGGACGAAGAGGAGGGTGGTGTCGGCGCAGGCCCGGTCGGTGATGCGGTAGGCCTCCATGTCGAGGTAGAGGGGGCTGGACGGTCCGATGCCCAGGGCGCGGGCCGCCTTCACGGCGTCCGCCCCTTCACGCGTGCCCTGGAGCCAGGGCGTGCGGCCGATGGGGACGTCCTTCTTGTGCTCGGCGAAGACGCACGGCGCCTGCGAGCCGACGAAGAGCGGCAGGAGCCGCCAGCCCAGGGCGTGGACCGAGGCGACCCAGTCCGGGGTGAGATGCCGCTGGGTGAGGCAGCCCCGGCCGCGACCGCCGAAGTAGATGCCGACGGCCCGGTACGGCGAGGCGCGCCACGCCTTCATCACGGCGAGGGAGGGCGCCTCGCAGGTGTCGAAGGCCTTGCCCGCGAAGGGGCGGTACGGGGCCCGGGCAGGGGCGCCGGGGGCCGCCGGGGCTCCCGGGGCGGCGGCCGGTGCGGAAGCGGCCGGTCCGGCCAGGGACGGGCCCGGGGGCGAGGGCGCCGTCGCCGGGGCGAGGAGCACGGCTGCGGTGAGCGCGGCCGCCAGGGCCGGGACCGTCGTCCGCGCCCGTAGGGACCGGCGGTGGGGCGGTACCGAACGGTGACGGGGCCGCGCCGAACGGTCGTGAGGCCCCGTCACGTCCTGAGAGCTGTCCATGGGGTGAGTGAAGAGCCACCCGCCCCGCACGGCCACCGCTCGGGCCCTCCCCTCAGCCGTCCGAGCCCAGGATCAACCCGGACGTGGGAACCCCGGTGCCCGCCGTGACCAGCGTCCTGGCGGCGCCGGGCACCTGGTTCACGGACGTGCCGCGCACCTGCCGCACGGCCTCGGCGATGCCGTTCATGCCGTGCAGGTAGGCCTCCCCGAGCTGCCCTCCATGGGTGTTCAGCGGCAGCGCGTCCTCCGCCACGAAGTCCGCAGCCTCGCCGGGCCGGCAGAAGCCGAACTCCTCCAGCTGCATCAGGACGAAGGGCGTGAAGTGGTCGTAGAGGATCCCGACGTCGATGTCGGCCGGTGCGAGCCCCGAGGTCCGCCACAGCTGCCGCGCCACCACCCCCATCTCCGGGAGGCCGGTCAGGTCGTCACGGTGGAAGCTGGTCATCGCCTCCTGACGGCGGCCGGCGCCCTGGGCGGCGGCGAGGACCACGGCGGGAGGACGGCGCAGGCCGCGGGCCCGTTCGGTCGAGGTGACGACGATCGCCTGGCCGCCGTCCGTCTCCTGGCAGCAGTCGAGGAGGCGCAGCGGCTCCACGATCCAGCGGGAGGCGGCGTGGTCGGCGAGGGTGACCGGCTTCCCGTGGAAGTAGGCGGCGGGGTTGCGGGCCGCGTGCCGGCGGGCGGTGACGGCGACATGGCCGAAGGCGTCGGGCGTCAGTCCGTAGGTGTGCAGGTACCGCTGGGCTGTCATGGCGACCCACGAGGCCGGCGTGAGCAGCCCGAAGGGGAGCTGCCAGCCGAGGGCGGCGCCCTCGGCGGAAGGCTCGCGCTGCTGGACGCCGGAGCCGAAGCGGCGGCCTGAGCGTTCGTTGAACGCGCGGTAGCAGACGACGACTTCGGCGACGCCGGTGGCGACGGCGAGGGCGGCCTGCTGGACGGTGGCGCAGGCGGCCCCGCCGCCGTAGTGGACGCGGGAGAAGAAGGACAGCTCGCCGATGCCGGTCGCCTGGGCGACGGTGATCTCGGGGCTGGTGTCCATGGTGAAGGTGACCATGCCGTCGACGTCGGCGGGTGTGAGCCCGGCGTCGTCGAGGGCCGTCCGCACGGCCTCGACGGCGAGCTTCAGCTCGCTGCGGCCGGAGTTCTTGGAGAACTCCGTCGCGCCGATGCCGGCGATGGCGGCGCGGCCCCCGAGCGCGTCGACCCCTCGGACGCTCATGCCGGGCCTCCCGGGCCGCGGGACGGGGGAGGGGCAGGGAGCGGGCCCGCGGGCGGGGTCGTGTCCGGGCCCGCGGGCGGGCCGGCGGAGGGGCTCGCGTACGGGCTGTGGGGCGGGGGCGCGTACGGACGCGCGAGCGGGCTCTCGTACCGGCTTCGGGGCGGGCGTGAGGGCGGGCTCTCGGCCAGGTGGAGGGTCACGGTGCCGGTGACGTGGTGCCCGAGGCCGTTGGCGCCGGTCACCCGGACCTGGGCCGTGGTGCCGTCGACCTCCGTGACGGTGCCGGTCAGCGTCATCGTGTCGCCCGGGTAGTTCGGCGCGCCCAGTCGTATCGCCACCTTGCGGAGCACGGCGCCGGGCCCGAAGTGGTCGGTGACGTACCGCCCCACCAGGCCGTTGGTCGTCAGGATGTTCATGAAGATGTCCGGAGAGCCCTTCTCCCGCGCGAGTTCGGCGTCGTGGTGCACGTCCTGGTAGTCGCGGGAGGCGACGGCCCCGGCGACGATCAGGGTGCGGGTGATCGGGATGTCCAGCGGCGGCAGTTCGTCCCCGGCCTTCACGTCGGTTCTCCGTTCGCGAGGAGGCCGCCGAGTTCGGCGAGGAGCGCGGTGCCGCAGCCGAGGTACGCGTCGAGCTGCCTGCCCCACAGGAAGTGCCGGTGCACCGGATGGTCGAGGTCCGCGCCCGTGCCGCCGTGCAGATGCTGCCCGGCGTGGACGACCCGCTTTCCGGCCTCGGAGGCCCACCAGGCGGCCGTCAGCGCCTGTTCCTCCACCGGCAGACCGTGGTCGAGCCGCCACGCCGCCTCGTAGGCGGTGACCCGGATCGCCTCGGTGTCCATGTGGGCGTCGGCGGCCCGCAGCTGCACCGCCTGGCGGGTGGCGAGCGGGCGCCCGAACTGTTCCCGGGCGGAGGTGTGGGCCACGGCCCGGGCCAGCGACCCCGCGCACACCCCGGCCTGGAGCCCGGCGAAGGCGATCCGGGCCATGGCCAGCACGTCCTCGTACGACCCCGGACCGCCGAGCCGCTCGCCGCGCGCACGGTGGAGGACGAGCCGGCCGGCGGCCCAGGGAGCGGTGAGCTCGACGGGCGTGACGACCACCGCCGGCGCCCCGGCCGCCCCGGCTACTCCTGGCGCCTCTCCAGCCTCACCCGTCCCGACTACTCCTAGCGCCTCTCCGGCCTCACCCACCTCTTCTCTCTTTCCAGCCTCACCCACCTCCTCCGTCTCTCGCGCAGCCATCTCCTCGGCGACGGGGACCAGCCAGAGGGTGTGCTCGTCGTCCGGTACGAGGACGTGCGTCGCGTCCCTCAGCCAGGGAACCCAGGCCACCTCGCCCGAAAGGCGCCCGTCGGGGCCGACGCGTACGGCCCCCGTGGCGGGGAAGGCACCGGTCGCCACCGACGTACCGTCCTCGAAGCCCGGCAGCAGCCGGGCGCGCTGCGTCTTCGTACCGTGGCGGGCGACGGCGAGGAGCCCGTACACACAGCTCGCCGTGAACGGCACCTGAGCGGTCGTCCGCCCCTGCTCCTCGGCCAGCAGTACCAGGCCCAGCAGCCCGGCCTCCCCGACCGCCTCCGGCAGCCCGGCCGCGCAGAGGGCCTTCCACAGCTCCGCGTCCGAGTCCGTGCCGGCCGCGGCGAGCCGTTCGTGCGTGGCGAGATCGCCGAAGATCCGCGCCGCCAGCCCGGCGGCGGCGGTCTGCTCCTCCGTCGCGGTGAAGTCCATGTCAGCCCTCACCCCCCACCGTCTCCGTCGCCGTCGCCCGGAAGACGGGCAACTCCAGCTCTTCGTCCGCCCGGAGGAACTCCAGCCGGACCGGCATCCCGATCCGCACCTTGTCGTACGGCACACCGACCACGTTGCTGACCATGCGGACGCCTTCGGCCAGTTCGATCAGGCCGACGGCGTAGGGCGGGTCGAAGGCGGGGAACGGCGGGTGGTGCATCACCACGTACGAGTAGACGGTTCCGGCCCCGCTCGCCTCGAAGGTGTCCCACTCCTGCGAGCCGCAGGCGTTGCAGCCGGGCAGCCAGGGGAAGCGCGGGGTCGCACACGCACCACAGCGCTGGACGAGCAGCCGGTGCGCGGCGACGCCCTCCCAGAAGCCGGCGTTGTCCCGATTGATCACGGGCCGGGGCCGCCGCGCCACCCGCACCCCCTCATCAGCGGCCTGCTTGCCGCCCTGCTCGCCGGCTTCCTGCCCGCCCTGCTTCGCGGCTTCCTGCCCGGCTCTCCGAGGGGCGTACTTGAGGATGCGGAAGCGGTGGGTGCCGGCGAGTTCGCCGCGCGTACGGACGTCCATGCGGGTCGTGACGAAGTACCCGGTCCCGAGCTTCGTGGTCTTGCGTTCCGAGACCGACTCGATCACCGCGTCGAAGGTGACGGGGTCTCCCGGACGCAGGGGCCGCAGGTACTCCTGTTCGCAGTCGGTGGCGACGACGGAGGTGTACCCGGCGGTGTCGAGGAGGGTGAGCAGCTCGTCGTACGCCCCGGATCGGCCGGTGTGGCCGGAGAGGCCGCCCATCGTCCACGCCTGGAGCATGGTGGGCGGGGCGACGGCGTCCGGTCCCGCGTACGCCGGATGGGTGTCGCCCATGGCCTCGCACCAGTGCCGGATCATCGGCTCGTTGACCGGGTCCTTGCCGATGCCTCCGGTGACGGCGGCGCGGCCTTCGTAGGACCTCAGCCGCTCGTACGGGTCAGGGAGCCCGGCGACGGAGGCCTCGGGACCGGTCGTCGAGCCGGGAAGGACGGCGCCCGGGCCCGAGGGTCCCGGGAGCCCTCGCGCGTGGATGGAGTCGGCGCTCATCGACGTCCCTCTCCCCTGTGCGTACGTCCCATGCCCAGCCGCATCGTGGCCACGATCTCGCGCTGCACCTCGCTCACGCCCCCTCCGAAGGTGTTGATCTGCGCGGCGCGGTTCATCCGCTCGAGCTCTCCGCCGTCGACCGCGCCGGGCGATCCCGCCCTGACCAGGCCGGCCTCGCCCGTGATCTCCTGGCAGATGCGGTACACCTCGACCGCCGACTCGGTGCCGGCGAACTTCACTCCGGCGGCGTCGCCCGGGGCGAGCCCGCCGGACCCCACGTCGGCGACAAGGCGCCAGTTCAGCAGGCGGGTCGCCGCAAGCCGGGCATGGGCCTCGGCAGCCCGGATCCGGACCCAGGGCTCGTCGAGGCGGCGGCACCCGGTCACCGGGTCGGGGTCACGGGCCCGGCGGAGCGCGGACCGGAAGAAGTCCTCGGCCTGCATGCCGATCGCGGCGAGGGCGACGCGTTCGTGGTTGAGCTGGTTGGTGATCAGGCTCCAGCCGGCGTTCTCCTCCCCGACGAGGTGGCCGGCCGGCACGCGGATGCCGTCGTAGTAGGTCGCCGTCGTGGTCAGCCCGCCGACGGTCTCGATCGGTGTCCACGAGAAGCCGGGGGCGTCCGTCGGGACGAGGAGGATGGAGATGCCCCGGTGCTTGGGCGCGTCGGGGTCGGTGCGGCAGGCCAGCCAGACCCAGTCGGCGTTCTGGGCGTTCGAGGTGAAGACCTTCTGTCCGTCGATCAGCCAGGAGTCGCCGTCCCGCACCGCCCGGGTCCGCAACGAGGCCAGGTCGGTACCGGCCTCGGGCTCGCTGTAGCCGATGGCGAAGACGAGTTCGCCGCGCAGGATCGCCGGCAGGAAGGCGGCCTTCTGCTCCTCGGTCCCGTACTTCATCAGGGTCGGCCCGACGGTGTTGAGGGTGACCATGGAGACGGGGGCGCCGGCCCGGTAGGCCTCGTCGAAGAAGACGAACTGCTCGTCGGCGCCGCGGCCCTGCCCTCCGTACTCCCGTGGCCAGCCGAGCCCCAGCATGGCGTCGGCGCCCATCCGGCGCAGCAGGGAGCGCTGGGCGGCGGTGTCGGTGGCGGGCGGGGGGCCGTCGGGCATCAGGGCGCGGAAGTAGGCACGGAGTTCGGCACGCAGCCGCAGCTGCCGCTCGGTCGGGGCGAGGTGCACGACGACGGGCCTCCCGGTTCGGCGACGAGTTTTCTGACTGTCCGTCAGATAAGTGACCTCTGTCAAGGTCACCGGCGGGACGCGCGTACGGGTAAGGCGGGTAAGACGGTCGGGGCGCGCGACGGAACGCGCGTACGGGCGCGGCGGGGAGACGTGCGCGAGGGCGCGGACCACGCGACCCTCACCGAGGGGCCGGAGGGCCGAGGCGCCTCCCTCCCTGCCTCCGGAAGGGCCGGCAGGCAGGCCGGCCGACGGGCCGACTACCTCTGGAAGAGCCCGCTGCCCACGTCCGAGGGCACCTTCTCGCGGACGGGGACGCTGTCCGGCCCCGGCAGCCGCGCGCCCGGGACCGGAACCGGCCGGACACGGTGCAGCAGCACCACACCGTCCTGGCGCAGGACTTCCCGGTAGCCGTGGTCCAGGAGGAGCGCGACGCGTTGCCGCTGCTCGGCGATCGTGGCGAAGGGGAAGGTGCGTTCGTCCACCCGCAGGAGCACCCAGTCGGCGCCGCGCGGGGTGGCGTCGACGAGGATTACGTCCGTACGGGCGGAGAGCCGCGGGACGACGGTGTTGTCCGCCTCCACGGTCGCGCCGTCGGGAATGCGCTCGGCCGCCACGGCCAGGGCGCGCTTGTCCGGACGGGGCTGCCAGGAGCCGGGGTTCACCAGGAGGCCGAGCCCGAGGCCGACGGCCGCCGCCGAGGAGAGGACGAACGCCGCGCCCGCCGACCACCGTACGAGGGTGTGGCGCCGGGCGCCGCGCCCGTGGAGGCGGGCGAGGGTCTCCAGGGCCGCCGTGAGGAGGATCGGCCACAGGAAGGCGTCGTAGTGGTTGATCACCGGCCAGTGGTTCGGGTTGTCGGACAGCACCCGCTCGGCCAGCAGGGGCACCGCGAGCAGGAAGGTGGGCGAGCCGACCGGCAGCAGCGCCAGGGTGCCGAGGATCCAGGCCAGCATGGCGATCTTGACGGCGGGGGTCACGGCGACCTGGAGGACCAGCCACGGCTCGGTCAGGACGCGGGCCAGCGCGGCACCCGGATCCGCTCCGAGGCGGCCGTAGGACCAGTAATAGCCGGGAGGGCTGCCCATGGCGGGCAGGAACCGGACGATCACGAAGGCCGAGATCGCCGGCCCCGCGACCGCCAGCGCGGCCCCCACGGCGCGTCCGGTGCGGTCGCCCGCGCGGTGGGCGCGGACCGCCAGGACGAGGCCGAACGCCCCGGCCACCAGTCCCATGTCCTCCTTGGTCAGACACAGCGCGACCGCCCACAGCGCCGCGGCGCCGTAGCGCCGGGCCAGCCCGCGCTCCAGCATCAGGAGCGTGACCGGCACCGCGAAGGCCACCTCGTGGAAGCCGGTGTACGAGGAGTTCAGGAGCGGCCACCCCAGCGCGTAGGCCGGCCCGGCGAGATCGGCCGCCCGGCGCACGACCTCGGGAGCCGCCCCGGCGAAGCAGTGGCGGGCGATCCGCCGGACCACCGGCACCCCGACGGCGAACAGGCCGGCCTGGGCGACGATGAGCGTCCGCGGGTCGTCCCAGACCCAGTAGAGCGGCGCGAGGAGGGCCAGGGCGGGGGTGAAGTGATCGCCGAGGAGCGAGAAGTCCGGCGGGAACTCGTGGTGCACGTTCTTGATGGGCGACCTGGGCAGTTCGAAGTCCGCGTAGGCGCGTACGGCCTGGTCGAATATCCCGAGGTCGAAACCGGTCACCCGCAGGGCCGTCCAGGACTGCAACCCCAGCCCGCAGCACACCAGGAAGCACAGCAGCACCGACGCGACCCCGCGCCACCGGCCGCCGCCCCTGGCCCCGACCGGCTCCCCGCCCGCCGCCCGACGGCTCTCCCCGGCCTCCTCCCGACGGCCACGCCCCGCCTCGACCGCCCCCGCTTCCCCACCGCCTCGCGGGCCGGGCACCTGGACGGACCCCTGCCACTGCGCCCACCCCGATCGGATCCCCATGCGCGGGACCCTACTGGGCCCCCGCCCGGCCACCGCGCGAGAGGGGTGGAACGACAGGAACCCCCGCCCGGCCGCGCCGGCCGACGCTTCGCACCATGGCTTCCCTCGGGAGGCGGGTGCGGTTCCCGCACCCGCACGCTGCGTGCGGGAAGACCCAGCCTCACTGCGCCGACCAGTCCGGACGGGGCCACTGCGACGGCGAAGACCAGCGGGCTCAACCAGGGGAGCGATGGGCAGTACACGACGGGCGACGACACCCGCGAAGCCGGGGGAAACCGCGGGAAGCGGCCGTGTCGATCGGGCGACGAGCGCGGAACGGCCCCTGACCGTTGATCCTGGTCAGGGGCCGTTCACCTGCGGTGGGTGTGGGATTTGAACCCACGGTGACTCGCGCCACGACGGTTTTCAAGACCGTTCCCTTAGGCCGCTCGGGCAACCCACCCCGCGCCGGCTCCCGTACGGAAGCGGCGCGGGGGACAGCCTAGCCGGTCAGTTGTCGCCCGTGCGTTCGCCGAGGGTGACCGTGGTCGTGGTCGTCTTGCCGTCGCGCTCGTAGGTGAGCTTGATCGCGTCGCCCGGCTTGTGGGTCCAGATCTCGCTGATGAGGGTCGGGCCGCTGTCGATCTGGCGGTCGCCGAAGCCGGTGATCACGTCGCCCGCCTTCAGGCCGGCCTTCGCGGCCGGGCCGTTGGGGGTGACCGACGGCGTGCCGCCCGCGCCCTGTTCGGCGATGGTCGCGCCCTCGCCCTTGTCGGTCATGTTCACCGTCGCGCCGATCACCGGGTACACCGGCTTACCCGTCTTGATCAGCTGCTCGGCCACGTTCTTCGCCTGGTTGACCGGGATCGCGAAGCCGAGGCCGATCGAGCCGGCCTGGGACTGGCCGAAGCCGCTGCCCGTCGACTGGATCGCGGAGTTGATGCCGATCACCGCGCCGCTCGCGTCCAGCAGCGGGCCGCCGGAGTTGCCCGGGTTGATCGAGGCGTCGGTCTGCAGGGCGCTCATGTACGAGTTCTTGCCGCTGGAGCCGTCACCCGAGGCGACCGGGCGGTTCTTGGCGCTGATGATGCCGGTGGTGACCGTGTTCGACAAGCCGAAGGGCGCGCCGATCGCGATCGTGGAGTCGCCGACGGCCACGCTGTCCGAGTTGCCGAGGGGCAGCGGAGTCAGCCCTTCCGGCGCCTCCTTCAGCTTCACGACGGCCACGTCGTAGCCCTCGGCCCGGCCCACCACCTCGGCGTCGTACGTCTTGCCGTTGGAGAAGGTCGCCGAGAGCGTGCCGCCCTCCGCCGCGGAGGCCACCACGTGGTTGTTGGTGAGGATGTGGCCTTCCTTGTCGTAGACGAACCCGGTGCCCGTGCCGCCCTCGCCCTCCTCCTCGCCCTGCGCGCCGCCGGACTTCGCCTGGATGGTGACGACGCTCGGCAGCGCCTTGTTGGCCACCGCCGCGACCGTGCCCGGGTCGCGCTTGAAGGAGGCCGGGGAGTCGCCCGCCGAGACCGTGGTCGAGCTCGAGCCGCCGTCGCCGCGCTCGGCGGCCCAGTAGCCGATGCCGCCACCGACGCCGCCGGCCACCAGCGCGGCCGCGAGGACCGCCGCCACGAGGCCGCCGGTCCGCTTGCGCGGGGCCGCCGGGGAGGCCGGGGCGGCGGCGCCCCACGCCGGTACGTTCGGCGGCGGCGGGGGCCAGCCGCCCGCCGCCCCCGAGGAGGCGTGCGCGGGAGCGCCGGCGGGCGCCTGGGTGTACGCCGCCGCGGGGCCGTGCGGCGGCGCCTCGGCCGGGGGTGTCACGGGCAGCGGCGCCGTGGCCGGCTCGGGCCGGGGGGAGGGTCCCGGAGCCGACTGCGGCACCGCTGCCTGCTCTGACGCGTCCACCGCCGGCGCGGGCGGCACGGGAGGGGTGGGAGGCGTGGGAGGGGCGGACGGGGCAGTCGGGTCCGCCGGAACCGCCGTGCCCTCGTTCTCGGTACTCACAGCTCTCTCCTCGTTTACTGCGCGGGTGGATGCGGGCTCTGTGTGCGAACAGCTTTTCCCACAGGGCGTCAGGCCACTGTAAGCCGGAGCTGTGCGTCCGCACGTCTTTCTTTATTTACGGACAGAACGGACCCGATCCGATACGACCGCTCCGCCAATGGCACCATGACGCGGTGACCCACGCACGGCAGCACACCGACCGCGGCCCCGCCCAGGTGGTCGCCCACCGCGGGGCCTCCGAAGACGCCCCGGAACACACCCTCGCCGCATACGTGAAGGCCATCGAGGACGGAGCCGACGCGCTCGAATGCGATGTCCGGCTCACAGCCGACGGCCACCTCGTCTGCGTCCACGACCGGCGTGTCAACCGCACCTCCAACGGCCGCGGCGCCGTCTCCGCCCTCGAGCTCGCCGATCTCGCCGCGCTCGACTTCGGCCTCTGGAAGGGCCGCGAGGAGGCGGGCGAGAGCCCGGACTGGAAGGATTCCGGCCTCACCTCCGTCCTCACCCTGGAGCGTCTCCTGGAGCTGGTCTCCGACGCCGGCCGGCGCGTCGAGCTGGCGATCGAGACCAAGCACCCCACCCGCTGGGCGGGCCAGGTCGAGGAGCGGCTGCTCCAGCTGCTCCAGCGGTTCGGCCTCGCCGAGCCGGCCGTCCCGGAGGAGTCGCCGGTGCGCGTGATGAGCTTCTCGGCCCGCTCGCTGCAACGGATCACGGTGGCGTCGCCGACCCTGCCCACCGTCTCCCTGACGCAGTTCGTCACTCCGCGGCTACGCGACGGGCGTCTGCCCCCGGGCGTGCGGATCGCGGGTCCTTCGATCCGGATCGTCCGCCACCACCCCACCGTGATCATGCGGCTGCAGAAGGCGGGACACCAGGTCCACGTCTGGACCGTGGACGATCCGGAGGACGTGGAGCTCTGCGAGCGGCTCGGCGTGGACGCGATCATCACGAACCGGCCGAAGCAGGTCCTGTCCCAGTTGGGGCGCCTTTAATCCCCTTCCCCTCCCGTATCGCCTCTTACGGGGAGTGCACCGGCGCGTTCGGACCGTACGCGATCGTCACGAGTGCGTCACCGCACGCGTATCGGCCGGTTTCCGGTCCAGTCCATTGGGGCATCCACACCGTGGCGTGGGGCAAAGGAGGTCTCGGGGGTGGCGTTGGTGGTGGCACAAGAAGTGCCCACGTCGTCGAGCATGGCCGTGCCTCATGGCCCTGCCGGCGTGGGCAAGGCGCGACACCGCATGCGGGAGCAGCTGAGCCGCAGCGGGATGTCGGAATCGGTCGTCGACGATGCGGTGCTGATCCTTTCCGAGCTCCTCAGCAACGCCTGCCGGCACGGCAGGCCGCTGGGGCGGGCGGAGATGGGCGACGGCGATGTGCGGGCCGCCTGGCGCGTCGACGACGCGGGCGGCCTGACGGTCGAGGTGACGGACGGCGGTGGTCCCACACGGCCCGTTCCGTCCACGCCCTCGGTCACCGCGCGCGGCGGCCGCGGGCTGAACATCATCAGCGCGCTCGCCCGGGACTGGGGCGTGCGGGACAGCGCGACCGGCGAGGTCACCGTCTGGGTGGTCGTCACGGAGGGCCATCGCCGCGAGGACTTCGCGGCCAGGGTCGGCGGCGGCTCGGGCTTCGATTTCCTGGACGCGTACGACGACCTGGACTGACGGGCGCGCGTCGCAGCGGCCGCAGCGCGGAAGAAAGCGCCGGGGATCGCCGGGGCGAAGCGCGCGGAACGCCGAGGAAAAGGAAAAGCGGCGGAAAGGCTCCGAGGAGGAAAGCCGCCGCCCCGCGGGCGGAAAGCAGCCGGAAATCCGCGGAAGCGGGGACGGCCGCCAAGCCCGGCCGATCCCGCGGAAGCGGCGACGGCTGCCGAATCCTGGCCACCCCGCAAAAGCGGCGACGGCTGCCGAATCCTGGCCGACCCCGCTGCCGCCGCCGGGCACCTGCCGGGCGCCTGACGGGCGCCTGACGACGTACGGACTACGCGGACTTCGCCGAAGCGTGCCGTACGAAGGGCGAAGCCTGAGGCCCGGGGCGCGTCCGTGCGGCTAGGCTCGCCCGACACAGAGCCGTGCACCGGGCACAGCACTGCACACCGCACTGCCGCTATCGGGAGAAAGCCACACCATGGCCAAGAAGCGCCCCCAGACGAAGGCCGCCAAGGCACAGGTCACGAACGGGGAGATCCCGGTCGTCGGCGCGCGCGAGCCGTGCCCGTGCGGATCGGGCCGCCGCTACAAGGCGTGTCACGGCCGGGCCGCCGCGCACGCCGTGACCGAGCTGGTCCAGCGCCCCTTCGAGGGCCTGCCCGGCGAGTGCGACTGGGTCGCACTGCGCGAGCTGGTGCCCGCCGCGACCGTCCCCCTCACCCTGAAGGACGGTCTGCCCGAGGGCGTCCCCTCGGTCACCCTCGCCACCGTGCTGCCCATGGCGTGGCCGGCGCTGCGCCGCGACGACGGCTCCGTGCTCCTCGCGCTCCAGAACGACTCGTCCTCCGGCGACCTCGCCCGCGACCTCGCCGACACCCTCCAGCGCGCCCTGGAAGCGGAGCCGGGCACGCCGGTCGCCGGCCGCCGAGTTCCGGCCGAAGGTCCGCGTCTGCAGGATCTGCTCGACCCGAAGGGCGATTTCGCGCCGGAGGTGCACACGGGCTTCGAATTCTGGATTCCGGAATCCGCGGACAACACCAACCCCGAGGTCGCGGCCTCTCTGGAGCGCGCCAACGCCGCGGCGATCCCCACCGTCAAGCTGACCGGTGTGGACGCGGCGTACTGGTGCGAGACCCCGGAGAAGAACCACCTCCGCTGGGTCATGCCGCACCCCGAGGAGAAGCTCCTCGACGCGCTCGCCCGCCTGCACGCCGCCGGGACGTCCTCGCTCGGCGACGACACCCGTCTCGTGGGCTCCTTCCGCGCCCACGGCCTGATGGTCCCCGTGTGGGACCTCCCCACGTCGATGGGTGCCGAGGAGTGCGAGAAGCCGGCCGCCGAGTTCGCCGAGCGACTGGCCGCGGCGCTGGCCTCGGACGCCCCGCTCACACCGGAGGAGCGCCGTGCCCGTGGCGGCCTCACCAACCGTCAGGTCACTCTCAGCTGATGCCCCGGTCGGCGGCGGTGACTGACTGACCGATCAGTCGGTGACCTCCGCCACAACTCCTCGCGCGGGCCGGAAAATCACTGTCCGAATAACCGAGATCGAATTTGCGAACCGCAGATCTCTTGTTACCGTTCTGGAAGCCCGGTCGCTGGTGCATCCCCCGTCGCCAGCGATCGGGCCTTCTCATGTCCGCGACCGGCCGCACGCCGGCCCTCCGGGCCCAACTGCCGCCTCATCCGGCAGGGTTGCTCCCCGAGCGCAGAAGCAGCGGCGTACTGGCCCCTTCTCCCGCTCCCGCGAATTCCGCGATCGCCGAATATGCCGAAGCCGCGCCCCTCGCAAGCTCCTTCGGCGTCTCGCACACCCCCGGTTCGTCCTGTGCCGTGACGGCACAGCGCACTTGTACGGTCCGCCCGCCGGGGCCCATCAGGGTGAGCACGGAGTCGAGCGCGCGGCCGGAGGCGTTGCGGTAGTACGTGCGGGCCCAGGTGTCGGGCCCCTCCGTCAGGAGGCAGGTCTGCGCCTCGACCCCGTCGGGAGACCTGAGCTCGGGGCCGCACCGCGAGGCCCGCGCCGGCGGATGCTCGGGAGCCGGCGCGGAAGTGGGGCCGCCGGCCGGTTCGGAGGCCGCGCCGTCCGGTCCGGAGGAGGCGTCCGCAGCGGAGGTGGCATCCGGAGCGGACCCGCCTTCCGGCCCGTCGGGGCCGAGCCCGAGCGCACGGTCACCGCCGTCGCGGCTCTCGTCCCCGCCGGCTCCGCGGTCGTCCGAGAGGAGCCCGCCGCCGGCCGCGGTCCTCTTCGTGCCCTCTGCGGGGCCCGGGCCGGCCGCCGGCCCCGCCAAGGCGGCCAGGGGCAGCAGCGTGGCGCACACCACGACGGCGCCGAGCCCGGTCATGCGGAGATTCATGGGACCACCTGCCCGGCCGGCTGCGACTCGTGAACGGTGCGCCGAAGATATCGGCGGATCGTGGGCGCGCGGCCCGCCGCGCGCCCGATTCCGCACAAGTCGGGCCGCCTCGCACCCGTACGGGTGACGCGGCGGCCCCCGACGGCCTCCGGTCGCCGCGCGGCGGGGCCGGCGCCGCGTCAGTAGGCGAGTCGGCTGCCGCCACCGGGGGCGCCGCGTCAGTAGGCGAGTCGGCTGCCGCCACCGGGGGCGCCGGTACTGGCCTCCACCAGGGCGTCCACCACCGCCTCCACGTCCGGGAGCCAGGGCCGGGCGGATCCGGCGAGGGGCGCGCGCTCCCAGCGCACCTGGCCGGTGCCCGCGACCGACGGCGGGAGCAGGAGGTAGCCGCCCTCGCCGTGGAAACGCAGCGAGCTGGGCACGCTGTCCTTCGCGTAGAGGAGTTCACCGAGCCGTTCGAGGCTGTACGGGGCGACGAGCAGCGACCACCGGGTCGGCGTCGCCACCACGGGGCCCAGCCTCATGCCCATCGCGTCGAGGGCGGTCAGGGCCCGCGCCCCCGCCACGGCCGGCAGGCTGACCGCGCAGGGCGCGCCGCCGCCGGTGGCCAGGAGGAGCGGAGCGTCCGGCCGGCGGGTCCACCACCAGCGGATCATGCGCTCGTCGGTGGTGGCCGCGAGCAGCCCCGGGTCGAAGGGGTGCGCGCCGGGCACCACGCATTCCGGGTCGGGGCAGGCGCAGCCCGCCCCTCTCGCCTCGTCGGAGGCGGCCGCGCCGCCTTCCGCCGTCCAGGTCGCCGTTCGCCTCGTCGCCCACGTCGCTGTCCGCGCCGCCGAGCGCGTCGTCGTTCGCGTCGTCGCCTTCAGCCCCACGCCGGGCAGTACGGGCCAGTCCCACTCGAGCGCGCAGGTGAGAGCCGCGTCGAGCTGGGCGGTCCTCTCCTTGCGCCGGAACCGGAGCCTGCGTCGCCTTCCGAGGATCTCGCGCATGCGCGCTCGTTCCTTTCCGTTGAACGCCGAATCCACATCACACCATGTGCAGATCACTTCACTGTGCGTATCAGCGCGTACAAGGTCGGTGGTTCGCCGCCCCGCGTCGATGGGGCGGGACGGACCGAGCCGCAGCTCGTCATCCACTCGGGCCACTCGAAACACGTTCCCCGCCACTCGGGGATGGGTGC
The DNA here is from genome assembly GCF_040677675.1 of Streptomyces sp. NPDC053755. Lineage (NCBI taxonomy): Bacteria > Bacillati > Actinomycetota > Actinomycetes > Kitasatosporales > Streptomycetaceae > Streptomyces > Streptomyces sp. NPDC053755. The sequence goes on along the minus strand of NZ_JBFASK010000001.1, from coordinate 523,650 downwards.
GGCCTGCGGCGATGAAGACGCCCGGGCTCCGCGTCAGGTTCCGGAGCAGCTCCAACTGCCCCTGACTGTCACCGTTTACGTACCCGTCACGATCAGAATGACGCGCTTTCAAACGACGCCAGTCGACCGCAAAAGGTGCACGCCGTGGGCAATTTTCGGCCAACTTCCTCAGTAGTTCAACCCCTCTGCACGACCCCACAGACACCACAAGTCCCGTGGGGACAATGCTGGACATCGCTCCTCTTGTGCGTGTACATGTGGACGCATGGATAGCGGCGCAGAATGACATGGGGGTTTGCGATGCTATTGCGCGAAACGCACCAGTCGGAAAGCCGACAGCTATGAGCGCCCCTCACCTGCCGAAAGTGGCTGGAATCGATTCAACGGTTCCCTCTCCCACGCACACTGCGCCCCTCCCGGGCGTCCCCGCCGCGCCTCTCCCGCCCGGTGCGCTGATCCAGGACCGCCTGGCCTCCTGGGTCTCCGACCTCACCACCCTCCACGAACTCACCGAGCGCCTGGTCAGGACCGGTTCGCTCGACGAGGCCCTGCACGAACTGCTCCGCGCCGGAGCCACGCTCGTCGGCGCACGCCGCGGCATGGCGGTCCTCGAGCCGGCCGACGGACTCGGCCCGGCGACCACCGTCGGGCTCGGTCTCGCCCACGCCGACCTCGGCACCATCGAGACCGTCCCGCGCAGCGTCACCTCCTACGGCCGCATCCTGGAGGGCCTCCCCGATCCGGTGGCCGTCCCCGGCCCCATCGCCGTCCCCGACCTGCTCGGCGAGGCGGAACTCGACCCCCGCCACCGCGAGGTCGCCGCCCGCCTCGGCTATGCCGCCAGTTACGCCCTGCCGCTGGCGACCGAGGCCGCGGGCAGGCTCGGGGCCGTCGTCTGGCTGTACGACGAACCCGCCGAGCCCGTCGAACGCCAGCGTCACCTCGTCGGCCTCTACGGCCGCTACGCCACCGAGCACCTCGCCCGGCTCATCGAGCTCGAGCGCGCCCGCGCGCAGGCCGCCACCATCGCGGAGGAACTCCTCCCCAGCCGCCTCCCCCGCGTCCCCGGCGTCCGGCTCGCCGCCCGTCACCGCACCGGCCCGCACGGCGGCGGCGACTGGTACGACGCGCTCCCCCTGCCCGAAGGCGCCCTCGGGCTCGCCGTCGGCTCCGTCTCCGGGACCGGACCGAGCGCGCTCGCCGCGATGGGACGCCTGCGCGCCTCCCTGCGGGCGTACGCGGTGATGGAGGGCGAGGACCCCGTCGCCGTCCTCTCCGACCTGGAACTGCTGCTCCGGCTGACCGAGCCGGCCCGCTCCGCGACCGCGCTCTTCGCCTACGCCGAGCCGGCGCGGCGGAGGATCGTCCTGGCCGGGGCCGGGCACACCCCGCCGCTGGTCGTCGGCGAGCACCGCACCGAGTTCGTCGAGACCTCGCTGTCGGCCCCGCTGGGCATGCTCGCCTGCTGGGAGGCGCCGAGCGTGGAACTCGCCCCCGCGCCCGGAGAAACGGTGCTCCTCTACACCGACGGACTGCTCCGCCGCACCGGCGACCCCATGGACCGGGCCTTCGCCCGGCTGCACGCGGCCGCCGCCTCCGTACCGAAGGCGGACCGCGGTGACCCGGGCGCCGTCGCCGACCACGTCCTGCGGAGCATGCTGCCCGACGACCCGCACGCCCCGGATCCCGCGGGCGAGGACGTCGTCCTCCTCGCGGCCCGGTTCGACTGAGGCGGGCTTCGCCGCGACCTGTCCGCCCCGGCCCCGTACCCGTACCGCCTCCGGCGTCCCCGAATCCGCGGGTCACCGGCCGGTACCGGCCGGTAGGGGACGACCGGACTGCGGATGACTCCGGTAACAGGTCCTTCGACCCTGGGCCCCCTTCCGTACGACCGTACGATGGTGGGGGTTCAGTGTCGTACCAAGAGGAGGCAGACCCGTGGCCGAGGAGCTCACCCCGGAAACCCCGGAAGAGACCGAGGAGCCGATCAAGCAGCGCAAGAACGGCCTGTACCAGGGCGTCTCCGACGAGCTGGCCGAGAACATGAAGTCGGGCTGGGCCGACACCGAGCTGCACGACCTGCGGCCGATCCCCCAGGCCGAGCACACCGCCGCCCGCCGCGCCGCGCTGTCCGCGCGCTTTCCCGGCGAGCGCCTGGTGATCCCCGCGGGCAATCTGAAGACGCGCTCGAACGACACCGAGTACAGCTTCCGCGCCTCCACCGAGTACGCCTACCTCACCGGCGACCAGACCCAGGACGGCGTCCTCGTGCTGGAGCCTGCCAAGGCCGGCGGGCACACGGCGACGATCTACCTCCTGCCGCGCTCGGACCGCGAGAACGGCGAGTTCTGGCTCGACGGCCAGGGCGAGCTGTGGGTCGGCCGCCGCCACTCCCTCACCGAGGCCGAGCAGCTCCTCGGGCTTCCGGCCAAGGACGTGCGCGAGCTGCCCGCCGCCCTCGCCGAGGCCACCGGTCCGGTCCGCGTGGTCCGCGGCCACGACGCCGCCGTCGAGGCAGCCCTGACCGACAAGGTCACCGCCGAGCGCGACGAGGAGCTGCGCGTCCACCTCTCGGAGGCGCGGCTGGTCAAGGACGCGTTCGAGATCGCCGAGCTGCGCAAGGCCTGCGAGTCGACCGCGCGCGGCTTCGAGGACGTCGTCAAGGTGCTGGACAAGGCCGAGGCGACCAGCGAGCGCTACATCGAGGGCACGTTCTTCCTGCGCGCCCGCGTCGAGGGCAACGACATCGGCTACGGCTCCATCTGCGCCGCCGGCCCGCACGCCACGACCCTGCACTGGGTCCGCAACGACGGCCCGGTCCGCTCCGGCGACCTGCTGCTGCTCGACGCCGGCGTGGAGACCACGGAGCTCTACACCGCCGACGTGACCCGCACGCTGCCGATCAACGGCCGGTACACCGAGCTCCAGCGCAAGATCTACGACGCCGTGTACGAGGCGCAGGAGGCCGGCATCGCCGCGGTGAAGCCCGGCGCGGCCTACCGCGACTTCCACGACGCCGCCCAGCGCGTCCTCGCCGAGAAGCTCGTCGAATGGGGCCTCGTCGAAGGCCCGGTCGAGCGCGTCCTGGAGCTCGGCCTCCAGCGCCGCTGGACCCTGCACGGCACCGGCCACATGCTCGGCATGGACGTGCACGACTGCGCCGCGGCACGCACCGAGGCCTACGTCGACACGACGCTGGAGCCCGGCATGTGCCTCACCGTCGAGCCGGGCCTCTACTTCCAGGCCGACGACCTGACCGTGCCCGAGGAGTACCGGGGCATCGGCGTCCGGATCGAGGACGACATCCTCGTCACGGAGGACGGCAACCGGAACCTCTCGGACTCGCTGCCGCGCCGGTCCGACGAGGTCGAGGCGTGGATGGCCGGCCTGAAGGGCTGACGCTCCCGCCGCCCGTCGTCGGAGAAGCCCCCGCCGAACGGCATCGGCGGGGGCTTTCCCGTGTGCGCGTACGGGGAGGGGCGTGCGGGCCGCGGTCCCGTGCGCACGCGGAGGTTCAGGTGAGCGCCAGCGGGGCGTCCGCCCGCCATTTCACGATCTTGTCGAAGGTGACCACGGCCCCGCCCCGGGTCGTGCGGTTGCCGAAGTGGACGTGGTCGGCCAGCTCCTCGATCAGGCGCAGACCCCGGCCGTTCTCCTCGTCCTGGGCCGCCCGCCGGACCAGCGCGGGCTGTCCCGCCGGAAATCCGGGGCCCGAGTCGGCCACTTCGATGTGACAGGTCTCGCCGTCCAGGTACGCCGTCACGCGATACGCCTCCGAGGCGTCCCCGGTGTCCCCGGTGTTCCGGTCGCCGCCGTGTTCGACGGCGTTGGCGCACGCTTCGGTCAGGGCGACGGACAGCTCGAAGGAGATGTCCGGATCGACGCCGGCCGTCTCCATCGTGCCCAGCAGGAGCCGTCTGGCGAGCGGCACGCTCGCGGCCTCGCGCCGCAGATGGAGAGACCACCAGATGCTCATGCTCCAGCCTCCCGGCCGCGGCTCGACATACCGATACGTATTGCCGCCCTCGACCGTCCGTAAGCCCTCCGGGAGCACAACAGCGCTCGTTCGGCGGATGCACTCGCCTCGCGCGCCGGTGTATGTCGGTCCAAGACGCCCAAGTGTGATCTTCCGGACCTGCCGCATGGCCGTGGGGTGCCTGGTGCGATGATGGGCCCGCCATGTCTGCCCCCACGCTCGCCCCCCAGCTGCTGCGGGCCGCGGTGTTCGCCGCGGTCTGTGTCGTGCTGTCCGGCCTGGGCCACGCTCTGGCCGCCTGCGCGGGGATCGCCCCCTGGAGCGCGGTCGCCGGATTCCTGGGCGTGTTCGCGTTCGTGGTCCTCTTCACGGGCCGCGAGCGCTCCCTGCCCGCGGTCGTCGGGGCCCTGGCCCTCGGACAGTTCGGGCTGCACACCCTCTTCGCTCTCGGACAGCGTCCCTTCGGCGCCGGTTCCGCGACCGGCGGAGGTCTCGGCCCCGAGGCGAACGACGCCCTGATCCGCATGGCCGCCAAGCTGGTCTGCGGCGCGGGTGCCGCCTCCCTCAGCCCCGCCGACGCGACCCGGATCGTCACCGCCGCCGGTCTCGACCCGGCCGCGGCGGGAGGCCGTACGCACACCGCCCACATGGCGGACGGCGCCCAGGGGAGCGGGGGCCTGCTGCCGGACCTTCCCATGGCCCTCGGCCACCTGCTCGCCGCGCTCGCCATGGGCTGGCTGCTGCGCCGGGGCGACCTGGCCCTGCGCCGGCTCGGCAGGCTCTCGGCACAGGGAGCGACGGAGCTGGCCCAGGCCGCCCTCGTCCTCTCCCTGCGCGCCGCGCTCGTTCTCGTACGGGCGCTGCTCGCCGGGCTTCCGGGTGTTCCGGCGGCCGCATCGCGCCGCCCCGCCCGTACCGCGGTCGACGATCCGCCGCCGGTGGCGGAGGCACTCCAGCACACGGTCATCCGGCGCGGCCCGCCGGCCGCCGCCTGCGTCCTCGCAGCCTGACGCGGACCGTTCGCTCGACCGGAGCGGGTCCGCGGTCGTCCGCGCGTGCCCGGCCTCCCGGTCCTTCGGCGCGCCGGGCTCCCACCCATCCTCCTGAGCTGGAGTGTCTTCTGCCATGAACGTTTCCCGTACCGCTCACGCCTCCCGTACCGCTCACGCCTCCGGGGCCTCCCGTGGCTCCGGTGCCGCCCGCCTCTCCCGCGTCGCCGTCGCCGGGGGCATCGCCCTCTCCTCCGTCGTGCTGCTCTCCGGCCCCGCCTTCGCGCACGTAGGCGTCCAGCCGCAGGGCGAGGCCCGGCAGGGCGGCTACGCCACCGTCAACGTCAAGGTCCCCAACGAGCGCGACAACGCCTCCACCATCAAGGTCGAGGTCAACTTCCCGGCCGACCACCCGCTCGCGTCCGTGATGCCGCAGCCGGTGCCCGGCTGGACGCCCGTCGTCACCAAGGCCAAGCTCGCCAAGCCGCTGGAGCTGCACGGCAAGAAGATCACCGAGGCCGTCACCAAGGTCACCTGGACCGCCGACGGCGCCAAGATCGGCCCCGGACAGTTCCAGCAGTTCCCGCTCTCCCTCGGCCGCCTGCCGGAGGACACCGACCAGCTCGTCATCAAGGCCATCCAGACGTACGACAACAACGAGGTCGTCCGCTGGATCGAGGAGCCGAAGGAGGGCGCGGGCGAGCCGCAGAACCCGGCTCCCGTGCTGAAGCTGTCCGCGGCCACCGATGACCACCACGGCGGCGGCACGGCGGCCGACGGCAAGACCGACGGCGCCAAGACCGAGGACAAGGCCGGTCACGACGAGAAGGCGGGCGACACCGCCCACGCCGAAGCCGCCGGGTCGGGTGACAGCGACACCACCGCCCGTGTGCTCGGCGTCGTCGGCATCCTCGTCGGCATCGCGGGCGTCGCCTTCGGCGTGCTCGCCGGTCGCCGCCGCTCCGCCTGACGCCGGAGCCCGATCCTCTTCCCGAGAGAGAACACATGTCTGTCCAGAAGAACAACGAGCGGAACGACGGGCGGAACGACGAGCAGCCCCGGCCCGGCCGGCGCGCTCCCCTGATCGCCGCCGCCGTCGCGATCGTCGCCGCCCTCGGTGTGACCGCCGCCGTCGGCCTCGCCGGCGGTGACGACACCAAGACCGGCGCCGGAACGTCACCGGTGGCCGAGGTCTCCTCCGACACCGCCACCGACAAGGCGGCGACGGTCCTCGACCGCCCCTTCGCCAAGCCGGACCTCGTCCTCACGGACACCAAGGGCCGGCCGTTCGACCTGCGCGAGCGCACGAAGGGCAAGCCGACCCTGATCTACTTCGGCTACACCCACTGCCCCGACGTCTGCCCGCTGACGATGAGCAACATCGCCGTCGCCAAGAAGCAGCTCCCCAAGGCGGACCAGGACAAGCTCCAGGTCGTCCTCGTCACCACCGACCCCGAGCGGGACACCCCGGCCGAGCTCGGCAAGTGGCTCCCCGCCGCCGGCGACCCCTCCTTCATCGGTCTCACCGGCGACTTCTCCACGATCCAGGCGGGCGCCCGCCAGATCGGCATCGGCATCGACCCGCCGAAGAAGGAGAAGGACGGCACCGTCGTCTCGATGCACGGCGCCCAGGTGATCGCGTTCTCGCCCACCACCGACCAGGGCTACGTCCTCTACGGCGAGGACACCACGGTGGACGACTACGCCAAGGACCTGCCGAAGATCATCAAGGGGGAGAACCCGTGACCCGTCGCACCACCTGTACCACCCGCACCACCTGTACGCCCCGCACCACCCGCTCCCTCACCCTGCTCGCCGTCGGCGCGCTCGTCCCGGCGCTGGCCCTGACGGGGTGTTCGTCGCAGACCAAGCCCGAGCTCGAGGTCACCGGCGCCTTCATGCCGCAGCCCGTGATGGACATGGCCGGCGGCTTCCTCACCATCAGGAACGACAGCGACACGGCGGACAAGCTCACCTCCGTCACCAGCCCCCTCTCCGACGACGTCCAGATCCACGAGACGAAGGACCAGAAGATGCGGGAGGTGCAGTCCTTCGACATCCCCGCCAACGGTGAGCTGAACCTGGAGCGCGGCGGCAGCCACATCATGTTCATGGGCATCAAGCAGAAGCCGAAGCAGGGAGACAAGGTCAGCATCGAGCTGCACTTCGAGAAGGCCGACCCCATCACGGTCGAGCTTCCCGTCGAGGCCGCCACCCACAACCCGCAGCAACACTGAGCCAGTCGAGGGACTGACACATGCCAGCCACCGCCCCGCGCCTCGGAACCGCCCTGACCCGGCTGCTGCTCGTCGCGGCCGCGCTCCTGGGCGCGTTGCTCGCCGCCGCCGCGCCCGCGTCCGCGCATGCCGCGCTCACCGGCAGCGACCCGCAGGACGGGGCGGTGGTCGCCACCGCCCCCAAGGAAGTCAACCTCACCTTCTCCGAACAGGTCGCCATGAGCGACGACTCGATCCGGGTCCTCGACCCGTCGGGCAAGCGCATCGACACCGGCGAGATACGCGACCTGTGCAGCGGATCGATCGTCCGCTACGGAGTGGGCCTCCGCTCCGGCCTGCCGGAGGGCACCTACACCGTCGCCTGGCAGACCGTCTCCGCCGACAGCCATCCCATCGCCGGCGCCTTCACCTTCTCCATCGGCGCCCCGTCCCAGACCTCCGTCGCACTCCCCGACCAGGAGCCGGGCGGCGGCCTGGTCGGCGCGCTCTACGGCATCGCCCGCTACCTCTCGTACGGCGGTTTCGTCGTCCTCGTCGGCGGCGGCGCCTTCGTCCTCGCCTGCTGGCCGCGCGGAGCGGGCCTGCGGCCCGTGCAGCGGCTCGTGGTCCGGGGCTGGCTGACCCTGACCGCCGCCACCCTGGTCATGCTGCTCCTCCGCAACCCGTACACCGGGTCGGGAGAGCTCGCCGACGCCTTCGACCTGGGCGGGCTCAAGGCCGTCCTGGAGACCAAGACCGGCGCCGCGCTGATCTCCCGGCTGATGCTCCTGGGGGCGGCCGCGCTCTTCGTCGCCGTGCTCTTCGGGGCCTACACCAAGCGGACGGACGAGAAGGAGAAGAAGGACCTGACGTTCGGCCTCGCCATCGGCGGCGCGGTCGTCGCGGCGGGGATCGCCGGCACCTGGGCCCTCGCCGAACACGCCTCCACCGGCCTCCAGCCGGGGATCGCGATGCCCGTCGACATCCTGCACCTGCTGGCGGTCGCTGCCTGGCTGGGCGGACTGTCGGCACTGCTCGTCGCCCTCTACCGCACGCCCGACATCGAGCGCGCCGCCGTGGAACGCTTCTCGAAGGTGGCCTTCGCGTCGGTCGTCGTGCTGGCGGCGACGGGCCTCTACCAGTCCTGGCGCCAGGTCGGCTCGTGGTCGGCCCTGACCGGCACCTCCTACGGGCGGCTCCTCCTGGTGAAGATCGGTCTGGTCGCCGTCCTGGTGGGCATCGCCTGGGTCTCGCGCCGTTGGACCCGGCGACTGGGCGCACCGACGACGACCGCCCTGGCGGCGGAAGAGACCGACGCGGAAGAAACCGAGCCGGAGGCGGTTACCGGGGAAGCCGGTACGGAG
>NZ_JBFASK010000001.1:359361-515008 GCF_040677675.1 Streptomyces sp. NPDC053755 | reverse complement strand
GAGCAGGCCACCGAGCAAGCCGGGGCGCGGGAGGCGACCGGGGAAGCCGGTACGGAGCAGGCCACCGAGCAAGCCGGGGCGCGGGAGGCGACCGGGGAAGCCGGTACGGAAGAGGGCGCCGGGCAGGCCGGTACGGAGCAGGCCGGGGCGGGTGACGTCGGGGCGGGTGACGTCGGCCCCGAGCGGGCCGCCCAGCTCGCCCGGCAGCGTGCCGCCGTCGCCACCGCCCGCCGCAAGCGGGACCGGGACGCCGACCCCGAGCGCGCCGGGCTGCGACGCTCGGTCCTCACCGAGGCGGCCGTAGCCGTGGTGCTCCTCGCCGTGACGACCGTCCTGACCTCGACCGAGCCCGGGCGCACCGAGGAGGAGGCCGGCCGGACCTCTGCGGCCTCGGGCTCCCTCGCCGTCCCCGACCGCCCCGTCGACATCAGGCTGCCCTTCGACACCGGCGGCGTGGACGGCAAGGGGACGGTACGGCTCAGCCTCGACCCCGGCCGGACCGGCGCCAACGCGCTGCACATCTACGTGGACCGGCCCAACGGGCGCCCGCTCGACGTCCCCGAGATCAAGGTCGCCTTCACCCTCAAGGAGAAGAACGTCGGCCCGCTGCCCGTCCTGCCCGACCGCATCCAGACCGGGCACTGGAGCGCCAACGGCGTCCAGATCCCGATGCCCGGCGAATGGCAGATCCAGGTGACGGTCCGTACCTCCGACATCGACCAGACCACCATCGACAAGAACGTGAAGATCGGCTGAGCCAGTGAGCGACCAGGACAACCTCGAACTCTCCCGGCGTCGGATGCTCGGCACGGTCGGTGCGGCGGGTGCCGCCGGGCTCGCTCTCGGCGCCGCCGGCGGCGCCGGGGTGTACGCGGCAGCCTCGGGCGACGGCTCGGGCTCCGGCACGAGCACCTCCCCCGCGCTGACCAGCGTCGGAACGACGGCCGTGATGTTTCACGGGAAACATCAAGCGGGGATCACCACTCCGCTCCAGTCCCGGGGCCATCTCGTCGCCTTCGACCTCGCTGCCGGCGCGGGCCGCAAGGAGGCCGCCGCCCTGCTCCGACGATGGTCGGCGACGGCCAAGGCGCTGATGGAAGGCAAGCCGTCCACCGACGACACCGGCGTCGCCCTCGACGCGGGGCCCTCGTCCCTCACCGTCACCTTCGGCTTCGGCCACTCCTTCTTCGGCCGCACGGGGCTCGACGCCCGTCGGCCCGTGCAGCTCGACCCGCTGCCCGCCTTCTCGGCCGACGCCCTCGACCCGAAGCGTTCGGAAGGCGACCTGTGGGTGCAGATCGGCGCGGACGACGCCCTGGTCGCCTTCCACGCCCTGCGCGCGCTGCAGAAGGACGCGGGTGCGGCGGCGAAGGTGCGCTGGCAGATGAACGGCTTCAACCGCTCGGCGGGCGCCACCGCCCGGCCGATGACCGCCCGCAACCTCATGGGCCAGGTGGACGGCACCGGCAACCCGAAGCCCTCCGAGCCGGACTTCGACCGGCGGATCTTCGTCCCGGCACAGGGCGCGGGCGCGGGTGGCGGGTCGGAAACGGGCGGCGCGGTCGTTCAGGAGTGGATGTCCGGTGGCTCGTACGCCGTCGTCCGCCGGATCCGGATGCTGCTCGACGACTGGGAGAAGCTGCCCCTGGCCAAGCAGGAGAAGGTCATCGGACGGCGTAAGTCGGACGGCGCCCCGCTGACCGGCGGCACCGAGACCACCGAACTCGACCTGACGAAGTTCGGCCCGGACGGAAAGCCGGTGATCCCGGACAACGCCCACGCCCGGATCTCCGCCCCCGAACAGAACGGCGGAGCGGCCATGCTGCGTCGGCCGTTCTCCTTCCACGACGGCATCGGTCCGGACGGTGCGCCCGACGCCGGTCTGCTCTTCATCTGCTGGCAGGCCGATCCGCTGCGGGGTTTCGTGCCCGTCCAGCGCAAGCTGGACCGGGGCGACGCCCTGTCCCCCTTCATCCGGCACGAGGCGAGCGGCCTCTTCGCCGTGCCGGGCGGGGCGGCCGAGGGCGAGTACGTGGGTCAGCGCCTCCTGGAGTCGTAGGAGGCGCCTGTGCCGGGGCGCGGCGGCCGCCTCCGGGGCCCATTAGGGTGACCGTATGTCAGCCACCCGGTATACGTATCTCGGTCCCGAAGGCACCTTCACGGAGGCCGCGCTGCGTACGCTGCCCGAGGCCGCGACCCGAGAACTCGTTCCGATGGTCTCGGTCCCGGCCGCCCTGGACGCCGTGCGCAACGGACAGGCCGCTGCCGCTCTCGTACCGATCGAGAACTCGGTGGAGGGCGGGGTCACCGCCACCCTGGACGAGCTGGCTTCCGGCGAGCCGCTGATGATCTACCGCGAGGTCGTCCTCCCCATCGCCTTCGCGCTGCTCGTACGGCCGGGCACCCAGCTGTCCGAGATCAAGACCGTCACCGGCCACCCCGTGGCCCAGCCGCAGGTACGGAAGTGGCTGGGCGCTCACCTGCCCGACGCGCTGTGGGAGTCCGCCGCGTCCAACGCGGACGGCGCCCGGCTCGTCCAGGAAGGCCGCTTCGACGCGGCCTTCGCGGGCGAGTTCGCCGCGGCGACCTACGGCCTGGAGCCCTTGGTCACCGAGATCCACGACGCCGAGAACGCCGAGACCCGGTTCGTCCTGGTGGGCAGGCCGGCCCGGCCCGCGGCGCCGACCGGCGCGGACAAGACCTCGGTCGTGCTGTGGCTCGGCGAGGACCATCCCGGTGCCCTCCTCGAACTGCTGCAGGAGTTCGCGGTGCGCGGGGTCAACCTGATGTTGATCCAGTCCCGCCCGACGGGCGCCGGCATCGGCAACTACTGCTTCGCCGTGGACGCCGAGGGCCATATCTCGGACCGCCGCGTCGGCGAGGCTCTCATGGGCCTGAAGCGGATGTGTCCGAAGGTGCGGTTCCTCGGTTCGTACCCGAGGGCGGGCGTCGCGGTGAAGGACGTCCGGGTATTGCGGCCCGGGACGTCGGACGCGGAGTTCATGGCGGCCTCCGATTGGCTGGCGAGGGCCCAGGACGGTCGGGCCTGACTCGATGGTGCCCGAGCGCCTCCCGGGCCGGAGGCGGTCGTCCACAGGTGTGGACCATTAGTCCTACCTGCATACTTTTCAGTTACCCACAGAAGTTATCCACAGGCTTCGTTCTCGACCTGGGGACAAGTCGACATGACCCACGGACATGGTCGACAAATCACCCTAGCCACTCCACACCCATCCACAGCGCTCCATGTCGCCCGTGTCACCCCTATTCCCTTGATCAACTCTTTAGGGCGAGGAATTCCCACCCGAATGAGTGTGTGAGTGGGGTTTGATCGAGGAATTCCAGATCCCGCCTGTCCGTTTCGGAAGGATCTTGCCAGCAATCCACAGATCCACCACACAGGCTGTGGATAACTCGCCGGAGGCCCCCACTCCTGTGGAGAAGTCAGACAGAGTTCAAGGCTGTTCGGTCAAGCGCAGCCCGGCGATCCGCCCCTTTTCGGCGGCTCGGACCCCCTTTATTGACGAATAGGGAGAGCGTTTCCCCATCCTCGCAATTAGGGCAAACCGACACGCACGGCGATATCGGGTGGGGTGCCGCGAGCCCGCACCGGTAGCCTGGTGGGGTGATTGACCTTCGCCTGCTCCGTGAGGACCCCGACCGTGTTCGCGCCTCCCAGCGCGCCCGTGGAGAGGACGTCGAACTCGTCGACGCCCTGCTCTCCGCCGATGAGCGGCGCAGGTCGTCCGGCGTCCGCTTCGACGAGCTCCGCTCCGAGCAGAAGGCGCTCGGCAAGCTGATCCCCAAGGCCACCCCCGAGGAGCGCGCCGCGCTCCTGCAGAAGGCCGACCAGCTCAAGACCGACGTCAAGGCCGCCGAAGCGGAGCAGAACGAGGCCGACGAGACCGCGCGCGCCCTCCTCCTCAAGCTCGGCAACATCGTCCACGAGGACGTGCCGGTCGGCGGCGAGGAGGACTTCGTCGTCCTCGAGACCCACGGAACCATCCGCGACTTCGCGGCCGAGGGCTTCGAGCCCAAGGACCACCTGGAGCTGGGCGAGGCCCTGGGCGCCATCGACGTCGAGCGGGGTGCCAAGGTCTCCGGCTCGCGCTTCTACTACCTGACGGGCGTCGGCGCGCTCCTGGAGCTCGCGCTCGTCAACGCCGCGATCGCGCAGGCGACGGAGGCCGGGTTCATCCCGATGCTGACGCCGGCGCTGGTCCGCCCGCGCGCCATGGAGGGCACGGGCTTCCTCGGCCAGGCCGCGGAGAACGTCTACCACCTGGAGAAGGACGACTACTACCTCGTCGGTACGTCCGAGGTTCCCCTCGCCGCGTACCACATGGACGAGATCATCGACGCGGACAAGCTGCCGCTGCGGTACGCCGGCTTCTCGCCGTGCTTCCGCCGCGAGGCGGGTACGTACGGCAAGGACACCCGGGGCATCTTCCGTGTCCACCAGTTCGACAAGGTCGAGATGTTCTCGTACGTCGCTCCGGAGGACGCCGAGAACGAGCACAAGCGCCTCCTCGACTGGGAGAAGCAGTGGCTGACCAGCCTCGAGCTTCCCTTCCAGGTCATCGACGTGGCCACCGGCGACCTCGGCTCCTCCGCCTCGCGGAAGTTCGACTGCGAGGCGTGGATCCCCACCCAGGGCAAGTACCGCGAGCTGACCTCGGCGTCCAACTGCGACGGCTTCCAGGCGCGGCGGCTCTCCGTCCGGATGCGCGACGAGCGCGACGGCAAGAAGGTCGTCCAGCCGCTGGCGACGCTGAACGGCACGCTGTGCGCCGTCCCGCGCACCATCGTGGCGATCCTGGAGAACCACCAGCTGGCCGACGGCTCGGTGCGCGTGCCCGAGGCGCTGCGTCCGTACCTCGGCGGCCGTGAGGTCCTGGAGCCGATCTCCAAGTGAGCCCCTTCCCCTACCGGCTCGTCGCGACGGACCTGGACGGCACGCTGCTGCGTGGCGACGAGTCCGTCTCGGAACGCACGCGCGACGCCCTCGCCGCCGTGGTGGCGGCGGGAGCGGCGCACATCGTGGTCACGGGCCGGTCGGTGCCGTGGACGCGGCACGTCCTCGACGATCTCGGCTACGACGGTCTGGCGGTGTGCGGACAGGGCGCCCAGGTCTATCACGCGGGTGAACACCGGCTGCTGACCTCGCTGACGCTGGACCGGCAGCTCGCCGGTCTGGCGCTGTCGAAGGTCGAGGCGGAGGTGGGCCCGCTGGCGCTCGCGGCGAGCCGCGACGGCCTGGACGGCCAGGTCCTCGTGGGCCCGGGCTACCGCGTCCTGGAAGGCGCGCTTCCGTCGGTGCCGTACGAGGACCCGTCGGAGCTGTGGGCGGCCCCGCTGAACAAGGTGTACATCCAGCACCCCACCCTGTCGGACGACGAGCTGGCGCGGGTCACGCGCGAGACGGTCGGCAGCCTCGTGGACGTCGTCATGGCGGGTGCGGGCATCGTGGAGATCCTTCCGCTCGGCCTGAGCAAGGCGACCGGTCTCTCGCTCGCGGCACGCCGGCTGGGCGTGAAGGCGGCGGAGACCATCGCGTTCGGGGACATGCCGAACGACATCCCGATGTTCGCCTGGGCGGCCCGCGGGGTGGCCATGGCGAACGCGCACGACGAGCTGAAGGCGGTGGCGGACGAGGTGACGTCGTCGAACGAGGACGACGGCATCGCGGTCGTCCTGGAGCGCCTGCTGTCGCGCTGACGCCGGAGCGCCGGCCCCGCGCCCGCGCGGCCTGAGCCACGCGGGGGGCTGCGTGCTAGGGCTGCGGCCACGTGCGGGGGTGTTTCCGCACGGGGGCCTTTGTTCCCACGCGCGACCCGTTTCCGCACGCGAGCGCCACGCTCGAGGCTTCGTAGCAGACGCTTGGGCGACGACCGGGGCCGTGCGCTGGATACGCGGACGCGCGGAGGATGCGCGGATCGAACGCGCGCGGGGGCGACCCCGACGACGGCTTAGCAAGCCGCTGCCTTACCACTCGGCCAATCCTCCGGAGGGGCGGTCCGCGCGGACGCACCGCGCGCTCGAAGCGACCGCCCCGGCGGAGCGTCCCCCGCGCCCTCAGTCTGCGGGAGGCCGCCGCGCGACGGCCACCGGTTTTCCGCGCGTCAGCGGCCGGCAGGCGAGGCCGATCAGCAGGGAGATCGCGTGCCCCAGATCGGTGCAGGTGGGGTGCGTGGCCAGCGGTACGGCGAAGAACGTGACCGCCCCCGCGAGGTGGAACCACCGCCACGGACGCGCCAGGCGATAGGTCAGGATGCCCGCCGACGCGGCGAGGCCGTAGCTCACCCCGATGTCGACCGCATGGGCCATGCTGCGCGGCACGTCGTGGTCCCGGATCGCCTCCAGGACGACCTGCTGGCTGACGAGAGTGGCCGCGATGTGCGCGGCGGCGACCGTGAAGAGCCATCGAGGGGTGCCGAGCCACCTCTCGACGGGCGCGTGGAAGACCTCGAAAAGCAGCGCGTACAGCGGGAGGGCCGCGGGGTTCTCGATCCAGAACGCGCTGCCGAGCAGGGCCTGAAGGGGATGGTGCGCGAGCTGGTGCAGGTTGCTGCTGTTGCGGTGGAGGAGATAGCGCCCCCGGCCGTCGGAGGACAGCGCGATGACGACGCCGGTGATCGCGATGATCAGCAGCCAGACATGCGTACCGGGTGACGAACGCACCCACGACCTGATCGGTCGCGAAGGTTCGCCACCCGGGAGGATCTCGCACGTACCTACCACCGCGACGTGGGGGATTTCTGAGAACCGGAGCGCCCGCGAGGCCGTGAGACGCCGTCGCCGTCCGGGACTCAGAAGTTGATCATGTGGCCGGCCAGGCCGTGGATCGCTTCCTTGACGGCCTCGCCCAGCGTGGGGTGCGCGTGCACGTTGCGCGCCACCTCGTGGACGGTCAGGTCCCACTGCTGTGCCAGCGTCAGCTCGGGCAGCAGCTCGGTGACGTCGGGGCCGATCAGGTGAGCGCCGATGATCTCGCCGTACTTCGCGTCGCTGATGATCTTGACGAAGCCGGTGAAGTCGCCGAGGCCGTGCGCCTTGCCGTTCGCGGTGAAGGGGAACTTCGCGACCTTGACGTCGAAGCCCTTCTCCCGCGCCTGCGCCTCGGTCCAGCCGAAGCTGGCGATCTGCGGCTGGCAGTAGGTGGCGCGCGGGATCATGGGGTAGTCGAGCTCCATGGTCTCGGCGTCCGCGATGGTCTCCGAGGCGATGACGCCCATGGCCTCGGCGGTGTGCGCGAGCATGAGCTTCGCGGTCACGTCTCCGATGGCGTAGATGTGCGGGACGCTGGTGCGGCAGCGGCCGTCGACGTCGATCGCGCCGCGCTCGGTGAGCGCCACGCCGGTCTTCTCCAGGCCGTAGCCGGTGACGTTCGGGGCGAACCCGATGGCCTGCAGGACCTTGTCGGCCTCCAGCACCTTCTGGGCGCCGTCCTTGCCGGTGACGGTGACCCGGACCTGGGGACCCGACTCGTCGATCGTCTCGACGCGGGTGGAGGTCAGGACGTCGATGCCGAGCTTGCGGTACTGCTTGGCCAGTTCCTTCGAGACGTCCTCGTCCTCGAGCGGGGCGATCCGGTCCAGGAACTCGACGATGGTGACCTTCACGCCGTAGTTGTGCAGGACGTACGCGAACTCGATGCCGATCGCACCCGCGCCGGCGATGACGATCGACCGCGGCAGGTCCGCGGCGACGATCTGCTCCTCGTACGTCACCACGCGCTCGCTGCGGGCGGTCCCGGGCAGCAGACGCGGGGTCGCGCCGGTGGCGATGATGCAGTTGTCGAAGGTGATCGTCTGCGTGGCGCCGTCGGACGTGGCCACCTGGAGGGTGTTCGCGTCGAGGAAGGTGCCCCGGCCGTCGAACTCGGTGATCCCGTTCTTCTTCATCAGGAAGTGGACGCCCTTGACCCGGCCGTCCGCGACCGAGCGGCTGCGGCGGAACGCCTCGCCGTAGTCGAAGGAGACGGTGCCGTCCACCTTGATGCCGAAGGTCTTGGCCTCGTGCTGGAAGATGTGGGCGAGCTCGGCGTTGCGCAGCAGAGCCTTGGTCGGGATGCAGCCGACGTTCAGGCAGACACCGCCCCAGTACTTCTCTTCGACGACCGCGACCCGCTTGCCGAGCTGAGCGGCGCGGATGGCGGCGACGTAGCCGCCGGGGCCAGCTCCGAGTACGACGACGTCGAAGCGGTCTGACATGACTGACTCCCGAAGGTGGTGAGGATGTTCGTGTCCGCGTACGAGCCCACAGTAATCCCGGGGGCCGAACGGGCACACTTGTAGGATGACTGGGCAACCGGGTGAACAGGAGTGATGATGGCGCTCAGGACGGCGGGCCGGACCTCGCTGGTGGACTCCGTGGTGGAGCAGTTGCGGGCCCAGCTCGCGGAGGGCGAATGGGCCGTCGGCGACCGCATTCCCACCGAACACGAGCTGGCGGCCCAGCTGGCCGTCGGTCGCAACACCGTCCGCGAGGCGGTACGGGTCCTCGTCCACGCCGGCCTCCTGGAGTCCCGGCAGGGCAACGGCACGTTCGTCAGGTCGACCGCCGACCCGGCGGCCGTGCTGCGCGGAATGCGCCATGCGGGTGCGCGGGATGTCCTGGAACTGCGGGTCGCCCTGGAGGCGGAGGCCGCGCGGCTCGCGGCGGGGCGGAGGGACACCCACGACCTGCTGCGGCTCCGGGCGGCCCTGAGGACGCTGCGCGAGGAGGGCGACCGCGACGCGGACGCCGACATGGCCTTCCACCAGGCCGTCGTGGAGGCCACGCACAACGCCGCCTTCGTCGAGGTGTACCGCTTCTTCTCCGCCCAGGTGCACGAGGTGCTGGTGGAGGCGCTGGGTGACCGGGAGATGCCGCCCGTCGACATCGACGCGCACGAGGCCCTGGTCGCGGCGATCGAGGCGGGGGACCCGGCGGCGGCCGAGGCGGAGGCCCGGGAGCTGCTGCGGGTGCCGATGGAGACGGTCGCCGCGCTGACCACCGCCCGCTGACCACCGGCCGATGGCCCGCGGGTCCTGCGCACCCCGGCGGCGGGCCCGCCCCGGTGGCCCGCGGGACCGCCGCATCCCGGCCACGGCCCCGGCCGGCCACCTCACCGCCGTACGTACGAAGAAGGAACGCTCGTGTCACGCCCCGAAACACCCCTGCTCGTCGACGCCGAGGCGGACGTCCGGCCCTCCCCCCAGGCGGCCGCCGGGCGCCGGGCGTTGCTCGCGCACCCCGCCCTGCTGATGGTCGGGATCGTGCTCGCCTCGCTCAACATGCGGGCGGCGCTGGCGAGCGTGTCGCCGCTGGTGGGGGAGATATCGGCGGCCTTCGGGCTCTCCTCCACGGCGAGTTCGCTGGTGACGTCCGTGCCGGTGCTCTTCCTGGGGGCCGGCGCGCTGGTGGCTCCGTGGCTGGGGCGGCGCTTCGGCGCCGAACCGGTCCTGCTCGCCGCGCTGGTCCTGCTCGGCGTCGGCATCCTCGTGCGCGTCCTGCCGTCCGTGTACGCGCTGTACGGCGGCGGTGTCCTGGTCGGCACGGCGATCGCCCTGCTCAACGTGCTGATGCCGGGCCTGATCAAGCGGGACTTCCCGGACCGGGCGGCGTCGATGACCTCGGTCTACACGGGCGCGATGATCGCGGGCGCCACGGTGGTCGCGGCGGCCTCGGTGCCTCTGGAGCGGGCTCTCGGCGGACGGTGGGAGGCCTCGCTGGCCTTCTGGTCGCTCCTCGCGGCCCTCGCGGCGGTGGCCTGGCTGCCCCAGGTCCTGATCGCCCGGGGCCGTACGGGTCACCAGGCCCGGGCGGCGGGTCCAGGGGCCGGAACACGGGCGGGAGCCGGGCCGGCGGGCGGGTCACGGGCGGGAGCCGGGCCGGCGGGTGGTCCCGCGGCGCGGGCCGGGAGCGTCTGGCGCTCGGCCCTGGCCTGGCAGGTCACCCTCTTCATGGGCCTGCAGTCCCTGTGGTCGTACGTGCTGATCGCCTGGATGCCGACCATCTTCACCGACCACGGAATGAGCCCGGGGACGGCGGGCGTCGTCTTCGCCTTCAACAACCTGATCCAGGTGGCGGGCGCCTTCGCCGTGCCGCTTCTCGCGGGGCACATGCGCGGCCAGCGCCCGCTGGTCGTCCTCGTCACGACCCTGGTCGCGGCGGGGTACACGGGGCTGCTGGTCGCCCCGGTGCAGGGGGCGTGGCTGTGGTCCGCCGTCCTCGGTGTCGGGCAGGGCGGGGCGGTGGGCCTGGCCCTCACGCTGATCGTGCTGCGGTCGGGGGACGCGGTGACCGCCTCCCGGCTCTCCGGGATGGCCCAGACCGTCGGCTATCTGCTGGCCGCGGCCGGGCCGTTGGCCGCGGGGGCGATGCACCAGGCGACCGGCTCCTGGACGGTGCCGATCGCCCTGGTGCTGTGCGTCTGCGCGGCCGCTCTGGGCATCGGGCTGCTGGCGGCGAGGGACCGGAAGGTCTGAGCCCGCCGGTCCCCCGTCCCCCGCGGCCTGTGAGGGGGACGGGGGCCGACACCGCGCCGACCGCGTCGCGTTGCGTCTACTCCTCGCCCGCCAGCTTCAGCGTCCGCAGCTTCTGGCCCGCGTACCAGGTCGCCAGGACCGTCACGCCGACGAGCAGCGCCACCGCGGCCGGCAGACCGACCTCGGAGGAGACCAGGCCCTCGCCGCTGACCTTCTGGGCCACCGCCAGCGCCCACTGCTGCACGCTGAGCGTCTTCGCCCCGGAGATCAGCGAGCCGAACAGGGCCTCCCAGACCAGGGCGTAGACCAGGCCGATGACGACCGCGTGCCGGCTGACCGTGCCGAGCAGCAGGAAGAGCGCGCTGTAGGCGATGGAGGCGACCAGTGCCGCGACGGTGTACGCCACCGCCACCTGCTGGCCGTTGCCGTTGAGGATCATGCCGGCGAGGAAGGTCGGCACGGCGGAGAAGACCATCGTCACGGCGATCGCG
Source organism: Streptomyces sp. NPDC053755 (assembly GCF_040677675.1). Classification (NCBI taxonomy): domain Bacteria; kingdom Bacillati; phylum Actinomycetota; class Actinomycetes; order Kitasatosporales; family Streptomycetaceae; genus Streptomyces; species Streptomyces sp. NPDC053755. Next base: position 504,045 of record NZ_JBFASK010000001.1, on the reverse strand, counting down.
ACGATCAGCTTGGTGAAGATGATCGACGGCCGCTTCACCGGCTTGGACAGCAGATAGACGATCGAACCGTCGTCGATCTCCGGGCCGATCGCGCCCGTTCCGGCGATGACGCCGATCAGCGGCACCATCGTGGCGAGCGCGAAACCGCCGAGGACATCGGCCGCGACCTGGTCGTCCGCACCGTTGAACATCCGTACCGCTGCGGCGATCAGCAGCAGGAAGGCGGGCAGCAGGAAGAGGATCAGCGCCCGCCGGCGGCCGAGAAGGGCCCGGTAGGTGAGCCGGGCGACTGTGGGGTTGTACATCGGTCAGGCTCCTTTCAGGCCGCTACGAGGTAAGAGAAGACCGATTCGAGGGACTCGTCCGAGGGCGAGACCGTCAGCAGCCGGATCCCCTGCGCCCGGGCGACGCGGGGCAGCAGCTCCGTGAAGCGGCCGAAGTCCACCGCCTGGACGCGCAGGGCGCCCTCGGCGAGGTCGACCTCGATGCCGGCCGTGGACGGGTCGGCGATGAGCGCGGCCGCGAGCGCCCGGTCGTCGCTGGACCGTACGAGATAGCGGTGCGGCCGGTCCGTCATCAGTCGGCGGATCTTGCGGAAGTCGCCGGAAGCGGCGTGCCGTCCGGCCACGATCACCTCGATGTGCGAGGCGAGCTGCTCGACCTCCTCCAGGATGTGCGAGGAGAAGAGCACCGTGCGGCCCTCGGAGCCCATCTGGCGCAGCAGGTCCATCAGCTGCATGCGCTGGCGCGGGTCCATGCCGTTGAACGGCTCGTCCAGCAGGAGCACGGACGGGTCGTGCACGAGGGCGGAGGCCATCTTCACGCGCTGCCGCATGCCCTTGCTGTAGGTCGCGATCTTGCGGTCCTGCGCGTACTCCATCTCGACCGTGGCGAGCGCCCGATGGGCCTCCTTGTCGCCCAGGCCGTGCAACTCGGCGTTGGCGACGACGAACTCGCGTCCGGTGAGGAAGTCGTACATCGCCTCCCGCTCGGGCACGACGCCGATCTGGCGGTAGACGGACTCGTTGCGCCAGATCGTCGCGCCGTCGAGGGTGACCGTGCCCGTGGAGGGAGCGAGGAAGCCGCCCATCATGTTGATGAGGGTGGACTTCCCGGCCCCGTTGGGGCCGAGCAGGCCGGTGACGCCCGGGCCGATCGTCATGGTGACGTCGTTGACGGCCACGACGTTGCCGAACCAGCGTGAGGCGTGGTCGATGTGAAGAGTGCTCATGGGCGCAGCCCATTCCTTGGAAGGGTGGTGGTGGGCGACGGGAGGGCGGTCACAGCCCCACCTTTCGGTAGCGGCGCATCAGGACTCCGTACGAGCCGGCGATGAGCGCGAGGACGACCAGCAGGTACACGGCGCCGACTCCGGCGCCCGGGCCGACGCCCTCCCCGCCGGGGAAGGAGGTGTTGGCGCCGAGGAAGGCGCTCTGCACTCCGCCGATGAGCGTGACCGGCGAGAACAGGCCGATCCACTTGATGGCGTCGAGGTTGTCCGTGCCGTAGGCGATGCCCTGGAGCGTGGAGACCGCGCCGTAGGAGATCACCATGGTGGCGATGACGGCGGCGACGCCGAAGCCGCGGCGGGGGGTGAGCGCGGCCATGACCAGGCCGATCCCGCCGAACAGCAGCGAGAGCAGCGCCACGGAGACCAGCCCCTGGCCGAAGCCCGCGGCCTGGTCGGAGAAGTCCAGCTTCGCGAGCAGCGCCCCGACGAAGAGGATCACCAGCGGCGCGGCCGTCAGGACGAAGAGCGCCGAGGCCATGGCCCCGTACTTGGCGAGGACGTAGTCCGTGCGCTCGATCGGGCGCGAGAAGTAGAGCGGCACCGTTCTGAACCGCAGGTCCCGGGAGACGGACTGGGGGGCCTGGGCGGCGAGGTAGATGCAGATGACGAGCTGGAGGTAGATCGCGTAGGCCGTGTAGTCGAGCGGCAGCTTGTTCGCCTTGGTGACCACCGCGACCGCCACGATGATCAGCGCGGGAACGCACATCACGGCGAAGAGGATCATCGGGAGCACCTTGGACTTGGCGCTGCGGCCCAGTCCGTACGCCCCGCGGAGCGACTGCGAGAACAGCGCGCGGCGGGCGTAGGCCCGGCCGAGGCGCGGCCCGTCGTAGGAGCGGTAGCCGATGTTGTGGATCTGGGTGGTCTCGGGGGTCTGGGCGTGGGTGCTCATCGCGCCGGCACCTCCTCCTGCTTCTCCGGGGAGCCCTGCGGACGGAAGACCTCGGCGATGTGATGCCGGCGCTGCTCCATGCGGACGAGACCGAGTCCCAGGTCGGCGACGGTGTCGCGGACCAGGTCGTAGGTCTCCTCGCCTGCGGCCTCGACGAGGAGGATGTGCCCGGCGCCGGGCAGCCCGTCCTCGACTCCCTCGTGGAGGGTGACGCCCGCGGCGGCGAGGGCCGCCCGCAGGGCGTGGGTGCCGTCCGGGTGGGTGTCGGAGTCGGTGACCTCGACCGCGAGGGTCGTGGTGGTCTGGGTGAAGTCGCTGGTCGAGCTGGAGCGCAGCAGCCGCCCGCCGTCGATGACGACGACGTGGTCGCAGGTGCGCTCCAGCTCGCCCAGGAGGTGCGAGGTGACGAGGACCGAGATGCCGAAGTCGGTCCAGACCCGGCGGATCAGGCCGAGCATCTCGTCACGGCCGACGGGGTCGAGGCCGTTGGTGGGCTCGTCGAGGAGGACCAGCTGTGGGTCGTGGACCAGCGCCTGGGCGAGCTTCACCCGCTGCTTCATACCCGTCGAGTAGCCGCCGATGGGGCGGTACCGCTCCTCGTACAGGCCGACGTGGCGCAGGGTGTCGGCCGTCCGCTCACGGGCGGCGGTGGGCGGCAGCCCCGACATCCGCGCCATGTGGACGACGAACTCCGTGGCCGAGACGTCGGGCGGGAGGCAGTCGTGCTCGGGCATGTACCCCACGCGCTCGCGGATCTGGGCGCCGGAGGTGGAGACGTCCATGCCGAGCACGGCGGCCGTGCCCTCCGTGGCGGGGGAGAGGCCGAGCAGGATTTTGATCATCGTGGACTTGCCGGCTCCGTTGGCACCCACCAGTCCGGTCACACCGGGCCCGATGTCCAGGGAGAGCCGGTCGAGAGCGGTCACCCGGGGGAACCGCTTGCTGAGGCTTTCGGTAGCGATCACAGTCACGCTTCGACGGTAGTGGCGGACACCACAGGCAGTCGTCAGCCCAACGGCTCGGTCCGTATCCGACTCCAGGAGTACGAACCCGTAAGGGAGCCGCGACCAAAGTCGTTCGCGCCTCCCGCCGCGGCGGGTTTTCCACAGGCTGACGCAGGCCCCTTGACGCAGCCGCCGGGCATTGTCACATTCATCAGTGTCAAGTTACGGCCGCGTAGTGCACGCATACGCTCACACGGGACGGACGTATGGCATGACCTCAGCAGTGACAGGTGAACTGACCGCGGAACTGCGGGGGTTCAGGGAGGTGCAGCGCCTCTCCTACGCCTGTGCGGAAGCCGTCGCGGCGCAGCTCCGGCCGGGGGTGACCGAGCGCGAGGCGGCGCGGATGCAGCGGGACTGGCTGCGCGAGCGGGGGGTGCGGGACTGGTTCCACCGCCCGTTCGCCTGGTTCGGCGATCGCACGGCCTTCGTCGGATTCCGGATCCCCCTGCAGTTCTTTCCCACCGACCGGCGGCTGGAGGCGGGGATGCCCTTCATCCTCGACATGGCCCCGGTCCACAAGGGCTACACCGCCGACGTCGGCTATTCCGGCTGCCTGGGGCTCAATCCGCTGCACGACAAGCTGCTCGCCGATCTGGAGGCGCACCGCGAGCTGATCCTGAGCGAGGTCAGGGAGCGCCGCACGCTGCGGGAGATCTATGAGGACGTGGACCGGCTCATGGTCCGCCAGGGCTACGCCAACCGGCACCGCGCGTATCCCTTCGGCGTCATCGCCCACAAGATCGACCGGGTGAGGGAGCGCCGCTGGTCCCCGACGCTCTTCGGCTTCGGCACCCAGTCGCTCAGGGGTCTCGCGAGCGACGCGGTCCACGGGCACCGGGACGGCTGGTCGCCGCTCTGGTCGCCGTACACGTTCTCCGACCACCCGCCCCGCCCGGGGCTGTGGGCGGTCGAGCCGCACCTCGGTTTCCGGGGGACGGGCGCGAAGTTCGAGGAGATCCTGGTCGTCACCGACTCCCGGGACCCCGAGCAGAGCGCGTTCTGGCTGGACGACGATCTGCCGCACGTGCGGCGCTGGGCTGAGGAGGGGGCGGAGTGAAGGCGAGTCTCGAAGGGGCGCGCGAGCGCCGGGTCCGTACGGGCGGGATCGAGCTGTGTGTCGCCGAGCTGGGCGACACGAGCCGGCCGACCGTGCTGCTGGTGCACGGATACCCGGACTCGAAGGAGGTGTGGTCGGAGGTGGCCCACCGCCTCGCCGAGCGCTTCCACGTGGTGCTGTACGACGTCCGGGGACACGGCCGCTCCACGGCACCGGCCCCGCTGCGCGGCGGGTTCACCCTGGAGAAGCTGACGGACGACTTCCTGGCCGTCGCCGACGCGGTGAGCCCGGACCGGCCCGTCCACCTGGTCGGGCACGACTGGGGCTCGGTGCAGTCCTGGGAGTTCGTGACCGTCTCGCGCACGGAGGGCCGGATCGCCTCCTTCACCTCGATGTCCGGCCCGTCCCTCGACCACTTCGGCCACTGGATCAAGCGGCGGATGACCCGGCCCACTCCGCGCCGGGTGGGCCAGCTCCTCGGCCAGGGAGCCAAGTCCTGGTACGTCTACCTGCTGCACACGCCCGCGCTGCCGGAGCTGGCCTGGCGCGGACCGCTCGGCAAGCGGTGGCCGGGTCTCCTCCAGCGCGTCGAGAAGGTCCCGACGGGCGACTATCCGACGTCTTCCCTCCCCGAGGACGCGGCCCACGGCGCCTGGCTCTACCGCGACAACGTCCGCTCGCGGCTGCGCCGGCCGCGCGCCGACGCGTACGCCCACGCGCCCGTGCAGCTGATCACCCCGACCGGGGACGCGTTCCTCTCCGAGCGGCTCTACGACGACCTGGCGCCCTGGGTGCCGGACCTGACCCGGCGCTCCCTGACCGCCAAGCACTGGGTGCCCCGCACCCGGCCCGACCAGCTGACCGCCTGGATCACCGAGTTCGTCGAGGCGAACGAGGACCCGGCGACCAAGGCGCCGAGGAACGCCGCGGCGAGCGGCACACGGCCGGAGTACGCCGAGCGGTTCGGCGGACAGCTGGTCCTGGTGACCGGCGCGGCCAGCGGCATCGGCCGGGCCACCGCCTTCGCGTTCGCCGAGGCGGGGGCGCGGGTCGTCGCCGTCGACCGGGACGCCGAGGGCGCCGCCCGGACGGCCGAGATGTCCCGGCTGATCGGCGCTCCCGCCGCATGGGCCGAGACGGTGGACGTCGGTGACGAGCAGGCCATGGAGAAGCTCGGCGCCAAGGTGGCGAGTGAGTACGGCATCGTCGACGTCCTGGTCAACAACGCCGGGATCGGTCTGACCGGTTCGTTCTTCGAGACCACCTCCGAGGAGTGGAGGAAGGTCCTCGACGTCAATCTGTGGGGCGTCATCCACGGCTGCCGGGTCTTCGGCGGGCAGATGGCCGAGCGGGGTCAGGGCGGCCACATCGTCAACACCGCGTCCGCCGCCGCCTTCCAGCCCTCGCGCGCCCTGCCCGCTTACAGCACGTCCAAGGCGGCCGTCCTGATGCTGAGCGAGTGCCTGCGGGCCGAGCTGGCGGACCGGGGCATCGGGGTCTCGGCGATCTGCCCCGGCATCGTGAACACCAACATCACCGCGACGGCACGGTTCGCCGGCGCCGGCGAGGAGGAGCAGCGGCGTCGGCGGCAGAAGGCCCAGCGGCTGTACGGGCTGCGCAACTACCCCCCGGAGAAGGTCGCGGACGCGATCCTGCGCGCGGTGGTGCGCGACCAGGCTGTCGTCCCGGTCACTCCCGAGGCGCGCGGGTCGCACTTCTTGTCCCGTTTCGCCCCCGGAGCCCTGCGGGTGATAGCCCGGCTGGAGCCGCCGTCCTGAGCAATGGGCGACGGACCGTACCATCCCTCGCAGGAGGGTCCCCCGAGGGGATGGGCGGCAGGCGGGAAGACGGTGGGAGCGGTCGTGGCGGAGCAGTCGGCACAAGCGGGGAGAGGGGGCGGGCGGCCGTCCCCTGCCGAGTACCGGATCGAGGACCTGGCCCACCACAGCGGCGCCACGGTCCGGACGATCCGCGCCTATCAGGACCGCGGCCTGCTGCCCCGCCCCGAGCGACGCGGCCGGTCGAACGTCTACGGCGACGCCCATCTCGCCCGGCTGCGGCAGATCGCCGACCTGCTGGACCGCGGCTACACCCTGGCCTCCATCAAGGAACTGCTGGAGGCCTGGGACGCGGGGCGGGGGCTCGGCGGGGTCCTCGGCCTGGTCGCGGAGGTCGACGGGCCGTGGACGGACGAGGAGGCCGACCGGATCACCCGAGCGGACCTGGACGCCACGTTCGGCGGCGAGCCGGACGAGGAGGCGGTGCGGGAGGCGATCGAGCTGGGAGTGCTGGAGCGGATTCCGGGACGCGACGACGAGTTCCTCGTTCCCAGTCCCCAAGAGCTGGCGGTGGCGGCGGAGTTGCACGCGGCCGGAGTGCCGCTCACCGCTATCTCCGGGCATCTCAGGGAACTTCGGGTGCAGGTCGAGCACATCGCCTCGCGTTTCCTGGAGTTCACGACCGAGCATGTCTTCGCTCGTTATCTGGAGCACCGCCCTCCGACGGACGCGGACGCGGCGGAAGCCGCGACGATGGTGCGTCGGCTTCGGCCGCTGGCTCAGCAGACGGTCGACGCCGAACTGGCGCGTGCCATGCGGATCTTCGCCACCCGCCATCTCCGGCACCACCTGTCGGCCGAGCCCGCACCGGTACGGGACGACGAGCCACGGCAGGTGGCGCTGCCGGCCGGGACGATACGGGCCGTCCAGGAGCTTGTTGGCGCGGAGAACGTGTCCGCCTTCATCGCGACGGCGGCCGAACGCGAGGTACAGAAGCGGTCGTTGGACTCCCTTGCCTCAAATAAGCTCGAAAAAACTTGAATAGGGCAAGTACCCATATAAGTTGGAGCCGTTGTCCACAGAACTGCCAATTCCCCTGTGGATAAACCGAGTTCATTGTGGATCAAACCTGGGCCGCGGAATTCGATGGTGACGTCGGCCACTCTCCGGCATCCTGACGCCATGAACGGACCCCTCGACGAGAGACGCACCGTGAAGGTGTCGAAGTACCTCTCCAAGCACCTCCGCCACCAACCGGAACGAATCGGCCTGGTCCTCGACGCGCACGGCTGGACCGAGATCGACGCCCTCCTGCGGGCCGCGGCGGAGCACGGCTTCCCGATCACCCGCGCCGAGCTGGACCACGTCGTCGCGAGTAACGACAAGAAGCGCTTCGCGGTCGAGGGCACCCGGATCCGCGCCAGCCAGGGACACACCGTCGAGGTGGACCTCGACCTCCCGGTCGCCGAACCGCCCGCGTACCTCTTCCACGGTACGGTCGCCGCCCGCCTGGACGCGATCCGAGCCGAGGGCCTGCGCCCGATGGCCCGCCACCACGTCCACCTCTCCCCTGACCGGGAGACGGCGACCCGCGTCGGCGCGCGACGCGGCCGGCCCCTGGTGCTGAGCGTGGACGCCGGCGCGATGCACCGGGCCGGTCATGTGTTCCACGTCAGCGCCAACGGCGTCTGGCTGACCGACGCGGTGCCGCCGGAGTTCCTCCGCCTCCCCGAGTAACGGGCCGCCGGCCACCACGCCCCGGCCCACCACGCCCTGCCGAGGCCCACCCCGGTCCTTCCGGCTCCGAGGAAGCCGCCGGGCCCGCGCCGCTCCTGCGGCATGATCGCCCTATGGGACACCCGCATCTGCCGTCCACCCAGTCCGCCGTCACCGCGATCCGCGAGATCGCCCGGGAGTACGGCCTCGCCATCAGCGTCACCGACGACATTGGCGCCGACCGGACCTCCCGCCGGACCTCCGCCGACGCCTTCACCGTCCTCGACCCCGACGGTTCCCTGCCCCACGAGGCCTTCATCGAGCTCGGCGGCTCCCCGTCCGTGACCGTACGGCTCTTCCCCGAGGACGACGCCAGGATCACCGTCGACGACGTGGAGTTCGACGACGTACCCCGGGACTCCGTCCCCGCCTTCCTCCGCTCCGTCCACGGAGGTCTCGCCTCGGTGAAGGGCAGGTTCTTCCCGCCGGGATGGTGGCTGGTCGTCCCCCTGCCCGGCGACGAGACGTACAAGGAACTCGTCCCCGCCGGAACGCTCAGCCCCTGGCTCAGCACGCGGGTCCGCTGAGCCTCGCCGACCGGGGCGCTCACCCGCCCCGGCCACCGAGCGGCCGCCCTTCCGGTGCCGAGCGGCCACCGGTCCCGGTCGCCGGCGTCCGCGCACCACGCCCCGGAGGATCACCGGGACGGCCGTACGCTCGTGGGTATGACCTTGCGCCTGAGCACCGTGATCCTGCCCGTCCACCGCTGGAACGACGGCGGCCGTGACCGCTGGCTGCGCGCCGAGGAGCTGGGCTTCCACGCCGCCTACACCTACGACCACCTGTCCTGGCGGACCTTCCGCGACGGCCCGTGGTTCGGCGCCCTGCCGACGCTCACGGCCGCCGCGACCGTCACCCGGCGGCTGCGCCTGGGCACGCTGGTGACCTCGCCGAACTTCCGCCACCCGGTGACCCTCGCCAAGGAGCTGATCTCCCTGGACGACATCTCGGACGGCCGCGTCACCCTCGGCATCGGCGCGGGCGGAAACGGCTTCGACGCCACCGCGCTCGGCCAGGAACCCTGGACGCCGCGCGAGCGGGCGGACCGGTTCGGCGAGTTCCTGCCGCTTCTCGACCGCCTCCTCACCGAAGGCGCGGTCACCTCGCGCGGCACCCACTACTCCGCCGAGGAAGCCCGGAACCTCCCCGGCTGCGTCCAGCGTCCCCGGCTCCCCTTCGCGGTCGCGGCGACCGGCCCCCGCGGGCTGAAGCTCGCCGCGCGGCACGGGCAGGCGTGGGTGACCACCGGCGACCCCAAGCTCTTCGAGGAAGGCACCCCCGAGGAGTCGGTCGAAGCCCTGCGCGGCCAGATCGAGAAGCTCGGCAAGGCCTGCGCCGAGATCGGCCGGGACACGGCCGAGCTGGAGAAGGTGCTGCTCACCGGTTTCACCCCGGACCGCGGGCGTCCGCTGGAGTCGCTGGACGCCTTCGTCGACTTCGCCGGACGCCACCAGGAGCTGGGCTTCACCGAACTGGTGATCCACTGGCCCATCCCCGACTCGGACTTCGCCGCCGACCAGCGGGTCTTCGAGCGGATCGCCACGGAGGCCGTGGCCCAGCTCGGCTGAACGACGGCCGGGAGCCGGTACCGGAGCGGCGCCTCCGGGGAGCCGGTACCGGGGGGCGGCGGGCGCCGACCACTCAGATGTGCGCCCACCCGCACGCCCGTGCACGGTGTACGGAAGAATGGATCGGTGACCTCACCCCAGCCTCCGCTTCCCGCCGCCCCGGCCCCCCGGCTCATCGCCACCGACCTCGACGGCACCCTGCTGCGCGACGACAAGTCCGTCTCGGAGCGCACGGTCGCGGCGCTCGCCGCCGCGGAGCGGGCCGGCGTCGAGGTCTTCTTCGTCACCGGCCGCCCGGCTCGCTGGATGGACGTGGTCGCCGACCACGTCCACGGCCACGGCCTGGCGATCTGCGCCAACGGCGCGGCCGTCGTGGACCTGCACGCCGGCGGCACGTTCATCGAGGTACGGCCCCTGGACCGGTCGGTCGCCCTGGAGGTCGTACGGACCCTGCGGGACGCCGCCCCCGGCACCACCTTCGCGGTCGAGCTGACCACCGGCATCCACTACGAGCCGGGGTACCCGCCCTTCTTCCTCGACCCGGGGGCCACCATCGCCACCGCCGAGAAGCTCCTCTTCGAGGAGGAGCCGGGCGCCGCCGCCCCCGTACTGAAGCTGCTCGCCCAGCACCCCGAGCTCGACCCGGACGGCTTCCTCACCGTGGCCCGTGTCGCGGCCGGAGACATGGCCTCGATCACCCGTTCCAGCCCCACCGCCCTGATCGAGATCAGCGGCCTCGGCGTCTCCAAGGCCTCCACCCTGGCCCTGTGCTGCGCCGAGCGCGGCATCTCGGCGGACGAGGTGGTCGCCTTCGGTGACATGCCCAACGACATCGAGATGCTCAGCTGGGCGGGCCGGTCGTACGCCATGGGCAACGCCCACCCCGACGTGCTGGCCGCCGCCTCCGGCCACACGGTCGCCAACAACGAGGACGGAGTGGCCGTGGTCATCGAGCGGCTCCTCGCGGGCAGCCTCGACGACTGACCGGCCCCACCCGTCCTCCTTCGACCGGCCCCCACCGGCGGAGAGGCGGAGGAAGCGGGCTAGGGCGTGTTTCGAAAGGAGCGCCGTCCGCCCGGAGGGCGGGCCCCCGCGGCGTCCGGTGCGTGCGATCGCAAGGCGGAGGGCCACCCTCGTACCGGACGTACATGGACGATCCCGACAACGCGGCGAACGTGCGTGCCAGGCGTCGCGGGGCAGGCGGGACTTTCGCAACACGCCCTAAGGGGACACGGCCGGCTGCAGCGGGGCCTGCCAGACGACCGTGGTGCCGCCGCCGTCCTCGCCGATACCGGGGCCGCACCAGCTCGACCCGCCGAGCGACTCGGCGCGCCGCGCCAGGTTGCGCAGCCCGCTGCGCCGGCCGCCCTCGGGGAGGCCGATGCCGTCGTCGGCGACCGACAGCCGGACACCGGCGCTGCCGTCGGGCAGCGCGGCGCCCGCGTCCACGACGACCTCGATGCGGGTCGCGTGGGCATGCCGGAAGGCGTTGGAGAGCGCTTCGCGGAGAGCCGCGACGAGGTTCTTGCCGGTGAGGTCGCCGACCGTGGAGTCGATCGCGCCGAGGAAGCGGTGCACGGGGGTGAAACCGAGGGGGACGGCGGCCATGTTGATCTCGCGCAGCACCCGGGTCCGCAGGCCCGAGGGAGCCTCGGCCGGCCCTTGCTGCAACGCGAAGATGGCGGTTCGGATCTCCTGGATCGTCACGTCGAGCTCGTCCACCGCCTTGCCCACCCCGTCGCGCACGGCGGGCACGAGCGACTTGCGCTGGGCGCTCTCCAGCATCATCCCGGTGGCGAAGAGCCGCTGGATGACCAGGTCGTGCAGGTCCCGGGCGATCCGGTCGCGGTCCTCGTAGACGGCGAGGCGCTCACGGTCGCGCTGGGCGTCGGCCATCATCAGGGCGAGCGCCGCCTGGGAGGCGAACTGGGTCGCCAGCGTCCGCTCCGCCTCCGTGAACGGCCGCGCCCCCCTGGCGCGCGGCGTCGCCAGCGCTCCGAGCACCCTGCCCCCGCTGTGCAGCGGAAGGAGCATGCTGGGCCCGAACCGGGCGGCCAGCCGGCTGATCATCCGCGGGTCGGTGGAGGCGTCGTCCAGGAACACCGCCTCTCCGTCGAGGAGCCGTGCCACCACCGCGCTCTCCGGCGGGATGACCACGCCCAGGGACTCCGAGGGCGTGTCGGAGGAGACGGCGACGATCTCCAGCCCGCCGTCCTCGGCGGGCAGCAGCATGATCCCGGCCGCCGCGTCGGCGAGCCGGCGGGCCTGTTCGGCCACGACCGTCAGGGCGTCGTCGGCGTCTCCCCCGGAGAGCAGCGCGGTGGTGACGGCGACCGAGCCGTCGATCCAGCGTTCCCGCTGGCGGGCGGCCTCGTACAGCCGGGCGTTGCCGACGGCGATCCCGGCCTCGGTGGCGAGGACGCGGACCATGTGGACGTCGTAGTCGTTGAACTCGCTCCCGTCGCGTTTCTCGGAGAGGTACAGATTTCCGAAGACCTCGCCCTGCACCCGGATCGGGACACCGAGGAAGCTCCTCATCGGAGGGTGGCCGGGCGGGAACCCCTCCGAACGCGGATCGGAGGAGAGATCGGCGAGCCGGATCGTCCGGGGTTCCCGGATCAGGGCGCCGAGGAGCCCGGCTCGGCCGTCGGGCCGCCGTCCGATGCGGTGCGCCTCGTCCTCGTCCACGCCGTGGGTGACGAAGTCGGAGAGGCCGTCGCCCTCCTCGTCGACGACCCCGATGGCGGCGTAGCGGGCGTCGGCGAGCTCGGCGGCCGTCTCGCAGATGCGGTCGAGGGTGGAGTGGAGTTCCAGGCCGGTACCGACGGAGCGCATCGCCTCCAGGAGCTGGGGCACCCGGGCGGTGAGTTCCGTGGACAGGCCGTGCAGGCCGCGGGCGGCCCGGGTCGCTGCGTCGAGGGGGTCGGACGTCCCGGGATCCGCGGGGCCCACGGGGACCACGCGGTCCACAGGGGCGTGCGGAGCCTGGGAGTCCCGGGCGTCCGGAGGGTCGGGCACGGCGGCGGTCATGACCTTGAGCCTAGTAAGTCCCATTTGGCGAGAAAAGTCGGGCCGGCGCCCCCCGAGCTACGCTCAGGTCAGCCGGCGCCCCCGACCGCCGCTCAGGTCAGCCGGCGCCCCCGACCGCCGCCCAGGTCAGGCGGCGCACCCGACCGCCGCCCAGGTCAGGCGGCGCCCCCGCTGAGCGACAGGTCGCTCTCGCGTTCGCGCTCCAGCATCCGTCGCAGCGGCCCCGCCGCGGCGGCCAGCTCCGCGAACGCGCCGCGCTGCACGGTGCGGCCCTCGTCCAGGACCACCACCTCGTCGACGGCGTCGAGGCCGCGCAGCCGGTGGGTGATCAGGACGGTGGTGCGGCCCTCGGTGGCCACGAGGAGATCGTCCGTGAGCGCGTCCGCCGTGGCGAGGTCGAGGTGCTCGGCCGGCTCGTCGAGGACGAGGACGGGGAAGTCGGCGAGGAGCGCCCGCGCCAGCGCGAGGCGCTGCCGCTGGCCACCGGAGAGCTTCGATCCGTGCTCGCCCACCATGGTGTCGAGGCCCTCGGGCAGCCCGTCCACCCACTCCAGGAGCCGTGCCCTGCGCAGCGCGGCCCGCAGCTCGTCGTCGGTCGCGTCGGTACGGGCCAGGCGCAGGTTCTCGCGCAGGGAGCTGTCGAAGGTGTGAGCGTCCTGGGCGCAGAGCCCGACGAGGCGGCGGACGTCGTCGCCGTCGAGCGAAGCCGCGTCCACCCCGCCGAGCCGGTACGTCCCCGCGCCGGCGTCCAGGAAGCGCAGCAGCACCTGGGCGAGGGTGGTCTTCCCGGAGCCCGAGGCGCCGACGACGGCGACCCGTCGCCCCGCCTCCAGCGTGAGACCGAAGCCGTCCAGGGCGTCCCGTTCCTGCCCGGCGTGACGGGCGCGCAGGCCGGCGATCTCCAGCGGGAAGGGGCTCGGCGGCGGCTCGACGGCGTGCTCCGGCTCGTGCACGGGAAGGGGCGCGTCGAGCACCTCGTACACCCGCTGGGCGCTCCGCTTGACGCGGTGGCGGTACTGGACGGCCAGCGGAAGGCCGGTGACGGCCTCGAACGCGGCCAGCGGAGTCAGGACGACCACCGCGAGGTTGACGCCGTCCAGACGCCCGTCGCGAACGGCCTGGACTCCGACGACCGCGGCGGCGGCGACCGTCAGCCCGCACGCCAGCGCGGAGAGCCCGGCGCCCAGAGCGGTGGCGGCGGACTGCCGGGAGGCGATGGAGGTGAGCGTGCGGTCGGCGGACCGGGCCTTGCCGACCCGGTCCCGCAACGCCCCCGCGACCGTCAGTTCGGCGCAGCCGCGCAGCAGGTCGACGACGGCGGTGGCGAGAACGCCGCGGGCGGGGGCGAGCTGCCGCTCCGCGCGTCGGGCGAGGACCCCGCTCAGCAGCGGGACCGCCAGCCCGGCGGCCAGCAGGCCGACGGCGAGGACGGCTCCGGCCTCGGGCAGGAGCCAGCTGGTGAAGCCGACCGAGCCGGCCCCGACGACGAGGGCGGCTCCCACCGGGAGCAGCCAGCGCAGCCAGTAGTCCTGGAGGGCGTCGACGTCCTGGACGAGCCGGGAGAGGAGATCGCCGCGCCGGGTGCGGCGCAGTCCGGCGGGGGCGATGCGCTCCAGGCGCCGGTAGACGGAGACCCGCAGCTCCGCGAGCATCCGCAGCACGGCGTCGTGGGACACGAGCCGCTCGGCGTACCGGAACACGGCCCGGCCGATGCCGAAGGCGCGCGTGGCGGTGACGGCCATCATCAGATAGAGAACCGGGGGCTGTTCGGAGGCGCGGGAGATCAGCCATCCGGACACCGCCATGAGCCCGACGGCCGATCCCAGGGCCAGGCTGCCGAGCAGCAGTGCGAGCGCCATGCGGCCCTTGAGCTCTCCGGCCATGTCACGGACCCGCCGGAGGAGACGGGCCCGGCCGGGCCCACCCCGGCCGTCGCCCTGGCTGTCGGTAGCGGCGGATCCGATGGCGGCCGGCCCGGTACCGGCCGGCACCGGTGCGAGTTCACCCCGGCCCGTCTCCCCGGTACGGTCCGGGGGCTCCACGGCCCCCGCCGACTCGGCACCGTCCACCCCTCCGGTCCGGAGCGGCGCCGGCAAGGCGGGGCGGCCGTCGTCCGGCGCCCCCTGCGCGGTCGTCGGGCCCAGCGTGACCACCCGGTCGGCGACCGCGAGCAGTGCCGGTCGGTGAACGACCAGGAGCACCGTCCGGCCGGCCGCGAGCCGGCGCACCGCGTCGACCACGGCGGCCTCCGTCTCGCCGTCCAGCGCGGCCGTGGGTTCGTCCAGAAGCAGCAGCGGACGGTCGGCCAGGAACGCCCGGGCCAGCGCGAGGCGCTGGCGCTGCCCCGCGGAGAGGCCCGCCCCGTCCTCGCCGAGAACGCTGTCCATGCCCGTCGGCAGCCCGTCGACGAAGCCGTCCGCTCCCGCGTCCCGCAGGGCCTCCCGGACCGCCTGGTCGGTGGCGTCGGGACGGGCCAGCCGGACGTTCTCCGCGATCGTGCCCGCGAAGAAGTACGGCCGCTGCGGAACCCAGGCGATCCGGGACCGCCACTGCTCCAGGTCCAACGTGCCGAGTTCGGCACCCCCGACCCGTACGGCGCCTCCTGTCTCGGGCGCCGCGAACCCCAGCACGACATCGAGCAGCGTGGACTTGCCGATCCCGCTCGGCCCCACCAGGGCGACGGTCTCACCCGGCTCGACGACCAGCGAGGCTCCGTCCAGCGAGGGCTCGGCGCGGCCCGGGTGACGGACGGTCACGTTCTCCAGCTCCAGGCGCGGGGACGTCGGCGGTACGGCCGTGGTGCCGGTCTCCCGCACCGGGGCCTGGAGGACCTCGAAGATCTCCTCCGCAGCCGCCAGTCCCTCCGCCGCCGCGTGGTACTGCGCCCCCACCTGCCGGATCGGAAGGTAGGCCTCGGGCGCGAGGATCAGGATGACCAGGCCCGTGTAGAGGTCGAGATCGCCGTGGACCAGCCGCATGCCGATCCCGACCGCGACCAGCGCCACCGAGAGCGTCGACAGCAGTTCCAGGGCGAAGGACGACAGGAAGGCGATCCGCAGCGTCTTCATCGTGGCCTGCCGGTACTCCGACGTGATGGCTCGGATCGACTCGGCCTGCGCCTTGGCGCGTCCGAAGACCTTGAGCGTCGGCAGCCCGGCCACCACGTCCAGGAAGTGCCCCGAGAGCCGTGACAGCAGCTTCCACTGCCGGTCCATCCTCGCCTGGGTGTACCAGCCGATGAGGATCATGAACAGAGGGATGAGGGGCAGGGTGACGACGATGACGGCCGCCGACACCCAGTCCTCGGTGACGATCCTCGCCAGCACCGCCACGGGGACCACCACCGCGAGCCCCAGCTGCGGCAGATAGCGGGAGAAGTAGTCGTCGAGGGCGTCCACACCCCGGGTCGCCAGGGTGGCGAGCGAACCCGCCCGCCGGCCGCTCAGCCACCCCGGCCCCAGCTCGGCCGCCCGCTGGAGCAGTCGGCTTCGTAGCTCGGACTTGACCGCCGCACCGGCCCGGTGGGCGGCCAGTTCGGTGAGCCAGGAGATCAGCGCCCGGCCGGTCGCCACTCCGGCGAGCAGCAACAGCGGAGTGGTCAGATCGGAGACCGACCGGTCTTCCTGGAAGGCCCCGACCACGACGTCGGCGATCAGCATCGCCTGGGCGACGACCAGCGCCGCCCCGGCGAGGCCGAGCACCACCACCGCCGCCAGGAAGAGGCGGGTGGCCCGGGCGTACCGGAGCAGACGCGGATCGATCGGTTTCACGTGAAACATCTCCCACTCATGAGTGGCGTCAGTGAGCGGTGTCGGCGATGTGCTGCGTGCCGATCCGCTTGCGGAACACCCAGTAGGTCCAGCCCTGGTACAGCATCACCAACGGAGTCGCCACCGCCGCACACCACGTCATGATCTTCAGGGTGTACGGGCTCGACGACGCGTTCGTCACCGTAAGGCTCCACGCGGGATCGAGCGAGGACGGCATGACGTTCGGGAAGAGCGTCAGGAAGAGCATCGCGACCGCGGCCGCGATCGTGACGCCCGAGAGCGCGAACGACCAGCCCTCACGCCCTGCCTTGATGGCGCCTATGGCGCCGACCAGCGCCACCACGGCGACGATCATGGCGGCCAGGCTTCCGGTGTCCCCCTTGTCGGCCTGCGTCCAGGCCAGGAAGGAGACCGCCAGGACGGCCGTGGCGAGGCCCAGCTTCAGGGCGAGCGCACGCGCCCGGACGCGGATGTCCCCGACCGTCTTGAGCGCGGCGAAAACCGCGCCGTGGAAGGTGAAGAGGCCGAGCGTCACCAGGCCGCCGAGAAGCGCGTACGGGTTGAGCAGGTCCCCGAGGGTGCCGACGTACTCCTTCTGAGCGTCGATCTTCACTCCGCGCACGATGTTGCCGAAGGCGACGCCCCACAGTACGGCGGGAATGAGGGAGGTCCAGAAGATGGCGTGCTCCCAGTTGCGCTGCCAGTTCTCCTCAGGTCGCTTCACCCGGTACTCGAAGGCGACACCGCGCACGATCAGACAGACCAGGATGAGCAGCAGCGGCAGGTAGAACCCGGAGAAGAGCGTCGCGTACCACTCGGGGAACGCGGCGAAGGTCGCGCCGCCCGCGGTCAGCAGCCATACCTCGTTGCCGTCCCAGACGGGGCCGATGGTGTTGATCAGCACCCGCTTCTCGGCACGGTCACGGGCGAGGAGCTTGGTGAGGACGCCGACGCCGAAGTCGAAGCCTTCGAGGAAGAAGTAGCCGATCCAGAGGACGGCGATGAGTACGAACCAGACGTTGTGGAGTTCCATGCCTCGATCTCCTGAGCCTCAGTACGAGAAGGCCATGGGCCGGTCGGGGTCGTGCTCGTCCCCGCCGATCTTGGTGGGCGGGTTGAGGTCGGACTCCGTGAGTTCGGGCGGTCCGGCCTTGACGTACTTCACGAGCAGCCTGACCTCGATCACGGCGAGCACGGCGTACAGCAGCGTGAAGACGATCATGGAGGTGAGCACCTCACCCTGCGATACCCCGGGGGAGACCGCGTCCCTGGTGCGCAGCACCCCGTACACCACCCACGGCTGACGGCCCATCTCGGTGAAGATCCAGCCCCAGGAGCTGGCGATCAGCGGGAAGGTCATGGTCCAGAGGGCGACGAGCCAGTACCAGCGGGTGAGCCTCGGGCTGAGCGCCTTCCGCTGGAACAGGACCAGGTTCGGCACCTCGTCCTCACCGGTCCGCATCGCCGGCGGGAGCAGGAACCTCTTGCGGGTCAGCCAGAGGCCCAGCATGCCGATGGACAGCGAGGCCATGCCGAAGCCGATCATCCAGCGGAAGCCCCAGTAGGCCACGGGGATGTTGGGCCGGTAGTCACCGGGGCCGAACTTCTCCTGCTCGGCCTTGTTGACGTCGTTGATGCCCGGGACGTACGAGGTGAAGTCGTCGTTCGCGAGGAACGACAGCAGGCCGGGGACCTCGATGGCCACCGTGTTGTGGCCCTTCTCGACATCGCCGTACGCGAAGATCGAGAAGGGGGCCGGCGCCTCGCCGTCCCAGAGCGCCTCGGCGGCGGCCATCTTCATCGGCTGCTGCTTGAACATCACCTTGCCGAGCAGGTCACCGCTGATCGCCGTGCCGAGACCGGCGATGATCAGCGTGATCAGTCCGAGCCGCAGCGAGGTCCGCATCACCGGGATGTGCTTCTTGCGCGCCAGGTGGAAGGCGGATATGCCGACCATGAAGGCGCCGCCGACCAGGAAGGCGGCCGTCATCGTGTGGAAGAACTGGGTGAGGGCGGTGTTCTGGGTGAGCACCAGCCAGAAGTCGGTGAGTTCGGCCCGGCCCCGCTCCTCGTTGATGCGGTAGCCGACCGGGTGCTGCATCCAGGAGTTCGCCGCCAGGATGAAGTACGCGGAGAGGATCGTGCCGATCGACACCATCCACATGCAGCCGAGGTGGATCTTCTTGGGCAGCTTGTCCCATCCGAAGATCCACAGGCCGATGAAGGTCGACTCGAAGAAGAAGGCGATCAGGGCCTCGAAGGCGAGAGGCGCACCGAAGACGTCCCCGACGAAGCGCGAGTAGTCGGACCAGTTCATGCCGAACTGGAACTCCTGCACGATGCCGGTGACGACACCCATCGCGATGTTGATCAGAAAAAGCTTGCCCCAGAACTTCGTGGCCCTGAGGTACTTCTCCTTCCCCGTGCGTACCCAAGCCGTCTGGAGACCGGCGGTGAGCGCGGCGAGGGAGATCGTCAGGGGGACGAAGAGAAAGTGGTAGACGGTGGTGATGCCGAACTGCCATCGCGCCAGAGTCTCTGGCGCCAGAGCGAGGTCCACGTCGTCTTCTCCTTACATCGCCGTGGTCACAGGGGGCGACCTGCCCCTTTAATCCCACCCATCCCGGGATGAACCGTGACACGCTTGTGAACGCGTTCACATTCACAAGCATTATGACTCATACGAAATCCGTATGAGTACCGGGGGTCCCTACTCGAAGGTCACCCCTTCCCCCAGCCTTCAACATATTGTTGAATCGGGCCATGACCCTTCGTATCCGTCTCTCCTGGCCCGCCGGACACACCACGGCCACCATCGACGAAACCCCCACGAGCAAGGCGCTCGTGGGGGTTCTCCCGATCTCCTCCACCGCCCGGACCTGGGGCGAGGAAGTGTATTTCGACACACCCGTCTCGGCCGCCGTCGAAGCCGACGCGCGGCAGGTGGTGGAGCCGGGCACGGTCGCGTTCTGGACGGAGGGAGACGCACTCGCCCTCCCCTACGGACCCACGCCGATCTCCCGGGGCTCCGAGTGCCGGCTCGCCTCCCCGTGCAACGTGCTGGGCTCTCTCGACGGCGACCCGCGCGTCCTGGCCACCGTCAGGGACGGCGACCCGATCCGGGTAGAGCTGGTGGCCGACCAGTCCTGGTGACCGACTAGCCCTCCTTGCGGAAGCCCTCCGCCGCCTTGAGGAACAGGTCGTTCGCCTCGCCCTCACCGATCGTGACGCGCACGCCCTCGCCCGCGAACGGCCGCACCACCACTCCGTGCCGCTCGCACTCCGCCGCGAAGTCCACCGTCCGCTCGCCGAGCCGCAGCCAGACGAAGTTCGCCTGGGTGTCCGGCACGGTCCAGCCCTGGGCCACGAGCCCGGCGTGGACCCGCTCCCGCTCGCACACCAGCGAGCCGACCCGTCCGATCAGCTCGTCCTCGGCCCGCAGCGAGGCGACCGCCGCGTCCTGGGCGACCTGGCTCACTCCGAACGGCACCGCCGTCTTGCGCAGCGCCGCCGCCACCGGCTCGTGGGCGATCGCGAAGCCGACCCGCAGCCCCGCGAGACCGTACGCCTTGGAGAACGTCCGCAGCACCGCCACGTTCGGGCGGTCGCGGTAGAGCTCGATGCCGTCCGGCACGTCGGTGTCGCGGACGAACTCCCGGTACGCCTCGTCGATCACCACGAGGACGTCGGAGGGCACCCGGTCCAGGAAGCGCTCCAGCTCGGCCCGGCGCACCGCGGTGCCCGTGGGGTTGTTCGGGTTGCAGACGAAGATCAGCCTGGTCCGGTCGGTGATCGCCTCGGCCATCGCGTCGAGATCGTGGACCTCGCCCTCGGTCAGCGGCACCTGCACCGGCGTCGCCCCGCTGATCCGCGTGATGATCGGGTACGCCTCGAAGGAGCGCCAGGCGTACATGACCTCGTCACCCGGGCCGGCCGTCGCCTGAATGAGCGACTGGGCGATACCCACCGAGCCCGTGCCCGTGGCCAGGTGCGAGACAGGGACGCCGAAGCGGTCGGCGAGCTCCTGCATCAGGCCGGTGCAGGCCATGTCGGGGTAGCGGTTGAAGTTCGCGGCCGCGGCCAGCGCGCTCTCCATCACCCCGGGCAGCGGCGGGTACGGGTTCTCGTTGGAGGACAGCTTGAAGGCGATCGGGCCCCCCGCGGCGGCCGGCTTGCCCGGCTTGTACGTCGGAATGCCGTCCAGCACCGCGCGCAGCTTCGGGCCGCCCGCGCCGCTCGCCCCGCCGGTCTCGCTCACTGAGCTCACTGTGGTCCTCCTCGACCGTCCGTACCACCAATACTCCTCACCTTATGAGGATTCCCGTCCGCTGCGAATGGGCTGTGGACAACCTCATCCCCGAGCTGTGGAAAACAGAGGGAGCGCGAGCCCGGGTGGCGCGCGCCGGTGGCGGGCGCCGTGGCGCGCATCCCCCGTAGAGGTGAGTTGAGACCTCTTCGAGACATCGCTCCCGTGGCAGGCTCATGCCCGTCGGCGACCCTAGATCCACCGCGCGGCGATGTAACTACCTTTATTTCCAAGGCAATTGACCTATCTGGATCATGCAGAAACGTGCCTGTCAACGAGTGAATATGCGACCGGCTCACCCACCCTCCCTCGCCCTACTATCGGCTCGCCATGACAGCAGCAGGGAAGCACCAGGTGAGCCGGGCACAGACCCGGGGAAGCCGGCAGGGCAGAGCGGGCATCCGGGACGTAGCCGCCGCCGCCGGGGTCTCCATCACGACTGTCTCCGACGCTCTCAACGGTAAGGGCCGGCTCCCGGACGCCACCCGCCGCCACGTTCGCGAAGTCGCAGACCGGCTGGGCTACCGCCCATCCGCGGCGGCCCGCACGCTCCGTACCGGCAAGTCGGGCCTCATCGGCCTGACCGTGACGACCTACGGGGATGAACCTTTCACCTTCACCGAATTCGCGTACTTCGCGGAGATGGCCAGAGCCGCGACCTCGGCCGCGCTCGCCCGCGGCTATGCCCTGGTCATCCTCCCCGCCACCTCCCGCCATGACGTCTGGTCGAACGTCGCCCTCGACGGGACCGTCGTCATCGATCCCTCCGACCACGACCCGGTCGTCACCGAGCTGGTCCGCCAGGGCCTGCCCGTCGTCTCCGACGGCCGACCCGCCGGCACCCTTCCGGTGACCGCCTGGGTCGACAACGACCACGAAGCCGCCGTCCTCGACCTCCTCGACCACCTCGCCGCCGCGGGCGCCCGCAGGATCGGGCTGCTCACCGGCACCACCACCGACACCTACACCCGCCTGTCCACCACCGCGTACCTCAACTGGTGCGAGCGGGTCGGACAGGATCCCGTCTACGAGGCCTATCCGGCGCACGATCCGTGCGCGGGCGCCGTCGCGGCCGACCGGCTGCTCGCCCGCCCCGATCGCCCCGACGCCGTGTACGGGCTCTTCGATCCCAACGGAACCGACCTCCTGGCGGCCGCACGCCGTTACGGGCTGCGGGTACCGGACGACCTGCTGCTGGTCTGCTGCAGCGAGTCGACCGTCTACGCCACCACCGAACCGCCCATCACGACCCTTTCGCTCAAGCCGCGGCGGATCGGCACGGCCGTCGTCCAGCTCCTCATCGACGCCATCGAGGGGATCGACGCCGACGGACCGGTCGAGCGGGTGATACCGACCGAACTCATCGTCCGGACCTCCTCCCAGAGGCGTTCACCCCGGACGACCGTCAGCCCGCCGCGCTCCCCCTCGAAGGACGAGAAGGACTGAGAAGGGTTCGGAAGGACCCGGAGGAACCGGGAGGGACCCGAAGGGTCCGGAAGGCCCGGAAAGAGCCCGGAAGGGGCCGGAAGGACCACGCGAACGAAGCACCCGAGGGTCTCGTACGCGCCGATGTCCGGCCCAAACCGAGGGCCCTCCCGGCTCGAACCCTGGCCTAGACCTTCTCAATTCGGGCGAAACAACCGGTGAACCCGGAGTGGACCCGGATTCACCACCCCTGGTGCGTCACACAGGAGGACCCTCATTCCTATGATGGGCGCACGACACCGCGGACCACCCCGACCAGGCAGGGTCCGCGATGTGCAGGGCATCGCGACGGTGGTGGAGGGGTCGATGACTCAGGGGGCCGGGCAGGAACCCGTGGTGCGCACGGCGACATTGCGTGACTTCCGCGTACCGCCGTACGCCCGGGTGCCCGTGCAGGGCCATGCCACCGAGCCGCCCGCCGAGGCTCCGGGTCTCCCCGGAGCGCCGGCGGACCGACGCCCGGGCGAACCCGCCACGGGCGTTCCCACGGCGCCGGTGGCGCACGCGGCACGTGCCGCCTCAGCCGCACCGGGAGCACCGGGAGCACCGGGAGCACCGGGCATGGGAGCACCGGGAGTCGGCGCGTCCGGCGCCGCGCCCGACCGCACGCTCCACCTCGGCCATGTCATGGCCACCCGGACCGAGAGCCCCGCCGCCTCCGTCCCCACCGCCTCCGTCCCGGCCGATCCGGCGGGCCACCCCGGCAACGCCTTCCCGGAGGGCGACATCCCCGAGGGCTACACCCCGACCGAGCGCGACCTGCCGGTCATCAACCGGGGCGACACGGTCCAGGTCCAGGTCGACCCGGGCCCCGCCCCGGCGCAGGCACCGGTGACGGGTGACGGCCCCGGCCCGCTCTACGTCGTCGGCGACGTCCACGGCTACCTCGACGAACTCATCGCGGCCCTGCGTGCCCAGGGCCTCATCGACGAGAACGGCGGCTGGGCCGCGGGCAACGCCCGCCTCTGGTTCCTCGGCGACTTCACCGACCGCGGGCCCGACGGCATCGGCGTCATCGACCTCGTCATGCGCCTGTCGGCCGAGGCCGCCGCGGCGGGCGGCTACTGCAAGGCCCTGATGGGCAATCACGAACTGCTCCTGATCGGCGCCAAGCGCTTCGCCGACACGCCGGTGAACTCCGGTGCCGGCACCGCCACGTTCCAGGCGGCCTGGCTGCTCAACGGCGGACAGAAGTACGACATGGACCGCCTCCAGGACGTCCACCTGCAGTGGATGTCCCGGCTGGACGCCGTCGTCGAGGAGGACGGGCACCTCCTCCTGCACTCCGACACCACCGCGTACCTCGACTACGGCAGCACCATCGAAGACGTCAACGAGACGGTCCACGAGATCATCAACCGCAACGACGCGGACGAGGTCTGGGACCTGTTCCGCAAGTTCACCAAGCGCTTCGCCTTCCGTGACGACGGCGGCCCCGAAGCGGTGCGGGAGCTGCTCGACACCTACGGCGGCCGCCGCGTCGTCCACGGCCACAGCCCCATCCCGTACCTCCTGGGCCAGGTCGGCACGGAGGACGGCGAGAGCGGCTCGGACCCGGTCGTCGACGGACCGCATGTGTACGCGGACGGCCTGGCGATCGCCATGGACGGCGGTGTGACCATGGCCGGAAAGCTTCTGGTCGTCCAACTCCCCCTGAACGGCTGATGGATAACCCTGCGCATCCGGCCTAGGCGATTTCGGGAAACCCCCTGTCACCCTGTGGCGTAACCGGAATACCATCGGCACATCCGTAGCAGGCTCTCCTCCGTTTCCGCCAACCGCCCGCACGTCCGCGGGCTGTCAGGCCCTACGGAGCATCGGGGGATGCACATGAACGTGGCTCCGCACCTGCTGACCGAGGACCGCTCCGAGTTCGAGCGCGTCCTCGACGACGCACTGCGTCACGCGCACGACCGTCCGGACCTCGCCGAGGTCGGGACCAGACTCACGGCCGCGCAACTGCGCGCGATGGCGCTGAGCGCGACGGCCCTGATCACGGCCGCGGCCGCGCCCGAGTACGACCACTTCGTGAAGATCCGTGAACAGGGACGCTCAAGCGGTACGAGTGTCATGGGCGCCGTCCTCGCGGCGGACGGCGACGGGGCGAGCGGCGGTCCCGGCGCGGGCGTCATCGCGATCGTCACGGTCCTGGCACCCGTGCTCGCGGGCACCGCGGCACTGATCTTCCTGCTGGTCGGGGCCGTGCTGAAAGTCCTGGCCCCGGCACTGCAGTTCGCCGACACGCTGCTGACGGCCGGCTGGTTCTTCGGCGCCGTCGCCGCGGCCGGGCTGCTCTGCGCGGCCGCCGGACTGCTCGTCACGGCGCTGCGCAACAGAGCCACCGAGGTGGCGGCGGATTCCGGGGCCGCCGCGGGGGACGAGCTGTCCCTCGCGAGGGACGCCTGGCGCCACGCACTGCTCGAACGCGGGATCGTGCCGTTCCTGCGAGAGGCGCTGGCCGACCCCGGCGCCGCGCGGCCCACCCCCACCCCCAGACCCCGCCCGGTCTCCCGGATCCCGAAGGTCGGGTACAGCGGCCCGGACTTCTCCAGCCCAGGCGAGGGCGCGTCGGGCAACCGCCCGTCATACAGCAGTCCCGACTTCTCCAGCCCGGACTTCGGGCCGCCCGAGAGCGTGCCGGACTGACACCGCCCGAGAACGTGCCGGACCGACCACCCGCGCACATCCCGGACCGACGCTGTCCGCGCATGTGCCGCACCGGCCCCTGCCCGCGCGCTTACCGGTCTGACCAGCGGGGGCGTCCGAAGAAGCGGCCCGATCGGGTACGGGCCGCACGGCCCCCCGCGGCCATGCGGTCCGTACCCGGGCCCCCACCCGCCCCGGAGACGACGGGGCGGCGTCCCGTGGCTAATCCGCCAGCGGGAGGTACACCCGGTTGCCGGCCGCGGCGAACTCCGCCGACTTCTCCGCCATGCCGGCCTCGATCTCCTGCGACTTCAGGTCGCCCCCGTGCTCGCGCCGGATGTCCTGCGAGATCTTCATCGAGCAGAACTTCGGACCGCACATGGAACAGAAGTGCGCGGTCTTCGCCGGCTCCGCGGGCAGCGTCTCGTCGTGGAACTCGCGGGCCGTGTCCGGGTCGAGCGCCAGGTTGAACTGGTCCTCCCAGCGGAACTCGAACCGCGCGTCCGACAGCGCGTCGTCCCACTCCTGCGCCCCCGGGTGCCCCTTCGCCAGGTCCGCCGCGTGCGCCGCGATCTTGTACGTGATGACACCGGTCTTCACGTCGTCGCGGTTCGGCAGGCCCAGGTGCTCCTTCGGGGTGACGTAGCAGAGCATCGCCGTACCCCACCAGGCGATCATGGCGGCGCCGATGCCGGAGGTGATGTGGTCGTAGGCGGGCGCGACGTCCGTGGTCAGAGGGCCGAGGGTGTAGAACGGCGCCTCCTCGCAGATCTCCTGCTGGAGGTCGATGTTCTCCTTGATCTTGTGCATCGGGACGTGGCCCGGGCCCTCGATCATCGTCTGGACGTTGTGCCGCTTGGCGATCGTGTTCAGCTCGCCGAGGGTCCGCAGCTCGGCGAACTGCGCCTCGTCGTTGGCGTCCGCGATCGAGCCGGGGCGCAGCCCGTCACCCAGCGAGTAGGTGACGTCGTACGTCGCCAGGATGTCGCAGAGTTCCTCGAAGTTCGTGTAGAGGAAGTTCTCCTTGTGGTGCGCCAGGCACCAGGCGGCCATGATCGACCCGCCGCGCGAGACGATGCCGGTCTTGCGGCGGGCGGTGAGCGGCACGTACGGCAGCAGCACGCCGGCGTGGACCGTCATGTAGTCGACGCCCTGCTCGGCCTGCTCGATGACCGTGTCCTTGTAGATCTCCCAGGTCAGCTCCTCGGCCCGGCCGTCGACCTTCTCCAGGGCCTGGTAGAGCGGCACGGTGCCGATCGGCACGGGGGAGTTGCGCAGCACCCACTCGCGGGTGGTGTGGATGTTGCGGCCGGTGGACAGGTCCATGACCGTGTCCGCGCCCCACCTGGTGGCCCACGTCATCTTCTCCACCTCCTCCTCGATCGAGGAGGTGACGGCGGAGTTGCCGATGTTGGCGTTGACCTTCACCAGGAACCGCTTGCCGATGATCATCGGCTCGATCTCCGGGTGGTTCACGTTCGCCGGGAGTACGGCCCGACCTGCCGCGATCTCCTCGCGGACGACCTCGGGGGAGACGTTCTCGCGGATGGCGACATACTCCATCTCCGGGGTGATCTCACCCCGGCGGGCGTACGCGAGCTGCGTCACCGCCTGGCCGTCGCGGCCCCGCCGGGGCAGGCGCGGGCGGCCGGGGAAGACCGCGTCGAGGTTCTTGAGTCCTCCCCCGCGCGGCGAGGTGTGCTTGATCCCGTCGTCCTCGGGGCGGGCCGGGCGGCCCGCGTACTCCTCGGTGTCGCCCCGTCCGATGATCCAGTTCTCGCGCAGCGGCGCAAGGCCCCGCCGTACGTCGGTGTCGATGGCGGGGTCGGTGTACGGCCCGGACGTGTCGTACAGCGTGACGTCCGTGCCGTTGGTGAGGTGCACCTGGCGGACCGGTACGCGGAGGTCGGGGCGCGATCCCTCCACGTACCCCTTGTGCCAGCCGGGCTTGCGCTCGTCCTGGCTGGTGGCAGGCGTGCGTGCATCCTGAATGGTCATGAGACCGATCTCCCTACGCCGGCATTACCCGGTAACAGGTTCGGCGGTCGGCGCAGCCTCTTCCCGTACGTACGTCATGCGCGCGTACGGTGATCAGCGCCCTCTCAGCCCGGTGCTCCGAGCTCCCGCGTGTGCAAAGGTGCCACCACGCTAGCGTCAACCCGGGCGTGCTGAACAGTGGGCCCCCGCCGTTCTTGCGATGATCGGTCGGTGACTTCCTCGCAGCAGACCCCCGGACCCCCTGGCAACGGCGACGGAAACGGCGGTGCCGGCGACGGGCGGAGCGACGGCCGCGGCAGGCACGGGCACGCGGAGCGCGGGCTCGTGGAGCCCGGGCACGACGCTGCCGGACACGCCCATGCGCATGCGCACGCCCATGGACCCGCCGCTCCCGTCTCCCGGCACCTGCGCAAGGTCATCGCCGCCGTCCTGATCCCGTTCGCCACCGCCGTCGTCGTCGGACTCGCGGTCCTGTGGCCGGGCGGGGCCCCGGCGCACGAGCGCACCGGCGTCGGCTTCGACCGGCAGACCGAGCAGGGCAAGGTCGTCTCGGTCGAGCGCGTCGACTGCAAGGACGTGAACGCCGCCCAGGTGCCGCCGACCGGCGACACCTCCACCCCGCAGGGGCGCGAGGCGGTCAACGCCCGGCAGGGGCAATGCGCGAAGGCCACGATCGAGGTCACCAGCGGCGCCGACCGGGGACGCACCTTCGTCGAGATCGTGCAGCCGGACGCGCCCCGGCAACTGAGCGAGGGACAGGGCGTGATCGTGGCGTACGCCCCCGACGCCCCACGCGACCTGCAGTATTCGGTGACCGACGTGGACCGCAAGTTCCCGATGATGCTGCTCGCCGGCATCTTCGCGCTGGCGGTCGTGCTCGTGGGCCGACTGCGCGGGCTGATGGCCCTGATCGCGCTCGCCGTGAGCTTCCTGGTGCTCACCCTCTTCATCCTGCCGGCGATCCTGCAGGGCTCGAACCCGCTGGTGGTGGCCGTGGTCGGCGCGAGCGCGATCATGCTCATCGCGCTCTACATGTGCCACGGCCTTTCGGCCCGCACCTCGGTCGCGGTGCTCGGCACCCTCATCTCCCTGCTGCTGATCGGGCTGCTGGGCTCGCTCTTCATCGGCTGGGCCTCGCTGTCCGGCAACACGGACGACAACACCGGTCTGATCCACGGCCTCTACCCGGACATCGACATGTCGGGTCTGCTGCTCGCCGGCGTCATCATCGGATCGCTCGGCGTGCTCGACGACGTGACGGTGACGCAGACGTCGGCGGTGTGGGAGCTCCACCAGGCGGACCCGCGCATGGGTCCGCGCGCGCTGTACCGGGCCGGTATCCGGATCGGCCGGGACCACATCGCCTCGGTGGTGAACACGCTGGTGCTCGCGTACGCCGGTGCGGCGCTGCCCCTGCTGCTGCTGTTCTCCATCGCCCAGAGCAGCGTGGGCACCGTGGCCAACAGCGAGTTGGTCGCCGTGGAGATCGTCCGGACGCTGGTGGGGTCGATCGGCCTGGTCGCGTCGGTGCCGCTGACCACCGCCCTCGCGGCGCTGGTGGTCTCCGCCGACCGCCCGGGCGCACCCGGTTCACCGGGCGGACCGGGCGCAGCTGGCGCGCCGGCGGGGCGACCGGCCAAGGGGGGTCGCCGCCGCCGGGCGAAGTGACCCCGAGAACGGACCGGCCGGGGGGCCGAGAACACGACGGACCGATCGCGGTGCGACCGAGCGTGAGGCGGCCGCCTTGCGGGGCGGGGTCCCGGACGCCGCCGTTCCGTCTCAGCCGGCGTTCTCCTCCGCGAGAATCCGGCCGAGTGCCGCCTCGAGGTTGTCATCGAAGTCGCCGAGGGAGCGTTCCTGACCGAGGGGGACGAGCTTGTCCGTGCGGTCGAGGAAGGCGACCAGCGGCGGAGCGCTGGCGCGGAACAGGGCGCGGTCGCCCCCGACCTGGAGCCGGATGCTGACGTCCGACAGCGCCTCGGGACCGGTGGGCGCGATGCGGACATCGCCGTCCCCGCTGGGGCTGTTGATGCCGTCGAGCAGCAGCTCCCGTCCGAATGCCCAGGTCACGGGGGCGTCCCCGGGCAGGTGGAAGGTCATCCGCACCGCATAGGGATCCCGGGTCTCGTAGCGCAGTTCCACCGGGATTCTGAAGGAGAGCTCCTCGGAGACGAGGAAGCTCATCAGGACTTCGGCCTGAACCGACTCTCGCATCATGTACCCCGCAGTAGATGAAGCAGTTGGGTGGAGACAGCTGCTGAAAGGTGGGAGCAAAACGGCCAGGATTGATCCCCCATGGCCCTCTTGACGCCATCGTGCTGTACGCGCTAGCAGATCACAAGGAGTGATTTTTCAGATACTGATAGAGAACGCAAAGGAACTGAAGAGCCTTCCGATCTCGTTGCGTAGTCGGTCGACTGCGGGCAGCAACCGTTCCTCCTGGTGAAGGGGGAGAGAAATGGCCATGGCGGCCGCCGTCGAGCCCGCCGTGATGGGGATGGCGGCGCAGACCGTGCCGAGCGCATATTCCTGACGCTCCACCAGGGGCTCCATTCGCCCCATACCGCCCAAACGCTCCAAAAGCACCCGGTCGTTACGCACCGTATACGGAGTGATGGTTTCCACCGGGTGGCGCAGAAGGTGGTCTTGACGACTTTTCAGATCGAGTTGACTGAGCAGACACTGACCGATCGCATGGGCGTGACCGGTCTCCCGGAAGTCGGCCCACTCAGCGACGGCGGGGGCCGTGGGAGTGTCGGCCACGGCGACCAGTTCGATCTCCCCTTCGCGGTAGACGGCGAAGTAGACCGGGACGCCGATCTCGTCGCGCCAGTGCGCGAGGGAGTCTTCGATCTTGGTGCGACGATTCTGCAGAACTCCGCCGCCGGCCAGGCGGCCGGCGGCGTCACCGAAGACGAACACACCCTTCTCGCGGCGCAGATAGCCCTCGTGCGTCAGGGTGCGGAGCAGGTGGTACGCGGTGGGAAGGGGAAGCCCCGCCTCGCGCGCGAGCTGTTTGGCGGGCGCCCCGTCCTCGTGGGAGCCGACGGCCTCCAGAAGTCTCAGCGCCCGCTGCACCGAGCCGATCAGGGTAGGAACAGCGGTCTGCGAAGCCGTGGCCAAAGGTCACCCCCAGGCGAGTCGACGGGCACGCTGCACCCGCCCGCGGGGGCCGCCCCCGCGCGCCCGCCGCGGCCCGGGATCCGGTAGGGCCCGCTGGCGGACCCGTCCGGGACAGAGAACTCGCTGGTCACAGCTGGAGGCCTACGCCTGTTTTCCCGGGGCGGCAGAGGAATTCCACTCTAATAGCAGCCTTCGGGCACCGTCGCGGTTTCAACCAGGGGGTTCCCTCGGCCGGGCTAATGCCCGACGGCCGGTTCGAAGCCGTGGGTAGCTGGTGCTACCAGTCCTCGCGCGAGGTCGAGGAGGACATGAACTTCCGCACCACGTACACCAGTCCGGCGACCAGGGCGACGAAGACCAGCACCTTGAAGAGCAGACCGATGACGAACACCGCGACGCTGGTGATCAGACCGCCGAAGACGAACAGCGCGATGACGGGTATGGCCACCCACTTCACCCACCAGGGCATCCCCGCGAGAATCTCCCGTACGGCCATTGTCCTTACCTCATCTCCGAAGAGTCCGTTCCGCGCGCTCTGCACCGGACGCTTCCGATGCTAGGGGCGGCCGGGGTGCTCACGGGGGTTCCGCAGCCCCCGCTCTCCCCTGATCCGCCCCCTAGGGGAACTCAGCCCTCCGGCGGCGAGAAGACCACCATGACCCGCAGGTCCTCCGTGATGTGGTGGAACTTGTGGGCCACCCCGGCCGGCACGTACACCACGCTGCCCCGCGCCACCTGCGTCGTCTCCAGCCCGACCGTGATCGACGCCCGGCCGCTGACGACGAAGTACACCTCGTCCTGCCCGTGCGGCTGCTGCGGGTCGAGCGCGCCCGCGTCCAGCGCGTACAGACCGACCGACATGTTCCGCTCGCGCAGGAACTGGAGGTACGCGCCGTCATGGGCGGCGCGCTCCGCCTCCAGTTCGTCCAGCCGGAATGCCTTCATCGTCCGTCCGCCCCTGCCTTGGCCCGATCATGTCTGCCACGATCAGACACATGAAGAATTTCGTAGTCAAGACGCTCGCCAACGCGGGCGCCCTGGGAGTGGCCATCTGGCTTCTCCAGGACATCACCCTGACCGGTGACAGCACCGGTAAGAAGGCCCTGACGCTCATCCTCGTCGCCCTGGTTTTCGGGCTGGTGAACTTCTTGGTCAAGCCGGTCGTGAAGCTGCTCACGCTTCCGCTGTTCATCCTCACCCTCGGCCTGATCACCCTGGTGGTCAACGCCCTGATGCTGCTGCTGACCTCCTGGCTCGCCGATGTGCTCGACCTCAGCTTCCACGTCGAGGGCTTCTGGACCGCCGTCCTCGGCGGACTGATCATCTCCGTCGTCTCCTGGGCGCTCAACGTCGTGCTGCCCGACGGGGACTGAGCGCGGAGGCGATGGCGGACCATGGTGAGGCGGCGAGCGAGGACAGCTCTCCGCCGGAGGCGAGAGGCGGAGGAACAGCCGGCATGAACAGCGGGACGAACGGCGACGTGAGCGGCGCGGAGCACGGGGGCGGGGGCACCAGCGCGCGGGGCATCGGGGCGGGTGACGGAACCCGGGCGGTACGAGCGGGGCTTCCCGACCCGGTGAAGTACGAACCGACCCTGCCGGGCCCGGTCTTCGCGGCGCACTTCCACCTGCCGGGCGATCCGACCGGCCCCTACACCTACGGGCGGGACGAGAACCCCACCTGGACCCATCTCGAACGCGCCATCGGCGACCTGGAGGCGCCGGGGGAGCCGGACGTCGAGACGCTGGTCTTCGCCTCCGGGATGGCCGCCATCTCCGCCGTGCTGTTCTCCCAGCTCAAGGCCGGCGACACGGTCGTCATGCCGGACGACGGCTATCAGGCGCTTCCCCTCCTTCACGAGCAGCTGAGGGCGTACGGCATCGAGGTCCGCACCGCCCCCACCGGCGGCGACGCCCAGCTCTCCGTCCTCGACGGGGCACGGCTGCTGTGGATCGAGACCCCCTCCAACCCCGGCCTCGACGTCTGTGACATCCGCCGTCTGACCCGCGCCGCCCATGAGGCCGGAGCGCTGGTCGCCGTCGACAACACCCTGGCCACCCCCCTCGGACAGCGGCCCCTCGACCTGGGAGCGGACTTCTCCGTCGCCAGCGACACCAAGGGGATGACGGGGCACGGGGACATCCTGCTCGGGCACGTCAGCTGCCGTGATCCTCACCGGGCCGCGGAGGTACGGCGCTGGCGCAAGATCGTCGGAGCCATCCCCGGGCCCATGGAGGCCTGGCTCGCCCACCGCTCCCTGGCCACGCTCCAGCTGCGCCTCGACCGGCAGTGCTCCTCGGCCCTCGCCCTCGCGCAGGCGTTGAGCCGGCGCGCCGACGTGAGCGGGCTGCGCTACCCCGGCCTGCCCGACGACCCCTCCTACGCCGTGGCGGCCTCGCAGATGCGGCGCTTCGGTTCCGTGGTCTCCTTCGTCCTGTCCGGCCGGGAGCACGCCGACCGGTTCCTCGACGAACTGCGCCTGGTGGACGACGCCACCAGCTTCGGCGGCGTGCGCTCGACCGCCGAACGGCGGGGCAGGTGGGGCGGCGACGCCGTCCCGGAGGGCTTCGTCCGCTTCTCCGTCGGCGCGGAGGACCCGGAAGATCTGATCGCGGACGTCCTGCGCGCTCTCGACCTGGCGGGCAAGGACGCTGTCTGACGCTCCCGGTACGGAACGAGGTGCTCCGAGCCTCCCCCCTCGTGGCTCGGAACACCTCGGTTCCACGCGCGGAGATCCCGCCTGAACAAGGCTAGTTGACTCAGCGTCAGTGTCCAATCACGGGAGCGACAGAGACCTATCGACATATTTATAGTTGGACCGTCCTGAGGCGCCATCAGCCGACGCCTGACCACGACGGCGAGTCGAACGGCCACCCCCGGCCGGGAGAGGGCTGACATGGATCTGGCCCTACTGCGCACATTCGTCACGGTGCACCGGGCCGGCTCCTTCACCCGCGCCGCGGCGCTCCTCGGGCTCTCCCAGCCGGCCGTCACCAGCCAGATCCGCACCCTGGAGCGGCAGCTGGGCCGCCCGCTCTTCCTGCGCCAGGCCCGCGGAGTCACCCCCACCACCATCGGGGACGAGCTCGCCCACCGCGCGGCCCCGCACTTGGACGCCCTCGTGGAGATCGTCGAGACCGGTCTCGACGAGGAGAACGGAGTCCGGACCCTGCATCTCGCCGGGCCGCCCGAGTTCACCTCGATGCGTGCCCTGCCGGCCCTCGCACCGCTCGTCTCCCAGGGCCTCGCGGTCCGTGCCTCCTTCCTCGACAACGCCGAGGACGTGCTGGAGGGTCTCGCCGCCGGTCACCACGACCTGGCCGTCGCCACCGCCCGCCCGCGAGGCGGGCTTCTCACCTCCACACCCCTCTGCGACGAGGAGCACGTCCTGGTCGCCGCACCGCGCTGGGCCGCACGGCTCACCCCGGACACACTGCTGCGGAAGGGAGCGGTGGTCCTGGAGCAGCTGCCGGTGGTGGAAGTCCACGAGTCGCTGCCGTTCGTCTCTCGGTACTGGGCCGCCGTCTTCGAGAGCAAGCCGGCGTCGGCCGCCACCGTCATAGCGCCCGACCTGCGGGCCGTGCTGGAATCCGCCGCCGCCGGCGCCGGGCTGGCGGTGCTGCCCCGCTATCTGTGCGAGGACGCCCTGGCGGGTGGACGGCTGGTGGCGCTGCTCGATCCGCCGGTGCCACCCCTGCGGACCTACTTCCTGGTCGTCCGCACCGGCACGCTCGCCCTGCCCCCGATCGCGCGGGCGCACGAGTGGCTCCTGAGAGCCGCCGGGGGCTGGTGAGTTTCAGGACAGCTGTGGCGGGCCATTTTCTTCCCATGACCGAACGTCCCGTGGTCAAGCGCACCGCACGCGCCATCCTGCTCGACGGAAACGACCTCATCCTCATCAAGCGCACGAAGCCCGGGGTGGACCCCTACTGGGTGACGCCTGGTGGCGGGGTCGAACCGTCGGACACCACCGTCGTCGAGGCCCTGCACCGCGAGGTGCACGAGGAGCTCGGCGCCAAGATCACCGATGTGGTCCCCTGCTTCGTCGACACCGTCGAGCACATCGTCGACGGCGGTGTCTCCGGAGTGAAGGTCCAGCACTTCTTCGTCTGCCGCCTGGAGTCGATGGATCCCTCCCTGCGCCACGGTCCCGAGATCGAGGAGCCGTGCGGTGAATACGAGATCGTCCGGGTGCCGTTCACCCGGGTCGGCATCGCCGCCGTCCATCTCGTGCCGCTGTCGCTGCGGCACTATCTCGACGGCAACATCGAGGGGGTCCGGGCGATGCACGCCCCCGACCTGGGCTGACGGGTGTCTCTCTCCCGGGACCGTTCCGTGGGACCTGGGTCAGGGGTGTCTCTCTTCCGGGACCGTCCGTCGGACCTGGGTCAGGGGTGTCTCTCTCCCGGGACCGTTCCGTCAGGCCTGGTCAGGAGTGCCGCCCGGGCTCGCCGCCGAGCCGGGTCAGGGGTGTGCCACCGTGACGAGGTCCTCCAGCGAGTCGTGGCGGATCCGCTCGGCGGGAATACCCGCTCCCCTGAGGGCGTGCACTCCGCTGCGAATCATGCCGAGCGGGCCCGAGAGATACGCGTCGTACTCGTTCCACGGCCCGTACCGCCCCACGGCCTCCGGCAGACGGCCCTGGTCCTCGGTCACCGGGCGCACCGACAGCCACGGGAACGTCTGCTGGAGTCGCATCATCGTGTCGATGTCGTACAGGTCGTGGCCGCTACGCGCTCCGTAGAAGACCTCGACCGGGCGCCGGTCCCCGTGCTCGGCGACGTCCTCCACCAGCGCCTTGATGGGGGCGATCCCGGTCCCGCCGCCCAGGCAGAGCAGGCCGCTGTCGGTGGAGTGGTCGACCGTCATGGACCCGGCCGGCGGCCCGAGCCGTAGCGCGTCGCCGGGGCGTGCGTGGTGCACCAGGGCCTGAGAGACCCAGCCGGCCGGAACCGCCTTGACGTGCAGGGAGAGGAGTCCGTCGGGGCGAGGCGCCGAGGCGAAGGAGTAGTGCCGCCAGACACGCGGCCACCAGGGAGTCTCCAGTGTCGTGTACTGGCCGGCGAGGAAGGGGTACGGCTGGTCGGGCCGTAAGGTGATCACCGCGACGTCGGGGGTCCTGAGATCGTGCGAGACGACCTCGGCACGCCAGCAGGACGGCGCCCGCCGCTCGTCCTCGGCGGCCGCATCGATCATGATCTGCGAGATCGTGGTGTACGTACGGACCCACGCGGCCTCGGTCTCCTCGTCCCAGGTCGTGGTGGCGTACTGGATCAGCGCTCCGATGAGGGCCTCGCCGACGGCCGGGTAGTGGGCGGCCTGCGTGCCGTACTTCCGGTGGCCTCGGCCCAGGTTCTGAAGGTAGTCGGTGAGGACGGGCGCGTTGTCCAGATGCTCGGCCGCCGTCAGCAGTGCCTTGAGAAGGCGATCGCGCTGGGTGTCCATCGCCGGGGGGAACATCGCCCGCAGCTCGGGGTGGCGGACGAAGAGCAGGGCGTAGAAGTACGAGGTCACCTTGTCCGCGACCGGGGCGATCTCGGCCAGCGTGCGACGGACGAGACGGGCGTCGGGAGAGGGCTCGGACGGTATTCGGGAGCGTGTGCCCTCGTCCGCGCATCTGGTGGTGGTCGCAGCGTCCATCGTGTGCCTCGCCCTCGCCCAGCCGGCTGTTGTCGCCGCAGCATGGCAGCGCCGACCGCCGACGCGGACAGAGAGTGGGATTCCCGGTCATTCACACCGGGATTCCGGTTAGGCTGCGCCCTTTCGCACCAGGGCGTAAGCCTCCCGCAGATCGGCTCCCGTGTAGCTGTGCCGGGAGAGGTCGGCCAGATGGTGGTCCGCGTTCACCGCCACCGTCTCTGGCACCACGGCGAAGAGTGCCGCGTCGGACATGGAGTCGCCGTAGGCTACGCAGTCCTCGAGAGGCACGCCGAACTCCGCGCACAAGCGGTGGGCGATGTCCACCTTCGCCTTGGCGTTGAGAATCCCCGGGCGGTGGATCGGTTGAGTGAAGGGGACCGCAGGCCAGCGGGAACCATGGGTGGCGTCGGCCCCCCAGTCCAGGAGCCGCTCGACGAAGAAGTCCGGTGAAAGCGAGATGACCGCGCAGCGGTCCCCCTGGGCCCGGATGTCCGCCCAGACCTCGCGGATGCCGCTCAGCCAGGGCGCCCCCTCGAAGGCGGCCGTGACCTGTTCCGTCGTGAGCTCGGACCACAGCGCATGAGCCTGCACAGCGAACTCGTCGGGTGCCATCCCCCGCAGCAGGAAGTCCTCCTCCAGAGCGGCGATCTCCTTGCTCAGGCCGAGCTGCCGGGAGATCTCCACAGCGGCCGCCGAGCCACGGATCAGGGTGCCGTCGAGATCGAAGAGGTGCAGCCTGCGTCCATTGCCCGAAGGTGTCGTCATGTACGCCGAGGCTAGTACGTGCGGTTACTCCCGCTGCCAGACGCGGAGTGCACGGGTCGACCGGCACGGTGTTTCACGTGAAACATCTCCAGCGTCCCGCTCGGCGGGCTCTCCTCGTCCTCCACATCGCCGTCTCGGTGAGCTGGCTCGGGCTCAGCGTGGGTCTGCTGGCGCTCGGCATCACCGCCTACACGACCGGCGACCACTCGCTGACCCACGCGGCTTACCGCTCGATGGACGTGTTCGGAGACTGGCTGCTGGCGCCCGTCGCGCTCAGCACGCTGGTCAGCGGCCTGGTGCTGTCGCTGGGCACACCCTGGGGGCTGGCCCGCCACCGCTGGATCTGGATCAAGTTCTGGATGACCCTGGTGACGGCAGCCGCGACCGTCTTCGCACTGCGGCCCGAGATCGACCACGCAGCCGCCGTAGGAACCCCTGACATCAGCCTGGTGGCCGCGCCCACGGTATCGACGGCGGCCTACCTCTTCATGACGACGATCTCGGTCCTCAAGCCGTTCGGGCCGACCCGACGAGGCCGCCATCTGCGGGTATCGGCCACTTCTCGTAAAACGGTGGACGAACGATCACCGCGTCGGAGAGCCTGAGCGTCATGCCGACATCGCTCCCCCCGCTCGATCAGCTCCCCATCCGGCGTCTCACCTCGGGCGACCTCCTCGCCTGCGCCGATCTCTCCGAGGACCGGGGCTGGCCGCGCGAGGAGCACAAGTGGGGCCTGCTGCTCGCCGCGGGGACGGGGTACGGCATCGACGACCCCAGCGGCAAGGGACTCGTTACGGCCTGCGTGGTGACCTCGTACGGCTCCGGCCTCTCGGCCATCGGGATGGTGCTGGTCGCCGAGCGCTATGCCCGGCAGGGCATAGGACGCCGGTTGATGCGGCACGTGCTGGCCGAGCTCGGAGACACCCCGGTCACCCTCCACGCCACTCCGCACGGCCGCCCGCTCTACGAAGAGCTGGGGTTCGCCGTCACGGGCCGCGCGGAGATGGTCCGCGGCCGCTTCACCCTCAACGAGCCGGCGGCTCAGATTCCGACCCGTCCGGCCACCGCGGACGACCTCCAGGCCGTCCTGCGCCTGGATGCCGAGATCTTCGGGCTCGACCGTACCCACATGATCACCCGCCTCCCCGCCTTCGCGGATCATCTCCGGGTCGCCGAGACGGCCGGCGAGATCACCGGTTTCGCCGCAGCCTGGCCGAACATGGACACCCATGTCATCGGTCCTCTGATCGCCCGCGACACCTCGACCGCCCAGTCCCTCATCGTCTCCCTCGCCGCCGCCACGGAGCGTCCCCTCCGCACGGACATCGACGTACGCCACGAGTCCCTGCTGCGCTGGGTGAAGGCGA
Source organism: Streptomyces sp. NPDC053755 (assembly GCF_040677675.1). Taxonomy (NCBI): domain Bacteria; kingdom Bacillati; phylum Actinomycetota; class Actinomycetes; order Kitasatosporales; family Streptomycetaceae; genus Streptomyces; species Streptomyces sp. NPDC053755. The sequence continues at coordinate 466,546 of NZ_JBFASK010000001.1, read as the reverse complement.
ACGGGCTCGAACCGATCGCCTTCAACGCCGTGATGACACGGTCTTTGCCCGATCTCCCGGGCGACTGGAGCCGACGCTTCGCCCCGCTGACGGTGGCGGCCGGATAGACCGTACTGCTTGCAAACGCGGGCTTTTGCGCTCATCGTCTACCCTGAAACAAGCCGCTCAGGGACCGAGGAGAGAGACCATGACCGCGACCGACCCCGCACTCACCGCCCTCTCCCAGGGCTGGTGCGCCCTCTCCCTGCTCCACGGGAGGATCGAGTCGCACATCGAGAGGGAGCTGGAGGCCAAGCACAGCCTGAGCGTGCGCGAGTACTCCCTCCTCGATGTCCTCAGCCGCCAGCACAGCGGTCCTGGGGGCCATCTGCAGATGAAGCAGGTCGCCGACGCCGTCGTCCTCAGCCAGAGCGCCACCACCCGACTGGTGACCCGCCTGGAGGACCGCGGACTGCTCACCCGGTACCTCTGTGCCACCGACCGGCGAGGCATCTACACGGATGTCACGGAAGCCGGTCTGCAGCTCCTCGAAGAGGCCCGGCCGACGAATGACCGCGCTCTGCGCGAGGCTCTCGACCAGGCGGCCCAGAACCCCGAGCTGGCCCCGCTGGTCCGCGTCGTCGAGGGCCTGAGCGTCCCCGCCTAGCGCGGGCCGGCCCGTCACTTCAATGCCGGAGCAGGGCCGATCCCGGTGCATGGCACGGGCAGGGGCGTAGCCTGCCGCCCATGAGCGATCTTGAGATACGGCCCGCCACCGCCGACGACATCCCCGCCATCGTCGCGATGCTGGCCGACGACCCGCTGGGCGCCGAGCGCGAATCCCCTGATGACCTCGCGCCCTACCGCGCGGCCTTCGATCGCGTGGTCCGAGACCCTCATCAGCGTCTCGTCGTGGCCGTGCGCGACGGGAAGACCATCGGCACACTCCAGCTCACGATCATCCCGGGGCTCTCCCGCAAAGGGGCGACGCGGTCGATCATCGAGGGCGTTCGCATCCATTCCGACGAGCGCGGCAGCGGCCTCGGATCGCAGCTCATCGCATGGGCCGTCGAGGAGTCCCGGCGCCAGAAGTGCCACCTGGTGCAGCTCACCTCCGATGCCACACGCACAGACGCCCACCGCTTCTACGAGCGGCTCGGTTTCGAGGGCTCTCACCTGGGCTTCAAGATGAACCTCTGAAGCCCGCCAGGCGGGATGCCGAGAGGTTGAGCCCTCGGCATCCCGCGACATGCCTCACCGCTCCGTTTCACGTGAAACGTCGCCGGTCCGCTCCGGAGCGACGACCTCAGAGGCCGCGCCACCCCGCTTGGTCCACTCCACCGGGCACCGCGTCTCCCTGTTCGTACGGCTCGCGGGTGAAGACGAAGGACGCCAGGTCGAGGTGGCTCACCGAGCCGTCCACGCGCCGCACGACCCGCAGCGTCTCCCCCGCGTAGTAGCCGTCAAGGCCGATCCACCCGCCCTCGGGCAGCGGGCGGAAGCGCGCCCGCCGTCCGGGACCGCGCAGCGGCTCCAGGACCATCTCCCGCTCCCCGCCCAGCCGGAGCCCGTACGCGTACGTCCCCCAGTACCAGGGCCCGGTCAGCTCCAGCAGCTCCTGGTCGACCTCCGCCCCGGGAAGGGGCCGCCACGGCTCGGGGAACCTCGGCTCGGCCTCCGCCACGATCCTGACGAGATCCGCGGCGACAGCCGCCGTCAGAGGGCCTGACGTGGCATTGGCGAGGGCCACCGCCGCCACTCCCTCCTCCACATTCACCCAGAGGCAGGCGACGAAGCCCGGTAGTGAGCCGGTGTGACCGATCAGCGTCCGACCGTCCCTGCGCACCAGCTGGATACCGAGGCCGTAACCGCCCTCCCAGTCACCGGCCGCGGGCGGCGCCGCCGGCGTCCGCATCTCCTCGACGGAGGCGGCACTGAGCACCCGGCCGTCGCCTCTCGTGAGGAATCCGGCAAAACGGCAGAGGTCCTCGGCCGTCGACCAGAGCTGCCCCGCCGGTGCCATGAGCCCCAGATCCTCGGACGGCTCCGGGAGCATCACATCCGCCCACGGGTGCACCGCCCACCCGCCGGCATGGGGAGGGACCGGACGGGCAGTCGTCCGGCTCAGCCCCAACGGCTCCAGGATCTCGCCCCGCAGTGCCTCCTCCCAGGGCACTCCCCTGACCGCCTCGACCAGCGAACCCAGCAGGGTGTATCCCGGGTTGGAGTAGTGATGGCGTCGCCCGACAGGATGGGCGAAGGGCTGCGCGCCGAGGACGTCGGCCAGCTCCGGGCGCACCGTCCCGGGCGTACGCTCCCACCACGGCGCAGGCGTCTCGGCGCCCAAGCCGGCGCTGTGACCCAGCAACTGAGCGATCGTCACCTCTCCGAGGCCACCACCCAGCTCCGCTCCCGTGAGGTGCTTCCCGAGCGGATCGTTCAGGTCCAGGAGCCCCTCGTCACGAAGCCGCATGACCAGGACGGCGGTGAACACCTTGGTGAGGGAGCCGATGCGGTACTGCGTATCGGAGTCCGGGTCGTGCCCGTCGACACAACTGCGCGATCCGCTCCAGACCATCGCCCCCTCCCTGGCGACCGCCCCGACGAAGGAGGGCGCCCGCCCCTCGGCCTGGGCAACGGCCACCCGGTGGGCGAGGGCTCGTGCGGTGGTGGGAAGCAGCGGTTCGAAAGATGACGTCATGGGGAGATCCAACGCTCCCCGGCGCTCCGAGTCGACCACATTCGCCGCTGGTGCGCCGCCCCACCCGGTCGGGAGGCGCACCGTCTGACCGCTCGGGTCCCGTCAGGTCGGGTCAGGTCTGTGCCATGTCCACGAAGCGGGAGTAGTGGCCCTGGAAGGCGACGGTGATCGTCGCCGTCGGACCGTTACGGTGCTTGCCCACGATGATGTCCGCCTCGCCCGCGCGAGGGGACTCCTTCTCGTACGCGTCCTCACGGTGCAGCAGGATCACCATGTCGGCGTCCTGCTCGATGGAGCCGGACTCACGCAGGTCGGACACCATCGGCTTCTTGTCGGTGCGCTGCTCGGGGCCGCGGTTCAGCTGCGAGAGCGCGATGACCGGCAGCTCCAGCTCCTTGGCCAGGAGCTTCAGGTTTCGCGACATGTCCGAGACCTCCTGCTGCCTGCTCTCGGACCGCTTGGACCCGCCCGACTGCATGAGCTGCAGATAGTCGATGACCACGAGCTTGAGGCCGGCCCGCTGCTTGAGCCGGCGGCATTTGGCGCGGATCTCCATCATCGACAGGTTCGGGGAGTCGTCGATGTAGAGCGGGGCCTGCGAGACGTCGGGCATCCGGCGGGCCAGACGCGTCCAGTCCTCGTCGGTCATGGTGCCCGAGCGCATGTGGTGCAGCGCGACGCGCGCCTCCGCAGAGAGCAGGCGCATCGCGATCTCGTTGCGCCCCATTTCGAGGGAGAAGATGACGCTGGGCAGGTTGTGCTTGATGGAGCAGGCCCGGGCGAAGTCCAGGGCGAGGGTCGACTTACCCATGGCGGGGCGGGCCGCGATGATGATCATCTGACCGGGGTGCAGACCGTTGGTGAGCTGATCGAGATCGGTGAAGCCGGTCGGTACGCCGGTCATCTCACCGCTGCGGGAGCCGATCGCCTCGATCTCGTCGAGCGCGCCTTCCATGATGTCGCCGAGCGGCAGGTAGTCCTCGGTGGTGCGCTGCTCGGTGACCGCGTAGATCTCCGCCTGGGCGGAGTTGACGATCTCGTCGACGTCGCCGTCGGCGGCGTAACCCATCTGCGTGATCTTGGTACCGGCCTCGACGAGGCGCCGCAGCACGGCCCGCTCGTGGACGATCTCCGCGTAGTAGGCGGCGTTCGCGGCGGTCGGCACCGACTGGACGAGCGTGTGCAGATACGAGGCACCGCCGACGCGGGTGATCTCGCCCCGCTTGGTGAGTTCGGCACCGACCGTGATCGGGTCGGCCGGCTCGCCCTTGGCGTACAGGTCGAGGATCGCGGCGTACACCGTCTCGTGGGCGGGCTTGTAGAAGTCGTGGCCCTTGATGATCTCCACGACGTCGGCGATGGCGTCCTTGGAGAGGAGCATGCCGCCGAGGACGGACTGCTCGGCGTCGAGGTCCTGCGGGGGGACCCGCTCGAAGCCGGAGAGACCGCTGTCCCAGGGACCGCCGTCACTGCCGCGGTCGTGCTGGTCGTCACGGCCCCTACCCCGTCCGCGGCCCTCGCCGCGGGGACGGGCGACGGGCAGCCGGTCGCTGGGCCCGCTGTCCGTCCAGGGGTCGTCCAAGGGCTCGGGAATGCTCACCAAGCCACCTCCTCCCGTCCGCTCCGGCGGACCTATCCGTGCCACTCTTTCTTACGCCACGGCTCGGACAACCAAGAGGCGTTGACTCCGCTTCAGGCGGGTCGGGCGCCGGACCACGGTAGGCCCGCGGGCACCGTCAGCCAATCTGGTTATCCACAGGCTCTGTGGATGAAGGACCAGATGCTGTGGAGAACCCCGCAGAACCTGTGCACGGACCGGGGGACAGTCATGTGGACAAACTCATAGCGCGCCCCCCGGCGCGATGCTGACCTGCGGTTTTCTCATCCACGGGCTGTGGGGGAGAAAAACTTTTCCCCACGGATCAAGATCAGAACAAACGGCGCACACCCGGAGCCCTCCGACCCTCAGCCGTAAGGACCCAAGAGGCATTGCATCTCTTACCTGTGGAAGATTAGATTGGAGCGCATGACCCAGGCCCCCGCGACGCCCAAGGCCGCCCGACGACGCCACGACCGAGAGATCATCTCGCTGGCCGTGCCGGCCTTCGGCGCGCTCGTCGCCGAGCCCCTCTTCCTCATGGTCGACAGCGCCATTGTCGGCCATCTGGGCACTCCACAGCTCGCCGGTCTCGCCATCGCCGCCGCGCTGCTGTCCACCGCGGTGAGCGTCTTCGTCTTCCTCGCGTACGCCACCACGGCCGCCGTCGCCCGCCGCGTGGGAGCCGGCGACCTCCAGGCCGCGATCCGCCAAGGCATGGACGGCATCTGGCTCGCGCTCCTCCTCGGCGCCGCCGTGGTCGCCGTCGCCCTTCCGACCGCCCCCGGGCTGGTCGACCTCTTCGGCGCCTCCGACACGGCCGCGCCCTACGCGGTCACCTATCTCCGCGTCTCCAGCCTCGGCATCCCCGCGATGCTGGTCGTCCTGGCGGCCACCGGCATCCTGCGGGGCCTCCAGGACACCCGCACGCCGCTCTACGTGGCCATCGCCGGCTTCGCTGCCAACGCCGTCCTGAACGTGACTCTGGTGTACGGCGCCGGCCTCGGCATCGCAGGATCCGCCTGGGGCACCGTGATCGCCCAGTGCGGCATGGCCGCCGCCTACCTCGTGGTGGTCGTCCGCGGCGCCCGCCGCCATGGTGCCTCCCTGCGCCCGGACGCCGCCGGCATACGCGCCAGCGCCCAGGCAGGCGCACCCCTCCTCGTCCGTACGCTCTCCCTGCGCGCGGTGCTGCTGATCGCCACCGCTGTCGCGGCCCGGCTCGGCGACGCGGAGGTGGCCGCCCACCAGATCATCCTGTCCCTGTGGAGCCTGATGGCGTTCGCGCTGGACGCCATCGCCATCGCCGGGCAGGCGATCATCGGCCGCTACCTCGGAGCCGACGACGCCGACGGCGCCCGGCAGGTCTGTCGCCGCATGGTGCAGTGGGGCGTCGTCTCCGGTGTGGCCCTCGGAGCCCTCATCGTGATCGCCCGCCCCCTGTTCATCCCGCTCTTCACCGGTGACACCACCGTCCAGGAGACCCTGCTCCCGGCCCTCCTGGTGGTCGCGGTCTCCCAGCCGATCGCCGGTGTGGTCTTCGTCCTCGACGGTGTCCTGATGGGCGCCGGGGACGGGCCGTACCTCGCCTGGGCCATGCTGCTCACTCTGGCGGTGTTCGCCCCGGTCGCCCTCCTCATCCCCGCCTTCGGCGGCGGGCTGACCGCGCTCTGGTGGGCGATGACCTTGATGATGACCGTGCGGATGGGGACGCTCTGGGCGCGTTCCCGCTCCGGCCGCTGGCTCGTCACCGGCGCCACCCGCTGAGGGAAAGCCCGCAGCGCCTCGTCGCGGGGCTTCGGACGCACATACGCGAGGGGGATGTTTCACGTGAAACAGCGGAAGGGCCGCCCCCTCGGGGAGCGGCCCTTCTGTACTGCTGAGAGCAGCGTTACGCGGCGACAACCTCGACGCCGAGCTTCGCGGCAACCTCGGGGTGCAGACGCACGGACACCTGGTGCGAGCCCAGGGTCTTGATCGGCGAACCGAGCTCGACGCGACGCTTGTCGACGTCGGGGCCACCCGCGGACTTGATCGCCGTGGCGATGTCGGCCGGGGTCACGGAGCCGAAGAGGCGGCCGGCGTCGCCGGAGCGAACGGCCAGACGCACCTTCACGCCCTCGAGGCGGGCCTTGATCTCGTTGGCCTGCTCGATGGTCGCGATCTCGTGGATCTTGCGGGCGCGGCGGATCTGCGCCACGTCCTTCTCGCCACCCTTGGTCCAGCGGATCGCGAAACCACGCGGGACCAGGTAGTTGCGAGCGTAACCGTCCTTGACGTCGACGACATCGCCGGCGGCACCGAGGCCAGAGACCTCGTGGGTGAGGATGATCTTCATTTTTCGGTCACCCTTCCCTTATCGCGCGGTGGACGTGTAGGGCAGCAGCGCCATCTCACGGCTGTTCTTGACGGCCGTGGCGACGTCACGCTGGTGCTGCGTGCAGTTGCCGGTCACGCGGCGGGCACGGATCTTGCCGCGGTCGGAAATGAACTTCCGCAGCATGTTCGTGTCCTTGTAGTCCACGTACGCGGTCTTGTCCTTGCAGAACGCGCAGACCTTCTTCTTAGGCTTGCGCACAGGCGGCTTCGCCATGGTGTTTCTCCTGTGTGATCAAGAAGTGGGGATACGAGCCACTCCCAGGGCCAGTGCCCTAGAAGGGGGGCTCGTCCGAGTAGCCGCCGCCGCTGGAGTTTCCACCCCAGCCGCCTCCGCCGCCCTGCTGCTGGCCGCCGGCCGGCGCGCTGGTCGCCCACGGGTCGTTGGCGGGAGCACCGCCACCACCCTGCGGGCCGCCACCGGAGCTGCCGCCCCAGTCGCCGCCGCCACCCTGCTGACCCCCGCCGTAGCCGCCCTGGCCACCGCGACCGGTGGTCTTGGTGACCTTGGCCGTGGCGTTCTTGAGGCTGGGGCCGACTTCCTCGACGTCCAGCTCGTAGACCGTGCGCTTGACGCCCTCGCGGTCCTCGTAGGACCGCTGCTTCAGCCGGCCCTGCACGACGACGCGCATGCCTCGCTGGAGCGACTCGGCGACGTTCTCCGCCGCCTGACGCCAGACCGAGCAGGTGAGGAAGAGGCTCTCGCCGTCCTTCCACTCATTGGTCTGACGGTCGAAGGTGCGGGGAGTGGACGCGATACGGAACTTCGCGACCGCCGCACCGGACGGGGTGAAGCGCAGCTCGGGGTCGTCGACAAGATTGCCGACGACCGTGATGACGGTCTCGCCTGCCATTGGGTGAACCTCTCGGCGGGATTGCTTCTGGCTGCTTACTGCTACTCGGACCCGATGACCTCTGAGCTAGGTGCTCAGTGGGTCTCGGGGCGGAGGACCTTGGTCCGGAGGACCGACTCGTTCAGGTTCATCTGGCGGTCGAGCTCCTTGACGACCGCAGGCTCGGCCTGCAGGTCGATGACCGAGTAGATGCCCTCGGGCTTCTTCTTGATCTCGTAGGCGAGACGACGACGGCCCCAGGTGTCGACCTTCTCGACCTTTCCGTTGCCCTCACGGACGACGGAAAGGAAGTTCTCGATCAGCGGGGAGACAGCGCGCTCCTCGAGATCGGGGTCGAGGATGACCATCACCTCGTAGTGACGCATGTGGAACCCACCTCCTTTGGACTCAGCGGCCACGGTCGTTCCGTGGCAGGAGGGTCGTGATGCGTAAGCAACGGTATCGGCCACCACTGACAGCCCCCTCAGCGAGTGAGGAGTGCCGTCGGGCCCGAGTGGGCATGGGCAGACACCGGTGCAGACCGTACAGAGTACCCGCCCATCGGCTTCCGGTTGAAATCCGGTGGTGAGGGGACGCAATCTGTACACATCGGATGTGGGCGGCGCCACAATGCGCCGCCTTCCCGCAGGCACGGCAGGAGGTGCCCCATGGCACAGGCAATGCGACCCGACCCCGGCCACTCCCTTCTCGCCACCGACGGCAAGCCGCACCCGCTCCAGGACACCTTGCTGGCGGTGACGCTCGTCCTGGGCGTCCTCGCCTTCGTGACCGCGATGTTCCACCACCTGCACCTGCTCAGCTCCTGGGCGGGCCTGATCGGAATCCTCACGGGCGCGTACGGGCAGTTCATCTCCGTCACCACCCGGGAACGGTTCGCGATGATCGTCGGGCTCGGCGCCTCGGCGGTGGGCTTCTACCTCGGCATGGCCCACGGCGGTCTCTTCGGCGCCGGCGGTTGACCCTCAGCCACGACCCACAGGCCAGCCGGGGCGCTCCTCGGTCGCAGTAGGCTTCGGCGCGAGAGCCGGAGCCCCTGAACCGATGGGGACACACCTGCCGAGGAGCGCCCCGCATGAGCCTGACCCTTCGGACCATCAGCCGTGAGCAGCATCTGGCATTCATCCAGAGCCGCCCCTCGGCGAGCCACTGCCAGGTTCCGGCATGGGCCGATGTGAAGACCGAGTGGCGCTCGGAGAGCCTGGGTTGGTTCGACAAGTCGGGCGAGATCGTCGGCGCGGGCCTGGTGCTCTACCGTCAGCTTCCGAAGATCAAGCGGTACTTGGCGTACCTGCCCGAGGGTCCGGTCATCAACTGGCACGCCCCGAACCTCGAGGACTGGCTGCAGCCGATGCTGGCGCACCTCAAGCAGCAGGGCGCCTTCTCGGTGAAGATGGGCCCGCCCGTGGTCATCCGCCGCTGGGACTCCGCCGCCATCAAGTCCGGCATCCAGGACCCGGACGTGAAGCGGCTGAAGGACGTCGAGGCCACCCACATCGAGCCGCGCGCCTTCGAGGTCGCCGACCGGCTGCGCAAGATGGGCTGGCAGCAGGGTGACGACGGCGGCGCCGGCTTCGGCGACGTGCAGCCCCGCTACGTCTTCCAGGTGCCGCTCGCCAACCGTTCGCTGGACGACGTCCTCAAGGGCTTCAACCAGCTGTGGCGACGGAACATCAAGAAGGCCGAGAAGGCGGGCGTCGAGGTCGTCCAGGGCGGCTACGAGGACCTCGCGGAGTGGCAGCGGCTGTACGAGATCACCGCGGTGCGCGACCACTTCCGGCCGCGCCCCCTCTCGTACTTCCAGCGGATGTGGACCGTCCTCAACAACGAGGACCCCAACCGCATGCGGCTGTACTTCGCGCGCCACAACGGCGTGAACCTGTCCGCCGCCACCATGCTCGTCGTCGGCGGTCACGTCTGGTACTCCTATGGCGCCTCCGACAACATCGGCCGCGAGGTCCGCCCGTCGAACGCGATGCAGTGGCGGATGCTGCGCGACGCCTACGCGATGGGCGCCACCGTCTACGACCTGCGCGGCATCTCGGACTCGCTCGACGAGACCGACCACCTCTTCGGCCTGATCCAGTTCAAGGTCGGTACGGGCGGCGAGGCCGTGGAGTATGTCGGCGAGTGGGACTTCCCGCTGAACAAGCTCCTGCACAAGGCGCTCGACATCTACATGTCGCGCCGCTGACGCCCCACCCGGAGGTTGCGTAGTCTCGTACGCAATCGTCGGTGTCGTACATACCTCTGATACACCGCACCCACCAGAAAGGTTCCGGGCCGGCCATGGCGCTCTCCCTCTACGTCGACACCGCTCGCTGGCGGGCGCACCAGAAGACCGTGATCGACCAGTTCCCCGGACTGATCCCGGTCTGCAAGGGCAACGGCTACGGCTTCGGCCACGAGCGGCTGGCCGACGAGGCCGCCCGCTTCGGCTCGGACATGCTCGCCGTCGGCACCACGTACGAGGCGGCGAAGATCAAGGACTGGTTCGGCGGGGACCTGCTGGTCCTCACGCCGTTCCGCCGCGGCGAGGAGCCGGTGCCGCTGCCGGACCGCGTCGTCCGGTCCGTCTCCTCCGTGGACGGTGTGCACGCCCTGGTGGGCGCGCGGGTGGTCATCGAGTGCATGAGCTCGATGAAGCGCCACGGCGTTCGCGAGGAGGAGCTTCCCCGGCTGCACGCCGCCATCGAGGACGTGCGCCTGGAGGGCTTCGCCCTGCACCTCCCCCTGGACCGCACGGACGGCACGGACGCGGTCGAGGAGGTCATCGGCTGGATGGACCGCCTGCGGGCCGCCCGGCTGCCGCTGCACACCATGTTCGTGAGCCATCTGCGGGCGGAGGAGCAGGCCCGGCTCCAGCAGCAGTTCCCGCAGACCCGGTTCCGGGCGCGGATCGGCACCCGGCTGTGGCTGGGGGACCACGAGGCCACCGAGTACCGCGGCTCCGTCCTCGACGTCACCCGTGTCGCCAAGGGCGACCGGTTCGGCTACCGCCAGCAGAAGGCCGCCTCGGACGGCTGGCTGGTCGTCGTGGCGGGCGGCACCTCGCACGGCGTGGGCCTGGAGGCTCCCAAGGCGATGCACGGCGTGATGCCCCGGGCGAAGGGTGTGGCCCGAGCGGGTCTCGCGACGGTCAACCGGAACCTCTCGCCGTTCGTCTGGGCCGGTAAGCAGCGCTGGTTCGCCGAGCCGCCGCACATGCAGGTGTCGATCCTGTTCGTGCCGGCCGACGCCCAGGAGCCGAAGGTCGGCGACGAGCTGGTGGCCCATTTGCGGCACACCACGACCCAGTTCGACCGCCTCGTCGAGCGCTGACGCGCCGCTGCTCCCGAGCAGATCGGACGACCGGGCCCCGGGGGCCCTCCGGGCCCGCCCGGAGGGCCCCCGCGGTCATTCCCGGGCCATGCCCCAGTCCACCCTCGGGCCCTCCACGGACGCGGCCGCGTGCTGGGCCGGGTGCGCCGCTCTGCCCATGACGAAGACGTCCTCGGCGCCGTCCAGGACGCCGCCGGAGGGGTCGTCGGAGCCGTCCTGCCGGACGACGTCCCGCTCGGGCGCCAGGGTGTCGCGGACGACGACGGCGCACAGGTACAGCGTGCCGAGCAGGTGGAGCACGACGGCGAAGTGGTAGCCGTCCGTCGGCAGGCCCTGCTTGTTGCCGCTGGTGGTGAAGGCGAGGTACAGCCAGATGCTCAGGAAGTACATGACCTCGCACGCCTGCCAGATCAGGAAGTCGCGCCAGCGCGGTCTGGCCAGGGCGGCGAGCGGGATGAGCCACAGCACGTACTGCGGCGAGTAGACCTTGTTGACCAGGACGAACGCGGCCACGACGAGGAAGGCGAGCTGCGCGAAGCGGGGGCGTCGGGGCGCGGTGAGCGCCAGGGCGGCGATGCCGCCGCAGGCCAGCAGCATCAGGAGCGCCGCGAGGATGTTGGCCGTCTCGGGCGTGATCGGCTCACCCGTGCGCTGGCTGACCAGCAGCCACAGCGATCCGAAGTCGACGTTGCGTTCCTGGCTGAAGGTGTAGAACTGCTTCCACCCTTCGGGCGCGAGGAGCATCACCGGGAGGTTCACCACGAGCCAGGAACCCGCCGCGCCGAGCAGGGCGGCGCCGTACTCCCGCCATCTCCCGGCCCGCCAGCAGAGCAGCAGCAGGGCGCCGAGGAGGAAGACGGGGTACAGCTTCGCCGCCGTGGCCAGGCCGATGAAGACGCCGAAGGCGAGGCTCCGTCCGCGCGCCCACATCAGGACCGCGACGGAGGTCAGCGCGACGGCCAGCAGGTCCCAGTTGATGGTCGCCGTGAGGGCGAACGCCGGCGCCAGGGCGACCAGGAGCCCGTCCCAGGGACGGCGGCGATGGGTCCGGGCGACGCAGACGGCCAGCACGGCCGCGCACACCAGGAGCATGGCCGAATTGATCATCCAGTAGGTCTGTTCGCGGTGCATCAGGTCGCCGCCGTCCGGCGTCAGCCAGGCCGCGACCTCCATGAACAGCCCGGTCAGTACCGGGTACTCCAGGAACTCTATGTCGCCGCTCAGCCTGTCGAAGTAGGGGACCAGGCCCTCGGAGAACCCCCGCCCGACGAAAAGGTGGGGGATGTCCGAGTAACAGGCGTGGGTGTACTGGGAGGTGGAGCCGCGGAACCAGGCCCAGTCGTAGCAGGGGATCTTCTGCACCATACCGAGCGCAAACATGCCGATGGCCACCAGCACGATCACCCGGACCGGCGTGAGGGCGCTCGTGCCGAACACGGCGAACCGGCCGGCCGGCCCCCCGATCAGCTCGCTGCCCGCGGCGGCCACCTCGTCCCGTCGGGTGGGGCACACCACCGCCCGGGCCCGCGTCCGGTCCCGCTGCGGAGTCGTCTTCTGGAGGCTCGGCATGGGGGACATCCTGCCGTACGCGTCGGGGGAAACGGCGAGGGCCGCCGCACCGGACGCCGTACACGGGGTACGGAGCGGTGCGACGGCCCTCAGGACCGCTGCGACGGGAGATCAGCCGCCCAGCCAGCCGTTGGTCCCGCCGTTGGGCCTGCCGCCGCTGGTGCCGTCGCTGGTCGTCGGCGTGGGTGACGTGGGTGTCCCGCCGGTGTCCCCACCGCCCTCGGTGGTCCCTGCGTTCTCGTTGCCGTCGGTGCTCCCGCCGTCCTGGCCGCCGTTGGTGTTGCACGGCCAGTCCCACACGTTCTCGCAGCTCTTCTCCGGGTCCGGCGTCTTGCTCGGCGTGGAGGAGGGCGTGGTCGAGGGCGTGGGGGACGACTCGGTCGGCGTGGGCGTCGCCGACGGGGTCGGCGTCGGGCTGGTGAGACCGCCGCCGAAGACGGGCTCGGCGGACTCGAGGTCCTCCGGCTCCGGGAAGGACTCGGGCTTCGTGCCCTCGAGGGCGTCGGTCATGTAGTCGTGCCAGATCCGCGAGGGGAAGGACGAACCGTGGATCTTGGGCTGGGCACCCGTGCCGAACATCGACAGGAACTCACGCGAGGTGTTGGACTCGTCGTCGTCGAAGCGGTACATGTCGATCGCCGTCGACAGCTGCGGGGTGTACCCCACGAACCAGGCGGAGTTGTTGCCGTCGGTGGTACCGGTCTTGCCGGCCACGTCACGGCCCTCGATGGCGGCCTTGCGGCCGGTGCCCTTCGGGTTCTCGACGACGTCCCGCAGCACGTCGGTGACGTTGCTCGCGATGGCCGTGGAGAAGGCGCGCTCGGGCTTCTCCTTGTGCTTGTAGATGACCGCCCCCTTCTTCTTGACCTCGGAGACGGAGAAGACGTCGTTGCGCTCACCGTTGTTCGCGAAGGTCGCGTAGGCGCCGGCCATGCGGATCGCGCTCGGGTCGGAGATGCCGAGGGAGAAGGACGGAACGTCGGCCTTCACCAGCGAGCCCTCGCGCAGACCGGCCTTGACGGCCGTCTCGCGGACCTTGTCGATGCCGATGTCCATGCCGAGCTGGACGTAGGGCGAGTTGGCCGAGCGGATCATCGCCTCGCGCAGGCTCATCTCCGGGTAGCTCGCGTCGTCGTCATTGACCTGGAGCCACTCCTCGCCCTTCTCGTTGTGCCAGACCGTGCCGTCGTAGTTCTTGATCCGCAGCTTGTTCTTGCCGGAGTAGCGGCTCTTGTCGGGATCGACGATCGTACGGGTGGAGGCGTCCTGGACCTTGCCCTCGCGCGGGTCCCGTACGCCGTACTCCATCGCCGCGGCCAGCACGAACGGCTTGAAGGTCGATCCGACCTGGGCACCGGTCTGGTCGGCGTTGTTGGTGAAGTGCTTGGTGGCGTCGGTGCCGCCGTAGAGGGCCACGATCCTGCCCGTCTTCGGGTCCACCGAGGCACCGCCGAACTGGACGTGGGTGTCCGTCTTCGGCCGCTTCTTGGGGTCGATGTGCTCGGCGTAGACCTTCTTGATCGACGCTTCGAGCGCGTTGACCTTCTTCTTGTCGAAGGTCGTGTGGATCTCGTAACCGCCCTCGGCGAGCTTCTTCTCGTCGACGTCCGGGTAGCTGTTGATGAAGTTGGCCTTGGCCGTGCTGACCAGGTAGCCGATCTGGCCGGTGAGCGCCGCGTTCTTCTTCGGCGGCTGCACCTTCGGGAAGGTCGGGTACTTCGCGCGCTCGCCCGGGTCGAGGGTGCCGTCCTTGACCATCTCGTCGAGGATCCACCTCCACCGCTTCTCGGCACGGTCGAGGTTGGCGGCCGGCGTCGCGGCCGGGTCGATCTCCTGCGAGCCCGCCGGGTCGTAGTAGGTCGCGCCCTTGAGCAGCGAGGCCAGGAAGGCGGACTCGCTGACGTTGAGCTGCCGCGCGTCCTTGTTGAAGTAGGTACGGGCCGCCGCCTGGATGCCGTAGGCACCGCGCCCGTAGTACGCGGTGTTCAGGTAGCCCGCCATGATCTCGGGCTTCTCCATGTCGGTGCCGACCTTTATGGAGATGAAGAGCTCCTTCACCTTCCGGCTGAGGGTCTGCGACTGGTCGGCGAGCAGGTTGTTCTTCACGTACTGCTGGGTGATGGTCGAACCGCCCTGGGTCTCCCCGCCCTTGGCCATGTTCCACACCGCTCGCGCGATGCCCGTCGGGTCGACACCGGAGTCCTTGCGGAACGTCTTGTTCTCGGCGGAGATGACGGCTTCCTGCATGTGCAGGGGGATCTGGTCCAGGCCGATGATCTGGCGGTTGACCTCACCACCGGTGGCTGCCATCTGGGTGCCGTCGGCCCAGTAGTAGACGTTGTTCTGCGCCTTGGCGGCCAGGTCCTCGTTGGGTACGCCCACGACGGCGTAGCCGATCGCCGCCGCGCCCATCAGGCTGCCGAGGAACGTGAGGAAGAGCCCCGTGACGAGCTTCCACGAGGGCACCCAGCGGCGCCAGCCGTACTTGCCGTACCGGGGGTAGTCGATCGCCCGCTTCTTGCCGGGCGGGCGGCCGCCCGCACCGCCGCGGCCGGGGCCTCCGCCCTGCCCGCCGCCCCCGCCGCCACGCCGGCCACCGCCCGGACCGCCCGCGCCACCGCCGTCGGGGGCACGCCGACGGCCGCCTCCTCGCTGGGCGGCGCGACGGGCCTCGGCCCGTCCGCCGTAGGGTCGCTCCTCTTCGTATCCGTACGAAGGGGAACCCGTACTGACATCCCGCGCCTGGGCCGGCCTACGGCCCGTCGGCTGCTGGGCAGCTCGTCGGGCCGCCGCGCGACCGCCACTCGGCGGTTGCGACTGCGGCATCTTGCGACGGTGCTCGCTCATCGAACGACTACTCCTCGGGCAGGCGCGCACGCCTGGAAGCGGCAGTTGAGTTCCGGTCCCCCCGAAATACGTACGGACGAGCCCCATGGGAGGCACTTCCGCACCGCAGCCGGTCATCCCGAACACTGACGCCCCTCGGCATCGCTCGGTTCCCGGTGGTCTGCATGCCGCACAGACTACGCACGGCCAAAACCCACCTAGGGCCGAAGTTCACCCCAAATCAGGCAGATCGCTTGCTGTGAATTGATGATGTGACGCCGGTCACTGCCGTCCCCCTTGTCGCATCCGGACCACCGTTCTATCGTCGTGATGTATCGAGTCGATACATCAGTACGGCATAAAGTTCCGAGGGCGGAGGAGGCGACGGATGAGCAGGCGCTCAGGAATCCTTGAGTTCGCCGTTCTCGGCCTGCTGCGCGAAGCCCCCATGCACGGTTACGAGCTGCGAAAGCGGCTCAACACCTCGCTGGGGATCTTCCGCGCCTTCAGCTACGGAACCCTCTACCCCTGCCTCAAGACGCTGGTCGCAAACGGCTGGTTGATCGAGGAGCCGGGCAGCGCCCCCGAGGACGCTCTCGCCGCTTCACTCGCAGGGCGCCGCGCCAAGATCGTCTACCGGTTGACGGCGGAAGGGAAAGAGCACTTCGAAGAGCTCCTCTCCCACACCGGCCCGGACACCTGGGAGGACGAGCACTTCGCCGCCCGCTTCGCCTTCTTCGGGCAGACCGAGCGCGAGGTTCGGATGCGGGTACTGGAAGGCCGCCGCAGTCGGCTGGAGGAGCGCCTGGAGAAGATGCGCGCCTCTCTGGCCCGTACGCGCGAACGACTCGACGACTACACGCTTGAGCTGCAGCGCCACGGAATGGAGTCCGTGGAGCGCGAAGTGCGCTGGCTGAACGAGCTCATCGAGAGCGAGCGGGCGGGGCGGGATCAGCGATCCGGTCCCGACACCCCCGAGGGCGCCGCTCAGCAGGACAACGATTCTGGAGAAACGGGCGGCCTGCCCCGGCACGGGGGCAGTACCCGGCCGGATCCGTCCGACGACACCGCCAAGTGAATCCCCGCGCTGTGCGGGGATTCCACGATCACACAGGGAGCAACCGGAAATGGGTTCGGTTCGCGTAGCCATCGTCGGCGTGGGCAACTGCGCCGCCTCGCTGGTGCAGGGCGTCGAGTACTACAAGGACGCCGACCCGGCGGCCAAGGTGCCCGGCCTGATGCACGTCCAGTTCGGCGAGTACCACGTCGGTGACGTCGAGTTCGTCGCCGCGTTCGACGTCGACGCCAAGAAGGTCGGCCTCGACCTCTCCGACGCCATCGGCGCCAGCGAGAACAACACCATCAAGATCTGCGACGTCCCGAACAAGGGCGTCACGGTCCAGCGCGGCCACACCCTTGACGGTCTGGGCAAGTACTACCGGATGACGATCGAGGAGTCCGCCGAGGAGCCGGTCGACGTCGTCCAGATCCTCAAGGACAAGCAGGTCGACGTTCTCGTCTGCTACCTGCCCGTCGGTTCCGAGGACGCCGCGAAGTTCTACGCGCAGTGCGCCATCGACGCCAAGGTCGCCTTCGTCAACGCCCTCCCGGTCTTCATCGCCGGCACCAAGGAGTGGGCGGACAAGTTCACCGAGGCCGGCGTCCCGATCGTCGGTGACGACATCAAGTCGCAGGTCGGCGCGACCATCACCCACCGTGTGATGGCGAAGCTGTTCGAGGACCGTGGTGTCCGTCTTGAGCGCACGATGCAGCTCAACGTCGGCGGCAACATGGACTTCAAGAACATGCTGGAGCGCGACCGCCTGGAGTCCAAGAAGATCTCCAAGACCCAGGCCGTCACCTCGCAGATCCCGGACCGCGAGCTGGGCGAGAAGAACGTCCACATCGGCCCGTCGGACTACGTGGCCTGGCTGGACGACCGCAAGTGGGCGTACGTCCGCCTTGAGGGCCGCGCCTTCGGTGACGTCCCGCTGAACCTCGAGTACAAGCTCGAGGTGTGGGACTCCCCGAACTCGGCCGGTGTCATCATCGACGCCCTGCGCGCCGCGAAGATCGCCAAGGACCGCGGCATCGGTGGCCCGATCCTCTCCGCGTCCTCGTACTTCATGAAGTCCCCGCCGGTTCAGTACTTCGACGACGAGGCCTACGCCAACGTCGAGAAGTTCATCAAGGGCGAGGTCGAGCGCTAAGCAACGCCCCGCACGACGCGGAGGGTCCCCGGGCTGTGCCCGGGGACCCTCCGCGTATGTGAGTCTTGCTGCCATGCCCGTCGTACGTGATCTGCGCGTACTCCTGCGCCTGACGAACTTCCGCCGCCTGCTCGCCGTCCGCCTGCTCTCCCAATGCGCCGACGGCGTCTACCAGGTGGCCCTCGCCACGTACGTCGTGTTCTCCCCGGAGAAGCAGACCTCCCCCGCCGCCATCGCCTCGGCCATGGCGGTGCTCCTGCTCCCGTACTCGCTCATCGGCCCCTTCGCCGGGGTTCTCCTGGACCGGTGGCGGCGTCGCCAGGTCTTCCTCTACGGAAACCTGCTCCGGACCGCCCTCGCCTGTGGGACGGCGGCCCTCATGCTGGCCTCCGTTCCGGACTGGCTCTTCTATGCCTCGGCCCTCTCGGTGACCGCCGTCAACCGCTTCGTCCTGGCGGGGCTCTCCGCGTCACTGCCGCGGGTCGTCGACGCCGAGCGGCTGGTCGTGGCCAACTCCCTGTCTCCGACGGCCGGCACTCTGGCCGCGACCCTGGGCGGCGGGCTCGCGTTCGTGGTCCGGTTCGTCTCGGCCGATTCCGATGCCGCTGTGGTGGCGCTGGGCGCCGTCCTCTACCTCTGCGCCGCGCTGGCCTCCCTGCGCATGCCCCGCGACCTCCTCGGACCCGAGCCGGAGCTGGTACAGCCTCGGCTCGCCGCCGCCCTCGCGTCGACCGCCCACGGTCTGATGAGCGGGCTGCGGCACGTGGGCGAGCGGCGCGCAGCCGCCCACGCCCTGGCCGCCATGACCCTCGTCCGCTTCTGTTACGGCGCCCTGACCGTCGCCGTACTGATGCTGTGCCGGTACGCCTGGAGCTCCACCGAGTCGGAAGGACTCGCGCTGCTCGGGCTCGCTCTCGCTGTCTCCGGGGCAGGCTTCTTCGCCGCCGCGGTGATCTCTCCCTGGGTCGTCGGACGGTTCGGCCCCTTCGGCTGGATGACCGCCTGCGCGGGGGCGGCCACGTTCCTGACGCCGGCCCTGGGCTTGTCCTTCGAGCCGGCCCCGCTCCTGATCGCCGCCTTCGCTCTCGGACTCATCACCCAGGGCACCAAGATCGCGACGGACACGGTGGTCCAGACGTCGGTGGACGACGGCTACCGAGGGCGGGTCTTCTCGCTCTACGACGTGCTCTACAACGTCGCCTTCGTCGGCGCGGCCGGAGTCGCGGCGCTGATGCTGCCACCGGACGGCCGATCGGTGCCGCTCGTCCTCCTGGTCGCGGGCGTCTACGGAGCGACCACGCTCCTGCTTCTGGGACGGCGTCGGCAACAGAGCTGAGGGGTGATGTTTCACGTGAAACATCACCCCTCAGCCGCCGACGGTCGATGTTTCACGTGAAACATCGACCGTCGGACCGCGCCCCCATCCGACTCAGCCCTGAGCCGCCCACCATTCCTTGAGGGCGGCCACGGCCGCCTCGTGCTCCATGGGACCGTTCTCCAGCCGGAGCTCCAGCAGGAACTTGTAGGCCTGACCGACCGCCGGGCCCGGTCGGATGCCGAGCAGTTCCTGGATCTGGTTGCCGTCCAGATCGGGCCGGATGGCGTCCAGCTCCTCCTGGTCCTGAAGCTGCGCGATGCGCTCCTCCAGGCCGTCGTAGGCACGGGAGAGCGCGCTCGCCTTGCGCTTGTTCCGCGTGGTGCAGTCCGAGCGCGTCAGCTTGTGGAGCCGCGAGAGCAGGGGGCCCGCGTCACGTACATAGCGACGCACAGCCGAGTCGGTCCACTCTCCGGTCCCGTACCCGTGGAAGCGCAGGTGCAGCTCCACCAGCCGCGAGACGTCCTTGATCATGTCGTTGGAGTACTTGAGCGCGGTCATGCGCTTCTTGGTCATCTTCGCGCCGACGACCTCGTGGTGGTGGAACGAGACCCGACCGTCCTTCTCGAAGCGGCGGGTCCGCGGCTTGCCGATGTCGTGGAGCAGTGCGGCCAGACGCAGCACCAGGTCCGGCCCGTCCTCCTCCAGATCGATCGCCTGGTCGAGGACCGTCAGGGAGTGCTCATAGACGTCCTTGTGGCGGTGGTGCTCGTCACTCTCCAGCCGCAGGGCCGGCAGCTCGGGCAGCACGTGGTCGGCAAGTCCCGTGTCGACGAGCAGCCCCAGACCCTTGCGCGGGTGAGCCGAGACGAGCAGCTTGTTCAGCTCGTCACGCACCCTCTCGGCAGAGACGATCTCAAGGCGGCCGGCCATCTCGGTCATCGCCGTGACGACCTCCGGTGCCACCTCGAAGTCCAGCTGCGCGGCGAAGCGCGCCGCACGCATCATGCGCAGCGGATCGTCGGAGAAGGACTCCTCGGGCGTGCCCGGAGTGCGCAGCACCCGCTCGGAGAGATCTTCCAGCCCACCGTGCGGGTCGATGAACTCCTTCGCCGGGAGCGCCACGGCCATGGCGTTGACCGTGAAATCCCGCCGGACGAGATCCTGCTCGATGGAGTCGCCGTAGGAGACCTCGGGCTTGCGCGACGTGCGGTCGTACGCCTCGGAACGGTACGTCGTCACCTCGATCTGGTAGCCGCTCTTCTGGCAGCCCACCGTGCCGAAGGCGATGCCGACCTCCCAGACCGCGTCCGCCCAGGGCCGGACGATCTTCAGTACGTCCTCGGGGCGGGCGTCGGTCGTGAAGTCGAGGTCGTTGCCGAGCCGGCCGAGCAACGCGTCCCGTACCGAGCCGCCGACCAGCGCGAGGCTGAACCCGGCCTCCTGGAAACGGAGGGCGAGGTCGTCGGCGACAGGGGACACACGCAGCAGTTCACTGACCGCGCGGCGTTGCACCTGGCTCAGTGCAGTCGGGGTGTCTTCGTTGGCGTTCGGCACAACAGAAAAGGGTACGTGCCCCGGCTCCCCCTGGCGTCCCTGATTTCCCGGCGGCCCGCCCCTTCGCCGCGATCACCTGGAGCAGTCCCCGGCACTTGGCCACAGCGTGCCTCGTTACCATGCGTGGACACAGCAACCGGGAACCACCGACACCACTGATACGACGAGGACGGGCGAACGCGTGGCCGAGGCGGCAGACATCCAGGGGACCGGTCCCTCACCTGCCCGTCGCTGGCTGCGGCGAGCGGCCTCCCTGATCGCCGGAACGCCCCTGCTGGCCGGAGTGCTCCAGGGCCCTGTCGCGCCCTCCGCGACGGCGGCCGAGGAACCGAGCGGCTCCAAGACGGTCAGTGTGTCCCTTGACACGCTCACCCCCAGTGCGCCGCTGGAGAGCGACACCCTGACGGTCTCCGGCACGGTCACCAACCAGAGCCGGCAGGCCGTCACGGACGCCACGGTGGATCTCCGCGTGGGCCCCCGGATGACCAGCCGCAGCCAGATCGAGCAGGTCTCCGATCGCTCCGGCTTCCGGCCGGGCGACGACCCGGCACCCCTCGGCGGCACCTACGCCGTCAAGATCCCGAGGCTGGCGGCCGGACTCAGCCATGAGTTCACGCTCTCCGTGCCGGTCGACAAGCTCGGGCTCAAGGACGGGGGGGTCTACCAGCTGGGAGTGTCCCTCTCGGGCCGGACGCCGGCCCAGCCCGGCGGGCGGGTGCTCGGCATCGAGCGGACGTTCCTGCCCTATCAGCCCGAGGCCACGGAGAAGCGGACCCAGCTCACCTACCTCTGGCCTCTGATCTCCTCGGCCCGGGTGTCGGCGGAGACGGGTTCGGACGACCAGCAGACGCCGGTCTTCGAGAACGACGACCTGGCCGCCGAGCTGGCTCCCGGGGGACGCCTGGAGCAGATGGTCGCGCTGGGCAGGGACCTCCCGGTGACCTGGGTCATCGATCCGGACCTGCTCGCCACCGTCGACGCCATGACCGGCAGCTACCGCGTCAAGCGAGGCACGGACACGGTGCCCGGCACGAACCAGGCGGTCGCCGAGCGGTGGCTGGACTCCCTGGAGAAGGCGGTGGCCGACCGGAAGGTCGTCGCCCTGCCCTTCGCCGACCCTGACATCGCCTCGCTGGCCCATCGCGGCAAGGACGTACCCGGGTCACTCGGCCACCTCCGGCTGGCCACGGAGCTGGCGCGGACGACCGTGGAGACGACGCTCCACGTGACGCCTTCCACCGACTTCTCCTGGCCCGTCGACGGAGCCGTCGACCCGTCGATCATGGGTGTGGCGACCTCGGCCGGCGCACACAAGGTCATCGCCCGTAGCGACAGCTTCCGTGACGACCTCCCGTACACCCCCACGGCCGCACGCGCGGTCGGCGGCGGCACGACGGCCGTCGTCAGCGATGCCTCTCTGTCGACCGCCTTCGACGGCGACCTGCTCCGTACGGGGACGTCCACACGGGCCGTCCAGGAGTTCCTCGCCCAGTCGCTCGCCGTCACCCTGGAGCAACCCGACGAGCAGCGCAGCGTCGTGGTCGCCCCGCAGAGGGTGCCGACGGCGGCCCAGGCGCAGAGCATGGCGACCGCGCTCCGCGGACTGGCGGCCCAGCGCTGGACGCAGCCGTCCGACCTCATCGCGGCCGCCGCGGCGAAGCCCGACCCGGACGCCGAGACCAGGGTGCCCGGCGCCGCCCGCTATCCGCAGCGGCTCCGGGACCAGGAACTGCCGGTCTCCGCCTTCCGGGACATGAAGGAGACCCGCGACGAGCTCGACGACTTCAAGGTCATCCTGACCCAGGCGGACCGCGTCGTGACCCCCTTCGGCAACGCGATCAGCCGCGAGATGTCGACGTCCTGGCGGGGCCAGGCTCCGGCGGCCTCGCTGTACCGGATCGAGGTGCGGGACTACCTTCGGGACCTCACCGAAGAGGTCCAGCTGATCGACAAGTCGGACCTCATGCTCTCCGGGCGCAGCGCGACCATCCCCGTCACCGTGCAGAACAAGCTGCTACAGGGTGTGGACCACCTGGTGCTGCGGCTGACCTCAGGGAACAAGACCCGCTTGCAGGTGAACGGCGGCGGGGCCGTCGCCGAGCTTCCCGTCAAGATCAACGGCGGTCACAGCCAGTCGGTGAAGTTCACGGCCTCCGCCAACGCCAACGGTCCGGTCCCGATGACGGCCCAGCTCTTCACCGAGGACGGCACACCGTACGGGAAGCCGATGACCTTCACCGTGAAGGTCTCCGAGATCACCTCGACCGTGATGCTCGTCATCGCCGGAGGTGTGCTGCTGCTCGTCCTCGCCGGCGTGCGTATGTACACCCAGCGCAAGCGCGCGGCTGCCAGGAACGCCGAAGCGGAGGCCGCGGAGGACGGCGATCCCGAGCAGCCGAGTGACCCGACCCCTGACACCGGTCCCGAAAGCGGCGACCCGTCGGGCACGGGTGAGAAAGTGGACCGTTGAGCGATGTCGTGGCCGGTCGGCCGGGGACGATGAGGTGGGGTAACCATGAACGCGCCGTACGACGGTGACCGCGGCCAGGGCGCGGGCGGCACCGAGCCGTCCGGCGGGACGCCCGCGGCGCCCCCGGGCCCCGGCCAGGCGCCGGTTCCGCCTCCCCAGCAGCCAGCCCCCGACCCCTACGCCCAGGACCCTTACGTCCAGGACGCCTACACCCACGACCCCTACCGCGCACAGGACCTCTCCGCCCAGGACCCGGTGAACGAGGCGCTCTACGACCGCGCCGCGCACCCCCCGCCGCCGCCGGGCACCTACCCGGAGCCGCAGCCGCTCTACCAGCAGCCGGCCGCGCCCCCGTACGCCCCGGACCCGAGGGTCTGGGCGCAGACACCGGCGCCCGAGCCCGACGGACCCTCCCGCCATCTGCCCTACGGCGACGACGCCCGCACGGTCCAGTTCACCGGTGTGGACGACCTCGTCACGCGGGCCGGCGAGGACGCTCCCGAGCCGGACGCCTTCGCGCACCTCTACCGGGACCAGCAGGCCCCGGGGCAGGTGCCCCCGCCCGCTCCGGAGGCGAACCCCATGCCCGCCCCCGCCCCGAAGAAGTCCGGCCGCGCCTCGGGGCTGCTGAAGTCGAGCGCGGTGATGGCGGCCGGAACCCTGGTCTCCCGCCTCACCGGTTTCGTCCGCAGCCTCGTGATCACCGGCGCCCTGGGCGCCGCCCTGCTCGGTGACACCTTCACCATCGCGTACACCCTGCCGACGATGATCTACATCCTCACCGTCGGAGGCGGCCTCAACTCCGTCTTCGTGCCGCAGCTTGTCCGCTCGATGAAGAACGACGAGGACGGCGGCGAGGCGTACGCCAACCGCCTGCTGACCCTCGTGATGGTGGCCCTCGGCGCGATCGTGGCGATCGCCGTCTTCGCGGCCCCGCTGCTGATCCGGCTGATGTCCAACACGATCGCCGACGACGCCGCCGCCAACAGCGTCGCCGTGACCTTCGCCCGGTACTGCCTGCCCACCATCTTCTTCATGGGCGTGCATGTGGTGATGGGTCAGATCCTCAACGCCCGCGGCAAGTTCGGCGCGATGATGTGGACCCCGGTCCTCAACAACATCGTCATGATCGTCACCTTCGGCCTGTTCATCTGGGTCTACGGCACCTCGGCCGAGTCCCACATGGGTGTGCAGACCATCCCGGAGGACGGCATCCGCCTGCTCGGCATCGGCACTCTGCTCGGCCTCGCCGTCCAGGCGCTGGCGATGATCCCCTACCTCCGCGAGACGGGCTTCCGGTTCCGCCCGCGGTTCGACTGGAAGGGCCACGGCCTGGGCAAGACGGTCAAGCTCGCCAAGTGGACCGTGCTGTTCGTCCTGGCCAACCAGGCCGGTGTGCTGGTCGTCACCCAGCTCGCCACCGCGGCCGGCGAGGCGTCCGGCAAGAGCGGAGCGGGCTTCCTGGCGTACTCCAACGCCCAGCTGATCTGGGGCATGCCGCAGGCCATCATCACCGTCTCGGTCATGGCCGCGCTGCTGCCCCGCATCTCCCGCGCGGCACACGACGACGACCCCGGCGCCGTCCGGGACGACATCTCGCAGGGCCTGCGGAACTCCGCCGTCGCGATCGTCCCGGTCTCCTTCGCCTTCCTGGCCCTCGGCGTCCCGATGTGCACCCTGCTGTACGCCTCCAGCGGCATCCAGGCAGCCCAGGGCATGGGCTTCATCCTCATGGCGTTCGGCCTGGGCCTGATCCCGTACTCGGTCCAGTACGTCGTGCTGCGCGGCTTCTACGCCTACGAGGACACGCGGACGCCCTTCTACAACACGGTCATCGTCGCCGCCGTCAACGCGGCCGCGTCGGCAGCCTGTTACTTCGTGCTGCCGGCCCAGTGGGCGGTCGTCGGCATGGCCGCCTCGTACGGCCTCGCCTACGCCGTCGGTGTCGGCGTCGCCTGGCGTCGGCTGCGCAACCGTCTGGGCGGCGATCTGGACGGCGCCCACGTCATGCGAACCTACGCACGGCTCTGTCTGGCTTCGCTGCCCGCCGCGGTCGTGGCGGGAGCGGTCGGCTTCGGGCTTCTGAAGTTCCTGGGCGAGGATGCTCTGGGCTCGCTCGTGGCACTGGTCGTCGGCGGCGCGGTCCTGCTCGGTGTGTTCTTCGTGGCGGCCAAGCGCATGCGGATCGCGGAGCTGAACTCCATGGTCGGTATGGTCCGTGGACGCCTCGGACGCTAGGAGAGGCGTCCCGCACAACCATCGTCGGCCGCCGTGTGTCGTGCATAGCGGCCGACTGTGGGCACAATTGGCTTGGCTGTTGGATGTGGCGCAACGGATGGGGAGGCAGGAACGACGGTGGCGGAACGTAGCACGGCTGCCGTCGACGTGGCCGACAACAGCGGTGACGATCCGCTGACCGCCAAGGCGGGCAAGGCCGCGACCGACGGGGTGGCGAAAGCGCAGGCGCAGGCGGAGAAGTCCGCCGAAGACGCGGAGAACAAGGCCGACGATCGGCAGAACGGCGAACAGCCCTCCATCGAGACACCCGAGCTGCACAGCGGCCACAAACTGGCCAGGCGCTACCGCCTGGAAGAGTGCGTCACCCGTCTGGACGGTTTCAGCAGTTGGCGTGCCGTCGACGAGAAACTGCGTCGTGCGGTGGGCGTCCATCTCCTGCCCGCGGACCACCCTCGAGCCCGTTCGGTCCTGGCCGCGGCCCGCTCCGCGGCGCTCCTCGGCGACCCGCGTTTCGTCCAGGTCCTCGACGCCGTCGAGGAGAACGACCTCGTGTACGTGGTGCACGAGTGGCTGCCCGACTCCACGGAACTGACCGCGCTGCTCGCGGTGGGCCCGCTGGAACCGCACGACGCCTATCAGCTCGTCAGCCAGGTCTCCCAGGCGATGGCCGCCGCCCACCGCGAAGGACTCGCCCACCTCCGCCTCACCCCGAGCGCCGTACTGCGCAGCTCCACCGGCCAGTACCGCATCCGCGGCCTCGCCGTGAACGCCGCACTGCGGGGCATCAGCGCCGAACGGCCCCAGCGGACCGACACCGAGGCGATCGGCGCCCTCCTGTACGCGGCGCTGACCCAGCGCTGGCCCTACGACAGCGATGCCCACGGGCTCTCCGGTCTCCCCAAGGGCGTGGGCCTGCTCGCGCCCGACCAGGTGCGTGCCGGCGTCCACCGTGGTCTGTCCGAGATCGCGATGCGCGCCCTCGCCAACGACGGCGCCACAGCCTCGCGCCAGGAGCCGCCCTGCACCACGCCGGACGAACTCGCCAAGGCCGTGGCGGCGATGCCCCGCATCCGTCCGCCGGAGCCCGAGTTCGCCACCCCTCCGGAGTACCAGCGCACCACCTACCAGCAGGGCACGTACGGGCGTCCTCCGCAGCGGCCGGGCATCACGGTCGCCCAGCCGGTGGCCGCCCCTCCCGCCCCTCTGGAGAGCCGCACCGGCCGGGCTCTGAAGTGGGCCGTCTCCGCGCTGCTCATCGCCGCCCTCGGACTGGGCAGCTGGCAGATCGCGGATCGGCTGCTCGACCAGACCAAGGGCACCGAGACGCCCAAGGACCTGCCGTCGCAGGACATCCAGGACGAGAAGGCACCCGCGACGGGCAAGCCCGTCCGGATCGTCGGAGCGCACGACTTCGACCCGCTCGGCAGCGGCTCGGAGAAGCCGGAGGGCATAAAGAACGCCTACGACGGCGACCTCAGCAGCTTCTGGAACACCGACGGTTACTACAGCGCCGACTTCGGCGGGCTCAAAGAGGGCGTGGGCATGGTGCTCGACCTGGGCGCGCCGCAGCAGGTCGGCTCGGTCGACGTCTCCTTCGTGGGGCACACCTCCGTGGAGCTGCGGACCGCCCCGGCCGGAGACACGACCGCGCCGACCAGTCCGGGCGCTTTCGCCACCCAGACGTCCGGCTCTGGCACCAAGGTGACGCTGAAGGCACCGAAGCCGGTGACGACGCGCTACGTTCTGATCTGGTTGACGGAGCTGCCCGCCAGCAGCGAGGGCAACTTCCGCGGCAAGATCTCGGACATCAAGATCACCAGCTGACGGCCGAAGGGGAGGGGGCTCACCGTTGGACGACGCGATAGACGGCGACATCAGCGACCAGGAACTTCTGGCGCGGCATGTGGCCGGGGAACCGGACGCCTTCGGTGAGCTCGTACGGCGCCACCGCGATCGGCTGTGGGCCGTCGCGCTGCGGACGCTGGGGGACCGCGAGGAAGCCGCTGACGCCGTCCAGGACGCCCTCGTCTCCGCCTTCCGGGCCGCCCACACCTTCCGCGGCCAGTCGGCCGTCACGACCTGGCTTCACCGCATCACGGTGAACGCCTGCCTCGACCGCGCCCGCAAAACCGCCTCCCGCAAGACCTCCCCCATGGACGACACCGCGCGCTTCGAGCAGCTCCTCGAACCCGCCGAGTCGGCCGAGGCACCTGCCGAGCGGCAGGACCTGCACCGGGAACTGCTGGCAGCGCTCGCCAAGCTCCCGCAGGACCAGCGAGCGGCTCTCGTCCTGGTCGACATGCAGGGATACCCGGTGGCCGAGGCCGCCCGCATCCTCGACGTGCCCGCCGGAACAGTGAAAAGCCGGTGTGCGCGGGGCCGGGCGAAGCTGCTGCCCATGCTCACCCATCTGCGAGCCGGGACGGTGGGTAACGAGGGTCCCGACCGGGGAAGGAACCGGACGCCGGGGACATCCGTCCCACCGGTGGCGGGGCCAAGGGATACGGGACCGAACGGTCCGGCAGCTGTGAAGGGCGGAGGTGGGCGCGCGTGACTTCCTCGACCGACACGACCCAGCACCCGGACGTCTCAGAGATCTCCGACCTCACCGAAGGGCTGCTCTCCCCCTCCCGCACCTCGGCCGTACGCCGCCATATCGACGGCTGCCCCCTCTGTGCGGACGTACGCACCTCCCTGGAAGAGATCCGCGGGCTGCTGGGCACTCTCCCCGGCCCTCCGCGCATGCCTGCCGACATCGCCGGCCGCATCGACGCCGCTCTGGCGGCGGAGGCCCTCCTGGACGCGACGGCGCCCGACCGCGACGGTCATGTTTCACGTGAAACAGAGAGTGTGCAGCGAGAAGCACCTCCCTCCGCCCCGCGTGCGGACCGGCCGGTCGGCCGCCCTCGCGGTGCCACCGGCCCCGGCCGCCCTGGCAAAGCGGGCCGGCGCCGGGTCGCGGCGCTCGGGGCGGCCTTCGGAGCCGCCGCCTTGGGTCTGAGCCTGTTCTTCGCTCAGGGGGGCGTCCAGACCCTCAGTGGCGAGTCCGGTGACAAGAAGAGCGACGCGGCGGTCAGCGATACGGCCGGGGCACGCTTCGCCGGCGAGCCGGTGGAAGCCCGGGTCCAAGCACTCCTTCAGCCGGACACCCCCCTCAGGGCGCCCAGGGACGGCAGCCCCGAGTCGATGTCCGCCCAGGGCGGCAACACGCCCAAACGAGGCATCACCGAAGCGGTCCCCGCCTGCGTCAAGGCCGGCACTGATCGGCCCGACACGCCCCTCGCCTTTCAGAAGGGCGAATACGAGGGAACGTCGGCCTATCTCCTCGTCCTGCCTGACCGAACCGACGCCACTCAGGTGGAGGCCTTCGTTCTGGACGCCTCCTGCGCGGAAGGCTCAGGAGAGGGCAAAGCCAAGCTCTTGTTGACGGAGTCCTACCCTCGCTCCTGACTACCGCCGCGCCGGGGGGCAAACTCGGGAATGCTCGCCCCGTAGGATCCGTTGGGTGGGGTGAGAGTCACCGACCCGATCGCCCCGTAGGCAGTAGGCAGTCTTCAGAGACGAGGAAGAAATCCGTGAGCGACGTCCGTAATGTGATCATCATCGGCTCCGGTCCCGCGGGTTACACCGCAGCGCTCTACACGGCGCGTGCGTCGCTGCAGCCGCTCGTCTTCGAAGGTGCTGTCACCGCTGGTGGCGCCCTGATGAACACGACCGACGTGGAGAACTTCCCCGGCTTCCGTGACGGCATCATGGGCCCGGACCTGATGGACAACATGCGCGCGCAGGCCGAGCGCTTCGGCGCCGAGCTGATCCCGGACGATGTCGTCGCCGTGGACCTGACCGGCGACATCAAGACCGTCACGGACACCGCCGGCACCGTGCACCGCGCCAAGGCTGTCATCGTCACGACCGGCTCCCAGCACCGCAAGCTCGGCCTCCCCAACGAGGACACGCTCTCCGGGCGCGGAGTCTCCTGGTGCGCCACCTGCGACGGGTTCTTCTTCAAGGACCAGGACATCGCCGTCGTCGGCGGCGGCGACACCGCCATGGAGGAAGCGACGTTCCTCTCCCGCTTCGCCAAGTCCGTCACCATCGTCCACCGTCGTGACACCCTGCGTGCGTCCAAGGCGATGCAGGAGCGTGCCTTCGCCGACCCGAAGATCAAGTTCGCCTGGGACAGCGAGGTAGCCGAGATCCACGGTGATCAGAAGCTCTCCGGCCTGACCCTGCGGAACACCAAGACGGGCGAGACCAGCGAGCTCCCGGTCACCGGGCTCTTCATCGCCGTCGGCCACGACCCGCGTACCGAGCTGTTCAAGGGGCAGCTGGAGCTGGACGAGGAGGGTTACCTCAAGGTCGAGGCTCCCTCGACGCGGACGAACCTGCCTGGTGTCTTCGGTGCCGGTGACGTCGTCGACCACACCTACCGTCAGGCGATCACCGCTGCCGGTACGGGCTGCTCCTCCGCGCTCGACGCCGAGCGCTTCCTGGCCGCCCTCGCCGACACCGAGAAGCTCGCCGAGCCGGAGAAGACCCCGGCGGTCTGATCTCGCCCGGCATTCCCCACCCCACACCCCGCGAAGTTAAGGAGGTCGCCGTGGCCGGCGCCCTGAAGAACGTGACCGACGCTTCCTTCGAGGACGACGTCCTCAAGAGCGACAAGCCCGTCCTGGTGGACTTCTGGGCCGCCTGGTGCGGACCCTGCCGCCAGATCGCCCCGTCGCTGGAGGCCATCGCCGCCGAGCACGGTGAGATCGAGATCGTGAAGCTGAACATCGACGAGAACCCGGCCACGGCTGCCAAGTACGGCGTCATGTCGATTCCGACACTGAACGTGTACAAAGGCGGCGAGGTCGTGAAGACCATCGTCGGCGCCAAGCCGAAGGCCGCGATCCTCCGCGACCTGGAGGAGTTCGTCTCCGACGAGGCCACCAAGGCCTGAGGCTTCTCGTTTCACGTGAAACACGAACGGCCCGCCCCCACGAGGGGGCGGGCCGTCTTCGTCACCGAGCGCCGCTTCGGAAGAGGAATGTAGAGGCAGCCGCTAGAGGGGACGCAGCGCCGGCTCCTTCTGTACTGCGCCGAGGAGCCGGTCCAGTGCCATCTCGACGTCCTCCTTCCAGGAGAGCGTCGTCCTCAGTTCCAGCCGCAGCCGCGGATGGGCGGGATGCGGCCGTACGGTCTTGAATCCCACCGCGAGAAGATGATCCGCCGGCAGGACACAGGCCGGCTCCTTCCACCGAGCGTCGCCGAACGCCTCGATCGCCTTGAAGCCGCGCCGCAGCAGGTCCTTCGCGACGGTCTGCACCATCGTCCGCCCCAGCCCCTGCCCTTGGTAGCCCGGCGTGATCCAGGCCGTCATCAGCTGCACCGAGTCCGCCGAGACCGGGCTCGTGGGGAACGCCATGGAGCGCGGCACATAGGCGGGAGGCGCGTACAGGACGAAGCCGACGGGCACATCGTCGACGTAGACGACCCGGCCACAGGATCCCCACTCCAGGAGAACGGACGAGATCCAGGCTTCCTTCTCCAGCTCCGGTCTGCCCGACTTCACGGCGGCCTCGCCACTCACGGGGTCGAGCTCCCAGAAGACACAGGAGCGACACCGCTGGGGGAGGTCCGGAAGGTTGTCCAGCGTGAGCGGTACGAGCCGACGCCCCACGGCGATTCCTCGCTTCCCTCGGCCAACGCAGACGGATATGCCCCTCTCAGAATCGTATCGATGGGGCGATCAGGGCGATACCGTCCGCAGGCAAAGGGCGGGCCGTGTTCCGGTCTGCACCGGAACACGGCCCGCCCTGGGGACAAGCAGAAGGACAGATCAGCCCTCGGTGTCTTCCTCGCCCTGCTCGGCATGAACCTGGTCCAGGACGCGGCCCTCACCAGGAGCCAGGGTCGACAGGATCCGGTCGAGGTCGTCCACCGAGGCGAACTCGACGACGATCTTCCCCTTCTTCTGACCGAGATCGACCTTCACCCGTGTCTCGAAACGGTCCGAAAGCCGGGCGGCCAGATCCGTGAGCGCCGGGGAGACGCGAGCCCCCGCCCGCGGCCCCTTGGGCTTGGTCGTAGAGGTGGGCTCGGAACCCATCAGGGTGACGATCTCCTCGACGGCACGCACCGAGAGCCCTTCGGCCACGATCCGGTACGCCAGCTTGTCCTGCGTCTCCGGGTCGTCCACCGAGAGCAGGGCGCGGGCGTGGCCGGCCGAGAGAACGCCTGCGGCGACCCGCCGCTGGACCGGAGGCGAGAGCCGCAGCAGACGCAGCGTGTTGGAGACCTGGGGCCGGGAGCGGCCGATCCGGTCAGCCAGCTGGTCATGGGTGCAGTTGAAGTCCTTGAGGAGCTGGTCGTACGCGGCCGCCTCCTCCAGAGGGTTCAGCTGCGCCCGGTGGAGGTTCTCCAGAAGCGCGTCCAGGAGAAGCTTCTCGTCGTCCGTGGCCCGCACGATCGCGGGGATGCGCTCCAGGCCGGCCTCACGGCAGGCCCGCCAGCGACGCTCGCCCATGATCAGTTCATAGCGCTCGGCCCCGAGCTGTCGTACGACGACGGGCTGCAGCAGGCCGACCTCCTTGATGGAGGTAACCAGCTCCGCCAGGGCGTCCTCGTCGAAGACCTCACGCGGCTGCCGCGGGTTGGGGGTGATGAAGTCGAGCGGCAGCTCGGCGAAGTGAGCCCCGGCGGGGGAGTCCACCTCGGCGACCGGCTCGGGCTCCGCCGTCACCACCACCGAATCCGGCGACTGGGCGCTCTGCGGAAGGGTCGCCACCTTCGCGGCGGCCACCCCTCGCTCGGACGCCATGGGCGGGATGGCCCCCGAGGAGGCCGCTACCGATCCCGCACCGAGAGTCGGCGCCTGCCGCTCCTGGGGAGCAGCGGGGATCAGCGCTCCGAGCCCACGCCCCAATCCTCTACGTCGCTCGCTCACTGGATACCCTCCGACATGTTTCGCTGGCTGTTCTGGTGACCCGCATGAGCCTGCTGGGCGTCGTACTGGAGCCCGACTCCCCGCAGCGCGATCTCGCGGGCCGCCTCGAGATACGACAGCGAACCACTGGAGCCCGGGTCGTAGGTGAGCACGGTCTGCCCGTAGCTCGGTGCTTCGGAGATACGTACCGACCTCGGGATGCTGGTCCGCAGCACCTCCTCGCCGAAGTGAGTGCGCACCTCATCGGCGACCTGAGAGGCGAGCCTCGTCCGGCCGTCGTACATCGTGAGCAGAATCGTCGAGACATGGAGTGTGGGGTTGAGATGCCCCCGCACCAGGTCGACGTTCTTCAGGAGCTGCCCCAGCCCCTCCAGCGCGTAGTACTCGCACTGGATGGGGATGAGCACCTCGGCACCCGCCACCATGGCGTTGACGGTCAGCAGACCGAGCGACGGCGGGCAGTCGATCAGGATGTAATCGAGCGGCTGCTCATACGCCTGGATCGCTCGCTGCAGTCGACTCTCCCGCGCTACCAGCGACACCAGCTCGATCTCCGCACCGGCGAGATCAATGGTGGCTGGAGCGCAGAAGAGGCCTTCGACGTCCTGGACGGGCTGCACCACGTCGGAGAGCGGCTTGCTCTCCACCAGAACGTCATAGATCGAGGGAACTTCCGCATGGTGGTCGATTCCCAGAGCGGTCGAAGCATTGCCCTGGGGGTCGAGGTCGATCACCAGGACCCGGGCGCCGTGCAGCGCAAGCGAAGCGGCGAGGTTGACCGTCGTGGTCGTCTTCCCGACTCCGCCCTTCTGGTTGGCAACCACCATCACGCGTGTCTGGGCAGGCCGAGGGAGGCCCTCACCGGCACGCCCCAGCGCCTCTACTGCCAGCTGGGCAGCACGACCAATGGGGGTGTCGTCCATCGGGGGCGGTGTTTCACGTGAAACATCCTCCCCCACCGATTCGGTTCGGGGACCGGGGACCGGATCGGTCATCGGTCCCGCGATGTTGGCGTTGGACCGCAAGGATTCACTCTCCTCGGCTTCAGGCTCGCGATGAATAGAGCCTGCCATGCATTCGGGGTCGTGAACCAGCGAGGCCCGTGGTTCTGTGGAGGATTCCACCTCTGTGGACAATCCCCTCACCCTCGCGGGGGGCTTCACGGACGGCTTGCGTTCCCGGGGCGTGGCAGCCGCGCGGCCGCGGCTGATGATCCCCTGCAGCAGTGAGCGACGTTTCACGTGAAACACGATGCCCGCGCTGTCGACCCAGGACCGCTCGACACTCCGAAATACGTACGTATGGCAGCTTGTACGGATCAGTTGCGCCGCGTTGACGGCTCAGCGGCGCCGACGGGTACGGCTCGGGCGGGCCGCCTTGGCTCGCTTGGCGGCGAACCGCAC
Source organism: Streptomyces sp. NPDC053755 (assembly GCF_040677675.1). Classification (NCBI taxonomy): domain Bacteria; kingdom Bacillati; phylum Actinomycetota; class Actinomycetes; order Kitasatosporales; family Streptomycetaceae; genus Streptomyces; species Streptomyces sp. NPDC053755. Next base: position 433,202 of record NZ_JBFASK010000001.1, on the reverse strand, counting down.
ACCACCCGGGCTCTCCCCGACCTCTACGCGCACGACGGTCGAGAGGGGATCCACGATTCCCTCGCCGACCTGGAGCACCGAGGTCTCCACCACGCCGAGCTTGGAGAGGGCGGCGCGGGCACCGTTGATCTCCTCCTCGGCGGTGTCGCCCTTGAGGGCCAGCATCTCTCCGTACGGGCGCAGCAGGGGAACGCCCCAGCCGGCCAAGCGGTCGAGCGGGGCCACAGCGCGGGCGGTCACCACGTGCACGGGCGGGAGCTTCCCCAGAACCTCTTCGGCCCGGCCGCGGACGACCGTCACATGGTCGAGACCCAGCAGCTCCACGACCTCCTGGAGGAAGTTGGTACGGCGGAGCAGCGGCTCCAGGAGCGTGATCTTCAGATCAGGCCGGACCAGAGCCAGGGGGATACCGGGAAGCCCGGCGCCCGAGCCCACATCGCAGACGGTGACGCCCTCAGGGACCACCTCGGAGAGCACCGCGCAGTTCAGCAGGTGGCGCTCCCAGAGGCGGGGGACCTCACGAGGACCGATCAGCCCTCGCTTGACGCCCGCGTCCGCGAGAAGCTCCGCGTACCGGACGGCCTCCGCGTAGTACTCACCGAATACCGTCCGCGCCTGCTCAGGCGCGGGGGGAAGCTCCGCTGCCTCCGTCACGGGGAACCGTCCTTCCGTACCGCACGCATAGGTGCGAGCGCACTCTGATGGCTGACTATCAGGCTGACAAAGATCGGCCCCGCCTGCGAACAGACGGGGCCGACACTGCGAGGAGGGGTCAGGCAGGGAGAACGACGACGAAGCGCTGCGGCTCCTCGCCCTCGGACTCACTCCGCAGACCGGCGGCGGCGACCGCGTCGTGGACGACCTTGCGCTCGAACGGCGTCATCGGGTCCAGCTTGACCGGAGCACCCGTGGACGTCGCCTCGGCCGCGGCCTTGGCGCCGATCTCGGCGAGCTCCGTGCGCTTCTGGGCGCGGAAGCCGGCGATGTCGAGCATCAGACGGCTGCGGTCGCCGGTCTCCCGGTGCACGGCCAGGCGGGTCAGCTCCTGGAGAGCCTCCAGCACCTCGCCGTCGCGGCCCACGAGCTTCTGCAGCTCGCGGCTGCTCGAGTCGCTGATGATCGAGACCGCGGCCCGGTCCGCCTCGACGTCCATGTCGATGTCGCCGTCGAGATCGGCGATGTCGAGGAGGCCCTCGAGGTAGTCGGCCGCGATCTCGCCCTCCTGCTCCAGGCGGGTCAGGGTGTCGCCACCCTCAGCGGCGGCGGAGGTGGTGCCTTCCGTCACGGATCGACTCCTTCTACTTCTTGGACGACGGGTGCTTGGGCCGCTGCTGGCCCTTGCGCTGACCGGACTTTGCCTGGCGGGTGGCACCGGAGCTGGCCCGGCTCGGGCGCGCGGGCTTGTCGCCCTGTGCCGCGTCGGTGGCCGCACCCTCCGGCTTCTTCTCCAGCGAGGTCTTGGGCTCCTCGGCGCCGGCCGGGGAGCCGGCGGCGTCCTCGGCGCTCTTGGCAGCGGCGGTCTGACCCACGGCCGCCTGGCGCTTCGCCTTGGTCTGGCGCTTGGGCTGCTGCCGCTTGGCGGCGGCCCCGCCCTCGGCCTCGGCCGCGACGGTGTCGCTCTTGATCACGGTGCCGTCGGCCTGGGCGGCGAAGCCGGCCTTGGCCAGGCCCGCGAAGAAGCGGCGCTCGTTCTCGTTGCGGTCGCTGCCCTTGGCGACGATGGCCTTGACGATGTTCTTCCGGCGACGGCCCCGGACCTCACCGTGCGAGGTCACGCTCTTCAGCAGCCGCTGGAGGTAGGAGTCCTGCGCCTTGCTGCCCGGGGTCGGGTTCTGGCTGATCACGTACATCTGCTGGCCCATGGTCCACACGTTGGTGGTCAGCCAGTAGACGAGAACACCGACGGGGAAGTTGATGCCCATGACGGCGAAGATCACCGGGAAGATGTACATGAGCATCTTCTGCTGCTGCATGTACGGCGTCTTCACCGAGAGGTCGACGTTCTTCATCATCAGCTGGCGCTGAGTGTAGAACTGCGAGGCCGACATCAGGATGATCATGATCGCGGTGACGATGCGGACCGACGTGATCGAGGCGTCGAGGGAGGCGACCTTCTCGGCGCTGTCGGTGAAGGTGGCGGCCAGCGGGGCGCCGAAGATGTGCGCCTGACGGGCGCTCTCCAGCAGCGGCTGGTCGATGACACCGATCGTCTTGCCCGAGGCGATGCTGGACAGCACGTGGTACAGAGCGAAGAAGAACGGCGACTGGGCCAGGATGGGCAGGCACGAGGAGAGCGGGTTGGTGCCCGTCTCCTTGTACAGCTTCATCATCTCTTCGGACTGACGCTGCTTGTCGCTCTTGTAGCGCTCCTGGATCGCCTTCATCTTCGGCTGGAGCGCCTGCATGTTCCGGGTCGACTTGATCTGCTTGACGAACAGCGGGATCAGACAGATCCGGATCAGCACCACCAGGGACACGATGGACAGACCCCAGGCCCAGCCCGTGTCAGGACCGAAGATCGCCCCGTACAACGTGTGGAACTGGACGATCACCCATGAGACAGGTGTGGTGATGAAGCTGAAAAAACTGGCAATCGTGTCCACTAATCAGGCTCCTTGAGCATTGGGCGAGGTCTCTGCGGCCGGGCTCGTCTCGGCGGTGGACCCGCCCTTGTCGCCGCGCAGTGCGTTCCGCAGCATTTCGTGCCAGCGAGGACGCTTGCGCGGAGGCACGTGGTCCACGCCGCCGGGCGACCACGGGTTGCACCGCAGGATGCGCCAGGCGGTCAGGGCAGTGCCCTTGATCGCGCCATGCCGGTCGATGGCCGTGAATCCATAGTGGGAACACGACGGGTAGTACCGGCAGACGGGCCCGAGGAGCGGGCTGATCGTCCACTGGTACAGCTTGATGAGAGCCAGCAGCGGGTACTTCATCGCGTGCCCCCTCCCAGGAGCCGCTGAAGTGCGGCGTCCAGGTCTCGGGCCAGCTGTGCGTGATCGGCGTCGCCGGCTCCGGGCAACGCCCGTACGACCACCAGGCTACCGGGGGGCAGCTCGGACAGCCGTTCGCGGACGAGGTGGCGCAGTCGTCGCTTCACTTGGTTGCGTACGACGGCACCGCCCACGGCCTTGCTCACGACGAAACCCGCACGCGTCGGGGGAGCGCTCTCCCCAGGCGCGTGCGGGTCTGTAGCACCGCTGCTCAGGTGGACGACGAGGAGCGGGCGACCGGCCCGGCGCCCTCGGCGTACCGCGGTTGCGAAGTCCTCGCGCCGCCTCAGCCGATTCTCGGTAGGCAGCACGTCATGACCTGTTGTTGAAGCGGATCAGGCGGACAGGCTCGAGCGACCCTTGGCACGGCGGTTCGCCAGGATGGCGCGACCGGCACGCGTGCGCATGCGCAGGCGGAAGCCGTGGGTCTTCGCGCGACGACGGTTGTTCGGCTGGAAGGTGCGCTTGCTCACTCGGGGGCTCCAGAAATGATGTGTGTGGTGGCGGGACATCGCCTGGCTGTCACCGTGCGCCCACGAGTAGCTCGCAATACGCCCGAGTGCACCGCTTCACGATCACTGACCGTGATCTTTGCCCATCGGAGGCAGGCGGCAGCAGCCATCGACAACTCGACCTGGTTACGGTACGCGCGGCTACGCCATCCGGTCAAACCGGCCGATCGCCGGGGTCCATTGTGCACAGGCTGTGGACAACAACTTGAACCACGTCAGCCGCCGCGACTACCGTGGCTGGACCCCTAGATGTTTTTCCGTTCTGTCCTTACCTGTCCTGACGGACATCGACCCACCGTCCCGAGAACCACACATTCGTGGGACCTGCGAGGAAGCGTGCCCTGTGGCTGACGTACCTGCCGATCTTGCCGCAGTGTGGCCACGCGTGCTGGAGCACCTCCTCAGAGAGGGCCAGCAGGGCATCGAGCCCAAGGACAAGCAGTGGATCGAGCGCTGCCAGCCTCTCGCACTGGTGGCCGACACCGCGCTCCTCGCCGTCCCCAACGAATGGGGCAAGCGGGTCCTCGAAGGACGCCTGGCTCCGCTGATCAGCGAGACCCTGAGCCGCGAGTGCGGCCGGCCCATCCGGATCGCGATCACCGTCGACGACTCCGTGGGCGAGCCGACGCCCCCCGCGCCGCCGATCCACCCGCAGCAGCACCAGCAGTCCCCGCAGCAGGGGCGCTACGACGAGCGGCCTCCCACGGACGCGTACGAGAAGTACGAGGAGTACGGGCACCGGCCGGCGCACGACGACGGGCTGCCGACCGCCCGCCCCGCCTACCCGGACTACCAGCAGCAGCGCCCCGACCCGGGCGCCTGGCCGCGCACCCAGGAGGACCTCTCCTGGCAGCAGCCCCGGCTCGGCGGATACCAGGAGCGCGACCCGTACGCCGGGCCCCGCCACCCCCAGTCCCAGCAGCCGCGCTACGACGAGCGGCCGTCGGCGTACGAACAGCCGCAGCGGCCCGAGCGCGCCGATCTTCCCGAGCGGCAGGGGCCGGGCGGCGGCCAGGGGCCCCGCCCCGGCGGTCCCGCGGCGGGCCCCGGAGGCGGCGGGCCCGGTGTCGGGCGCCCCGGCTCCTCGTCCGGGCAGGGCCCGTCGGGCGCCCCCGGCGAGCAGCACGCGCGTCTCAACCCCAAGTACCTCTTCGACACCTTCGTCATCGGTTCGTCGAACCGCTTCGCGCACGCGGCCGCCGTCGCCGTGGCCGAGGCTCCGGCCAAGGCGTACAACCCCCTCTTCATCTACGGGGAGTCGGGTCTCGGCAAGACCCACCTGCTGCACGCGATCGGGCACTACGCGCGGAGCCTCTATCCCGGCACCCGCGTGCGGTACGTGAGCTCCGAGGAGTTCACCAACGAGTTCATCAACTCGATCCGCGACGGCAAGGGCGACACCTTCCGCAAGCGTTACCGCGACGTGGACATCCTGCTGGTCGACGACATCCAGTTCCTCGCGAGCAAGGAGTCGACGCAGGAGGAGTTCTTCCACACCTTCAACACCCTCCACAACGCGAACAAGCAGATCGTCCTCTCCTCGGACCGGCCGCCCAAGCAGCTGATGACCCTGGAGGACCGGCTGCGCAACCGGTTCGAGTGGGGGCTCACCACGGACGTGCAGCCGCCGGAGCTGGAGACGCGTATCGCGATCCTCCGCAAGAAGGCGGTGCAGGAGCAGCTCAACGCCCCGCCGGAGGTCCTGGAGTTCATCGCCTCCCGGATCTCGCGGAACATCCGTGAGCTGGAGGGCGCGCTGATCCGGGTCACCGCGTTCGCGAGCCTCAACCGGCAGCCGGTGGACCTCGGACTGACGGAGATCGTCCTCAAGGACCTGATCCCGGGGGGCGAGGACGCCGCTCCGGAGATCACCGCCGGCGCGATCATGGCGGCGACGGCCGACTACTTCGGCCTCACCGTGGAGGACCTCTGCGGCTCGTCGCGCAGCCGCGTCCTGGTGACCGCCCGCCAGATCGCGATGTACCTCTGCCGTGAGCTCACGGACCTGTCGCTGCCGAAGATCGGCGCGCAGTTCGGCGGCCGCGACCATACGACGGTGATGCACGCGGACCGGAAGATCCGCGCGCTGATGGCCGAGCGGCGCTCCATCTACAACCAGGTCACCGAACTCACCAACCGCATCAAGAACGGCTGAGAGGCCCTCTCCGTCCGAGGGCGGACGGCTCCGAAGGGCGCTCCGGGACACCTCCCGGGGCGCCCTTCCCGTCTTTGCGGCGCCTGCGGGCCACCCCGGCTGTTCGATTACCAGGAGCGGGCCGTCGGTTCTCCACAGATTGCGGGATGATCTTCCGTCCACAGGGTGGGGACCACCGAGTTATCCGAATCATGTCCACAGGCCCGCCGGGTGGGAGATCATCACACCAGGTCAGGCGCTTGGGGATTTGTTGGCAACCTTGATCCACAGCCTGTGGACAAAACTTCCGTCCACAGGGGCTCCTCCCGGTTGTCCACTGTCGGCCCACAGGGAACAGGCAGTTGCCCACAGCTTCTCCACACCGCTGTCCACTGTTCGGCAACGAAACGCCCCCGCTCACTGCGTCGAGTGAAAGCGGTCACACCAAGGGAGACGATTGGGCTGTGGGGAACCTGGGTAAAGCTGGGGACATCACTGGGGAGAAGTCGGGTCCGCCTGTGTACCGGGTGTGCAGAACTTTCCGGCGTCCACAGAACACCCTGGTTGTCCACCGACGTCACCCACAGGGGCAGTGGACAAAAAAGCGGGGCTGACCTGCGAAAACGGGGTTATCCACGGTTTCCACAGGCCCTACTACTACTTCCACCTAGAGTTAGCCCGGAATCCGCTTCGAAGTGGGACCTGTGCACAACTCGAGCCCGGACCGTCGGCGACCTCTCGTCGCGATTTGACCCCGAGCCGCACCGAGTGTCGGTGGCGTGCGTCAGACTGGTTCCCGCAGTCGACGAAGAGCCAGCAACAGCAGGAGGCGGTTCCGGTGAAGATCCGGGTGGAGCGCGATGTACTCGCGGAGGCGGTGGCCTGGGTGGCCCGCAGCCTTCCGGCCCGTCCGCCGGCGCCCGTTCTCGCGGGCCTTCTGCTGAAGGCCGAGGACGGCGCGCTGAGCTTCTCCAGCTTCGACTACGAGGTCTCGGCCCGGGTCTCCGTCGAGGCCGAGGTCGAGGAGGACGGCACCGTCCTGGTCTCCGGCCGCCTGCTGGCCGACATCTGCCGCGCCCTGCCCAACCGCCCGGTGGAGATTTCCACAGACGGTGTACGGGCGACCGTGGTCTGCGGCTCCTCCCGCTTCACCCTCCACACCCTGCCCGTGGAGGAGTACCCGGCGCTGCCCGAGATGCCCACCGCCACCGGCACGGTCCCCGGCGAGGTCTTCGCCTCGGCCGCCGCCCAGGTCGCCATCGCCGCGGGCCGCGACGACACGCTGCCCGTCCTCACCGGTGTGCGCATCGAGATCGAGGGCGACACGGTCACCCTGGCCTCCACCGACCGCTACCGCTTCGCGGTCCGCGAGTTCCTGTGGAAGCCGGAGTCCCCGGACGCCTCCGCCGTCGCCCTGGTGCCCGCCAAGACCCTCCTGGACACCGCCAAGGCGCTCACCAGCGGGGACACCGTCACGCTGGCGCTCTCCGGCTCCGGCAAGGGCGAGGGCCTCATCGGTTTCGAGGGCGCGGGCCGCCGCACCACCACCCGACTCCTCGAAGGCGACCTGCCGAAGTACCGGACGCTCTTCCCGACCGAGTTCAACTCGATCGCGGTGATCGAGACCGCCCCGTTCGTCGAGGCCGTCAAGCGCGTGGCCCTGGTGGCCGAGCGCAACACCCCGGTGCGGCTCAGCTTCGAGCAGGGCGTGCTGATCCTGGAGGCCGGCTCCAGCGACGACGCACAGGCTGTGGAGCGTGTGGACGCGCAGCTGGAGGGCGACGACATCTCGATCGCCTTCAACCCGACGTTCCTGCTCGACGGCCTGAGCGCGATCGACTCCCCGGTCGCCCAGCTCTCCTTCACGACCTCCACCAAGCCCGCGCTCCTGAGCGGCCGGCCCGCGGTCGACGCGGAGGCGGACGAGGCGTACAAGTACCTGATCATGCCGGTGCGTCTGTCGGGCTGACGGGCGTCGACTGAGCGGCCGACCCCACAGGTGTGCAAGAGGGTCCGGGCGTAGGCTCGGACCCGGGTACGAACCGCACACGACGCTTAAGGAATCTCTGATGGAGCTCGGTCTCGTCGGTCTCGGCAAGATGGGCGGCAACATGCGCGAGCGCATCCGCCGCGCAGGCCACACCGTCATCGGATACGACCGCAACCCGGACCTCGCCGATGTCCACAGCCTGGAAGAGCTTGTGGGCAAGCTCAAGGGTCCGCGGGTCGTGTGGGTGATGGTCCCGGCCGGTGCCGCGACCCAGTCCACCATCGACGAGCTGGGCGAGCTGCTCTCCCCCGGCGACATCGTCGTGGACGGCGGCAACTCCCGCTGGACCGACGACGAGAAGCACGCCGAGGAGCTCGCCGCCAAGGGCATCGGGTTCGTCGACTGCGGCGTCTCCGGCGGCGTGTGGGGCCTGGAGAACGGCTACGCCCTGATGTACGGCGGCGCCGCGGAGAACGTGGCGAAGGTCCAGCCGATCTTCGACGCGCTCAAGCCCGAGGGCGAGTTCGGCTCCGTCCACGCCGGCAAGGTCGGCGCCGGCCACTTCGCCAAGATGGTCCACAACGGCATCGAGTACGCCATGATGCAGGCGTACGCCGAGGGCTGGGAGCTCCTGGAGAAGGTCGACTCCGTCACCGACGTGCGCGAGGTCTTCCGCTCCTGGCAGGAGGGCACGGTCATCCGTTCCTGGCTGCTGGACCTCGCCGTCAACGCGCTGGACGAGGACGAGCACCTGGAGCAGCTCCGCGGCTTCGCGCAGGACTCCGGCGAGGGCCGGTGGACCGTCGAGGCGGCCATCGACAACGCCGTGCCGCTGCCGGCGATCACCGCGTCGCTGTTCGCGCGGTTCGCGTCCCGTCAGGACGACTCTCCGCAGATGAAGATGATCGCCGCGCTGCGCAACCAGTTCGGCGGTCACGCGGTCGAGTCCAAGAAGTAATCCACAGGCTGTGCGCCCGGCGGTGCACGGCAGCCGGGGAAGGTCGGCGCACACCATGCACGTCACGCATCTGTCGCTGGCCGACTTCCGCTCCTACGCCCGGGTCGAGGTTCCGCTCGACCCGGGCGTCACCGCCTTCGTGGGGGCGAACGGCCAGGGCAAGACGAACCTCGTCGAAGCCGTCGGGTACCTCGCGACCCTGGGCAGCCACCGCGTCGCCTCCGACGCGCCGCTCGTGCGGATGGGGGCGGACCGGGCGATCATCCGCGCCGCCGTCACCCAGGGCGAGCGCTCGCAGCTGGTCGAGCTCGAACTCAACCCCGGGCGGGCCAATCGCGCCCGCATCAACAGGTCCTCGCAGGTCAGGCCGCGTGACGTACTGGGGATCGTGCGCACCGTGCTGTTCGCGCCCGAGGACCTGGCCCTGGTGAAGGGCGACCCCGGGGAGCGCCGGCGCTTCCTCGACGAGCTGATCACGGCGCGCGCGCCGCGCATGGCAGGCGTGCGCTCCGACTACGAGCGGGTGCTCAAGCAGCGCAACACGCTCCTGAAGTCCGCCGCCATGGCCCGGCGACACGGCAGCCGCGGCATGGACCTGTCGACACTGGAGGTGTGGGACCAGCACCTCGCGCGCGCGGGGGCCGAGCTTCTGGCTCAGCGCCTGGACCTGATCGGTGTGCTCCAGCCGCTCGCCGACAAGGCGTACGAGCAGCTGGCGCCCGGCGGCGGACCGGTTCTGCTGGAGTACCGACCGTCCGCGCCGGGCCCCGGGCACACCCGCGAGGAGCTGTACGAGCAGATGACCGCGGCGCTCGCCGAGGTCAGGAAGCAGGAGATCGAGCGTGGTGTCACGCTCGTCGGCCCGCACCGCGACGAGCTGCTCCTCAAGCTCGGCGACCTGCCCGCCAAGGGGTACGCCAGTCACGGGGAGTCCTGGTCGTACGCGCTGTCGTTGCGCCTCGCCTCGTACGACCTGCTGCGGGCGGAGGGCAACGAGCCGGTCCTGGTGCTCGACGACGTCTTCGCCGAGCTGGACGCGCGGCGCCGGGAGCGGCTCGCGGAGCTGGTGGCCCCCGGCGAACAGGTCCTGGTGACGGCGGCGGTGGACGACGACGTGCCGGGGGTGCTGGCCGGTGCGCGGTACGGGGTCGCGGAAGGCGTGGTGGAGAGGCTGTGAGCGGGAGCGAGAAGCCGGAGACCGGTGCGAAGGCGCCGGAGCCCTCGGGCGTCGACCTGGCGCGGGTCGCGCTGCGCGCCGCCAAGGAGCAGGCGAAGGCGCGCGGAGCGGCCGCCCAGCAGAAGAAGCAGGCGCGGCGGGGCGGCGGGCTGCGGTCCGGCGCGCACGCCGACGGCCGGGACCCGATGGCGCTCGGCTCCGCGATCAACCGGCTGATCACCGAACGCGGCTGGGAGGCCCCGGCGGCGGTGGGCGGCGTCATGGGCCGCTGGCCGCAGATCGTGGGCGAGGACCTGGCCAAGCACTGCGAGCCGCTGAAGTACGACGACGACCCGGAGGAACGGGTGCTCACCGTGCAGTGCGACTCGACGGCGTGGGCGACGCAGCTGCGGCTGCTGGCGCCGAGGCTGGTGGCCCGGCTGAACGAGGATCTCGGCCACGGGACGGTCCGGGTGATCAAGGTGCTGGGCCCGGGAGGCCCGCGCAAGGGGTACGGGCCGCTCAGGGCGCCGGGCTCCGTGGGACCGGGCGACACCTACGGCTGAGGGGTCTGACGCCTGGGAGGTGCGAGGTGCGGTTGAGGGGCCTGTTTCGCGGCCCCGCCGCCCGGCGCCCCAGCCCGACCCCGCAGTCACGCAGCTCCGCCGTCCCCGCAGCCCGGCGGGCCGCCCCCGACGGACCTAGCCCGGCCCCCTGGTCCGCCCGCCCCGCAGCCCGGCCCCTTCCGGCTCCCCTCCTCCCCTTCCGCCTGGAATCCCGCCCCGAAGCCGGTCCCCGGCCCTGCCCCGAGGCCTGTCCCGAGTGCCCCCGGCCCCCCGGTGTCCACGGCACTCCCCACGCGGTCCGGACGCCCCGAGCGCCCCCGCCACCCCCACCGAGCCCCCTCCCGTATCGGTTGCCCACAACCGGTCACTGCCCGAAGCGCTGGGTGGCCGTCAGAGCCCTTTGGAGCCCCCGTCCGGATATGGGGAGTCGTCTCGCTCCCGCTCAGGGCGGCACATGCGGACTCAGGTACCGGCAAACCCCCATTCGTGTCAGAGCTACCGGTAGACTGATAGGAGATCCCGCCACCCTGCGGAACATGTCGAACGACGCAGCCGCTCCCGTATGCCCGGAGAACGGCCTGTGCTGTGCCAGAAAGGGCGCTTCGTGGCCGATTCCGGCAACCCCAACGAGAACACTCCGTCCGCCAACCCCGCGTCGTACGACGCCAGCGCCATCACCGTCCTCGAGGGTCTGGACGCGGTCCGCAAGCGACCTGGCATGTACATCGGCTCGACCGGTGAGCGCGGCCTCCACCACCTCGTGCAAGAGGTCGTCGACAACTCCGTCGACGAGGCCCTGGCCGGCCACGCGGACACCATCGACGTCACGATCCTGGCCGACGGCGGTGTACGCGTCGTCGACAACGGCCGCGGCATCCCGGTGGACATGCACCCCGTCGAGAAGAAGCCGGCCGTCGAGGTCGTGCTCACCGTCCTGCACGCGGGCGGCAAGTTCGGAGGCGGCGGCTACGCCGTCTCCGGTGGTCTGCACGGCGTCGGCGTCTCCGTCGTCAACGCCCTCTCCACCCGGCTCTCCGTGGACATCAAGCGCGACGGCCACCGCTGGACGCAGGACTACAAGCTCGGCGTCCCCACCGCGCCGCTCGCCCGCCACGAGGAGGTCGAGGACTCCGGCACCACCGTGACGTTCTGGGCCGACCCCGACGTCTTCGAGACCACCGAGTACTCCTTCGAGACGCTCGCGCGCCGCTTCCAGGAGATGGCCTTCCTCAACAAGGGCCTCACCCTGACGCTGACGGACGAGCGCGAGTCCGCGAAGGCCACGGTCGGCGCCGACGACCCGGACGCGGAGGCGGCGGAGCCCGTCGCGCGCACGGTGAAGTACCACTACGAAGGCGGCATCGTCGACTTCGTGAAGTACCTCAACTCCCGCAAGGGCGAGCTGATCCACCCCACCGTCATCGACGTCGAGGCCGAGGACAAGGAGCGCATGCTCTCGGTCGAGATCGCGATGCAGTGGAACTCGCAGTACACCGAGGGCGTGTACTCCTTCGCCAACACCATCCACACCCACGAGGGCGGTACGCACGAAGAGGGCTTCCGCGCCGCGCTCACGGGCCTGGTGAACCGGTACGCGCGCGACAAGAAGCTGCTGCGCGAGAAGGACGACAACCTCACCGGTGAGGACATCCGCGAGGGCCTGACGGCGATCATCTCCGTCAAGCTGGGCGAGCCGCAGTTCGAGGGCCAGACGAAGACGAAGCTGGGCAACACCGAGGCCAAGACCTTCGTCCAGAAGATCGTCCACGAGCACCTGAACGACTGGTTCGACCGCAACCCCGTCGAGGCCGCGGACATCATCCGCAAGTCGATCCAGGCGGCCACCGCGCGCGTGGCGGCCCGCAAGGCCCGTGACCTGACCCGTCGCAAGGGCCTGCTGGAGTCGGCGTCCCTGCCCGGCAAGCTGAGCGACTGCCAGTCGAACGACCCCACCAAGTGCGAGATCTTCATCGTCGAGGGTGACTCCGCCGGCGGCTCGGCCAAGTCCGGCCGGAACCCGATGTACCAGGCCATCCTGCCGATCCGCGGCAAGATCCTGAACGTCGAGAAGGCGCGGATCGACAAGATCCTTCAGAACACCGAGGTCCAGGCGCTGATCTCGGCCTTCGGCACCGGAGTCCACGAGGACTTCGACATCGAGAAGCTCCGCTATCACAAGATCATTCTGATGGCGGACGCCGACGTCGACGGCCAGCACATCAACACCCTGCTCCTGACGTTCCTCTTCCGCTTCATGCGCCCGCTGGTCGAGGCCGGTCACGTCTACCTCTCCCGCCCGCCGCTCTACAAGATCAAGTGGGGCCGGGACGACTTCGAGTACGCGTACTCGGACCGCGAGCGGGACGCGCTCGTCGAGCTGGGCAAGCAGAACGGCAAGCGGATCCGCGAGGACTCGATCCAGCGCTTCAAGGGTCTGGGCGAGATGAACGCCGAAGAGCTGCGCATCACCACGATGGACCAGGACCACCGTGTGCTCGGCCAGGTCACGCTGGACGACGCGGCCCAGGCCGACGACCTGTTCTCGGTGCTGATGGGCGAGGACGTCGAGGCCCGGCGCTCCTTCATCCAGCGCAACGCCAAGGACGTTCGCTTCCTCGACATCTGAGTCGGTCTCAGCTGACCGTACGAAAGGACTGACGACCAGCAATGGCCGACGAGAACCCCCCTGTCACGACCGAAGAAGAAGAGCCGGTGCTGCGGATCGAGCCCGTCGGGCTCGAGACCGAGATGCAGCGCTCGTACCTCGACTACGCGATGTCCGTCATCGTCTCGCGTGCGCTGCCCGACGTGCGGGACGGCCTCAAGCCCGTCCACCGGCGCGTGCTGTACGCGATGTACGACGGCGGCTACCGGCCCGAGAAGGGCTTCTACAAGTGCGCCCGCGTCGTCGGTGACGTCATGGGTACGTACCACCCGCACGGCGACTCCTCCATCTACGACGCCCTGGTCCGCCTGGCCCAGCCGTGGTCGATGCGGATGCCGCTCGTCGACTCCAACGGCAACTTCGGTTCCCCGGGCAACGACCCGGCCGCCGCCATGCGGTACACCGAGTGCAAGATGATGCCGCAGTCGATGGAGATGCTCCGGGACATCGACGAGGAGACCGTCGACTTCCAGGACAACTACGACGGCCGCAACCAGGAGCCGACGGTCCTGCCGGCCCGCTTCCCGAACCTGCTGGTCAACGGCAGCGCCGGCATCGCGGTCGGCATGGCGACCAACATCCCGCCGCACAACCTCCGCGAGGTCGCGGCCGGCGCCCAGTGGGCGCTGGAGCACCCCGAGGCCACGCACGAGGAGCTGCTCGACGCGCTCATCGAGCGGATCAAGGGCCCGGACTTCCCGACCGGCGCGCTGGTCGTGGGCCGCAAGGGCATCGAGGAGGCGTACCGCACCGGCCGCGGCTCCATCACGATGCGCGCGGTCGTCGAGGTCGAGGAGATCCAGAACCGGCAGTGCCTGGTCGTCACGGAGCTTCCCTACCAGACCAACCCGGACAACCTCGCGCAGAAGATCGCCGACCTCGTCAAGGACGGCAAGATCGGCGGCATCGCCGACGTCCGCGACGAGACCTCGTCCCGGACCGGCCAGCGGCTCGTGATCGTGCTCAAGCGCGACGCCGTCGCCAAGGTCGTGCTCAACAACCTGTACAAGCACACGGACCTCCAGACGAACTTCGGCGCGAACATGCTGGCGCTCGTCGACGGTGTGCCGCGCACGCTCTCGCTGGACGCGTTCATCCGCCACTGGGTGACGCACCAGATCGAGGTCATCGTCCGCCGGACCAAGTTCCGCCTCCGCAAGGCGGAGGAGCGGGCGCACATCCTGCGCGGCCTGCTCAAGGCGCTCGACGCGATCGACGAGGTCATCGCGCTCATCCGGCGCAGCGACACGGTCGAGGTCGCGCGCGAGGGCCTGATGGGCCTCCTCCAGATCGACGAGATCCAGGCCAACGCCATCCTCGAGATGCAGCTGCGCCGGCTCGCCGCCCTGGAGCGCCAGAAGATCGTCGCCGAGCACGACGAGCTCCAGGCCAAGATCAACGAGTACAACGCGATCCTGGCCTCCGAGGAGCGCCAGCGCGGCATCGTCAGCGAGGAGCTGGCGGTGCTCGTCGAGAAGTTCGGCGACGACCGCCGCTCCAAGCTGGTGCCCTTCGACGGTGACATGTCCATCGAGGACCTGATCGCCGAGGAGGACATCGTCGTCACCATCACGCGTGGCGGCTATGTGAAGCGGACGAAGACCGAGGACTACCGCTCGCAGAAGCGCGGCGGCAAGGGCGTGCGCGGCACGAAGCTGAAGCAGGACGACATCGTCGACCACTTCTTCGTGTCCACGACCCACCACTGGCTCCTCTTCTTCACCAACAAGGGCCGGGTCTACCGCGCGAAGGCGTACGAGCTCCCGGACGCCGGCCGGGACGCGCGCGGCCAGCACGTGGCCAACCTCCTGGCCTTCCAGCCGGACGAGCAGATCGCCGAGATCCTCGCGATCCGCGACTACGAGGCCGCGCCGTACCTGGTGCTCGCCACCAAGGCCGGCCTGGTCAAGAAGACCGCGCTGAAGGACTACGACTCGCCGCGCTCGGGCGGTGTCATCGCGATCAACCTCCGGGAGACGGAGGCGGGCGCCGACGACGAGCTGATCGGTGCGGAGCTGGTCTCCGCCGAGGACGACCTGCTGCTCATCAGCAGGAAGGCGCAGTCGATCCGCTTCACCGCGACCGACGACGCGCTGCGCCCGATGGGCCGTGCCACGTCCGGTGTGAAGGGCATGAGTTTCCGCGAAGGCGACGAGCTGCTCTCGATGAATGTCGTCCGGCCCGGTACGTTCGTCTTCACCGCCACCGACGGTGGGTACGCGAAGCGGACCAACGTCGACGAGTACCGCGTCCAGGGTCGCGGTGGCCTGGGTATCAAGGCCGCCAAGATCGTGGAGGACCGCGGGTCGCTCGTGGGCGCGCTGGTGGTGGAGGAGACGGACGAGATCCTCGCCATCACGCTGTCCGGTGGTGTGATTCGCACGCGAGTCAACGAAGTCAGGGAGACCGGCCGTGACACCATGGGCGTCCAGCTGATCAACCTGGGCAAGCGCGATGCCGTCGTCGGTATCGCACGTAACGCCGAGGCGGGCAGCGAGGCCGAAGAGGTCGACGGTGCCGAGGCCATCGACGGTGCCGAGGGTGTCGAGGACACGGAAGGCGCCGAGGTCGCTGCCGCGGTTGAGGCAGCCGAGGGCACCGAGCCCTCGGCCGGGGAGCACGAGGAGTAGGAAGTGAGTGGAGCCACGGGCGCCGGATCGGCGGCTGCCGGAGCTTCTGCTGGTGCTGGAGCGGACGGTGCCCGTGGTTCCGCCACGGACTCCCAGGGGGTTGCGGTGACGGACACTCGAGGGCCCAAGCCCTCGTACGACACGTACAACGGGCCGCTGCCCGGCGAGCGCGCGGGAGCGCAGCAGCCGGGCGGGCCCTACCACCCGCCGCAGGCGTACGGCGCTCAGGCGCCGGGCGCGGGCGGTACGGGCGGTCAGGACGCGGCGGCGGTGCGCCGGCCGCGTACGGGGGCGCGGACCACCCCTCGTACGCGCAAGGCGCGGCTGCGGGTGGCCAAGGCCGACCCGTGGTCGGTCATGAAGGTGAGCTTCCTGCTCTCCATCGCGCTCGGCGTCTGCACGGTGGTGGCGGCGTCGGTGCTGTGGATGGTCATGGACGCCATGGGCGTCTTCTCGACCGTCGGCGGCACGATCAGCGAGGCGACCGGCTCGAACGAGTCCAACGGTTTCGACCTGCAGTCGTTCCTGTCGCTGCCGCGGGTGCTCATGTTCACGTCGGTGATCGCGGTCATCGACGTGGTCCTGATGACCGCGCTGGCGACGCTGGGGGCGTTCATCTACAACCTCTCGGCCGGTTTCGTGGGCGGTGTCGAGCTCACGCTGGCGGAGGACGAGTAGGCCGCCGGGGGGCCGTCCGGAACCGATTTTGGGACTGGCCCCCAGGTGCGCTAATCTTCAGAGGTCAGCGCGCGGGACACACACCGCAAAGCGCGGCGGGGCTATAGCTCAGTTGGTTAGAGCGCATCCCTGATAAGGATGAGGCCACAGGTTCAAATCCTGTTAGCCCCACAGTGGCGATCGGCCCGGACGGAATTCTCCGTCCGGGCCGATCGCTTTTGGCGTACCGCCGTGACGCGACGCTGTGATCAGGCACGCGGCGAGCGTGGTGACGAATCGCTTCGCCGGGGAAGCCGGAAGACCGGAGAGTAGGTCACCGATCGGTATCGGTCGATGTGTAGAGTGGGCGTCAGAAGTCTCCTACGTCAACGAAAGACGAGGTCGCGCGGTGAAGAAGATTCTCCTGGTCGCACTGGCCGCCATCGGCGGGCTCCTCGTGTACCGCCAGATCCAGGCGGATCGCGCCGAGCAGGATCTGTGGACGGAGGCGACCGACTCCGTGCCCGCAGGTTCGGGTGTGTGAGACGAAGATCGTCTGTGGACGAAGCCCCGGCCGCGCTTGAGCGGCCGGGGCTTCGTGCTGTGCCGGGACCGTGACGGTGAACCCTTGAGTTCACCCCTGCGCATCACTAGGTTGCGTGAGCAAAATCGAGTGGTCGTCGTGGCGGTGACCCGGCCTGAGGACGCGGCGGTCGTCCTCGCGGACGGCCACGGACAGCATCCCTACGGGCGGGCAGGACGGACCGGCACCACGGGCGCCGGGGGCGGTGTCGTCGGGTGGGAGACGAGGAGAGGCGCGTGAAGACGCAGCGCGGGCGGGGCGTGCTCCGCACGGGAGGGGCGGCCGGCGTCGGAGTGGCCCGAGCGCTGGCCGGTGCCCTGGCGGCGGCGGTGTGCGCGGCCGCGCTGCCCGCGCAGGCGTGGGCGGCCGGTGCGCTGCCCGGCCGGGCGGGGGAGGCCGGTGTGGGCCCGTACACGTTCGACGGCGCGGCCCAGCGGGTGCGCGGCGCGGCCACCAACCTGGACGCCGAGCGGCTGAAGGCCGGCGGGACGTACCGGGACACCATCGAGAAGGACGGCAAGCTCTACTACCGCGTCGACCTCGACGCCCTGCAGAACGCGTACGTGTCCGTGGTCGCCGTCCCCAGGACGGCCGGCAAGGCGGAGTACGGCGACGGCATCAAGGTGAGCATGCGGGACGGCTCCAACTCCCAGTGCGGCTACCAGGACGCCCGGTTCGGATCCGGCGGCTTCACCCGGCCCGTCGCCGCCTACGCCCACCGCACGATCGAGGCCGGCAGCTCCGGCTGCCAGCAGGCCGGCGCGTACTACGTGCTCGTCGAGCGGACCTCCGAGGCCGCCTCGCCGGACGAGGACTGGGATCTGGAGATCCGTTACCTCTCCGAGCCGGGCGTGCGGCAGACGGGCCCCACCGAGCTGCCGGAGAGCTGGCCCTCTTCCACGCCCCCGCCGCCCGCGGGCGGTCCGCAGAAGCGCCAGGGCGGTGCGGGCTTCCACGACGCCACCTCGCTGCGCCAGGGCGAGTGGCGCGCCGACATCAAGCCCGGCCAGACCCTCTTCTACCGGGTGCCCGTCGACTGGGGCCAGCAGATCCACGCCAGCGCCGAACTGGGCACGAGCCCGTCCGGCGACACGTACGTCGGCAACGCGCTGGTGCTGTCGCTGGACAACCCGGCCCGTGGTCACGTCGACGAGGACACCGTCAGCTACGACGGCGAACCGGCGACTCTGTCGCTCGACCCGCACCGGCCGGTGGCCTTCGAGAACCGCTACGCCTCCAACAGCTACACCAACGCCCTGCGGTTCGCCGGCTGGTACTACCTGTCGGCGACGCTCAGCCCGGAGGTCGCCAAGGCGTACGGGGACGAGCCGGTGCCGCTGACCCTACGCGTGAGCGTCACCGGTACGGCGAAGTCCGGGCCCCCCTACGCCGGGGACGCCGGGCCGTTCCAGGTCACCGGGGACGACCGGGACGCGGCGGCCAGCGGACAGAGCGGGCCCCAGGCGGAGAAGAGCGACGGCATGCGACTGGTCGCGGCCGCGGGGATCGGCTCCGGGACCCTCCTCGTCCTGATCCTCGGCATGTGGACGGTCCTCGCCCGGCGCCGGGCGGCCAGGGCGCCGCAGTCGGCTCCGCAGGCCGGGACGGCCGGATTCGGGCCGCCGCCGGCCTGGTGACGACGGCTGGTGGCGACGGCCGACCGGTCCGCCGTCACCGCGCGGCCCAAGACCGCGCGGTGACGGCGGTCGGACGGGCCGCGGCCCGTGTCAGGACCCGCGAGACGTCGTCAGGACTGGGCGAGCGCCCAGAAGCCGACCGCGAAACAGATCAGCGCCACGACCAGCATCGGGACCGCGACCTTCGGGGGCGGTCCCGGCCGCTGCACGAGGCTCGTGCCGACGGGGGCGCCGGGGTCGCCGGGGGCGCTCGGGGCGCTGCCCGGGGCGCTCTGCGGGGCGTGCGCGGTGTAGGGGCGGGTGGCGGCCTGGTCGTACGGCACGGCCGCCGTCGGGGTCTGGGCGAAGTCCGTACGCACCGGGGCGACGGGCGCCTGCGGCTGTGCGGGCACGGGGGCCGGCCGCGGGGGCGGTGGCAGGTGGAAGCTGCCCGTCTCGGAGGGGTTCGGCGGCGGTGGCTGTGGGGTCGCGTGCTGCGGCTGCTGCCGCACGGGAGCCGGAGGGGCTACGGGCGAGGGCCCTGACACGGATGCGGGTGCCGACGCGGCCGGGGACGCGGCACCGGCGGCCGTAGGGGCCAGGGCCGTGGGGCCTGCTGTCGTGGGCGCGTGGGTCGTGGCCGGGGCCGTGGGCGCCGGTTTCTCCGGGCCGTTCGGGCCGAAGCCGGCCGGCAGCGGGCCGATCTGGTCGAAGACCTCGACCGGCTCCTCGTCCGGGCCCGCCTCGGGCAGCATCTCGACCGCCGAGGTGAGCGCCTTGCGTACCCCCGTGGCCGTCCGGAAGCGCGCCTGCGGGTCCGGCTGCAGCAGACCGGCGAGAACCTGCCAGAGCGGCTCGGGAATGCCCTCCGGCGCGCCGGGGGTGCCGTGGGCCATGAAGTACTCGATCAGGGCCCGTGAGTCGGGCTTGCGGCCTTGCAGCAGATAGAGCGCGACCAGACCGACCGCGAACAGGTCGGCCGGGAAGTCCGGCTCCGCGCCCGTCATCTGCTCCGGCGCGAAGTAACCCGGCGTTCCCACCACGTAGTTGGTCTCGGTGAGGCGGGGTTCGCCCTTGCGCATGGAGATGCCGAAGTCGGACAGCCGCAGGTGCGGCCGCCCGGCGCCGGTCACGTCGAGCAGGATGTTCGCCGGCTTGATGTCGCGGTGCACGACCCCCTCCGCGTGCACCGCCGCCAGGCCGGCCAGCAGCTGGTCGAGCAGCGTGCAGACGAAGCGCGGCGGCAGCGGGCCGTAGTCGCCGATCACGTGCGCCAGCGAACCGCCGGCCACCAGGTCCATGGTGAACAGGACCTTGTCGTCGTCCGCGGCCCAGCTGGCCGGGGCGAGCACATGAGGGTGATCGATGCGCAGCGCCTGCTCGCGCACGAAGCGCAGCAGCGTGTGGGCGTCGCTCTGCTGGAGCACCTTGGCCGCGACGTAGCGGCGGCGCCGGTGGTCCCAGGCGCGCCACACCGCGCCGACCCCACCCCGTCCGATCGGGTCGATCAGCTCGTACCGACCAGCGAAGACCTCACCCATCGCTCTGCGCCCGCTCCCCGTCGTGCCGTTTCCGTTCCGCCGTGCCGGCCGTGGCCACGGGAGGTGCACCGTGGCCCCGGGCCCGGCGCGCCGCCGTCGAGGGCGTGGCCGCGCCGGACCGTGGGGTCCGCGTCAGTTCTGGTGCGACTCGTAGTGCGCGACCGCGTCGGCGGTGCGCCCGGCGCCGTACACCCGGAGGAACTCTGCCAGTTCCGGGTGGGCCGGGGCGAGGGAGTCGGCCGCATCGATGATGTCGCCGGCGGCCGCCACCGAGCGCAGCAGCGACTGGATCTCCCGGACCACGCGGCGCACGGTCGGCGCGCCCGAGCTGTTGGCCGTCTGGCTGGTGCCCGTCAGCACCGAGCCGCCCTGCGACTTCTTGATCTCGTCCATCCGGTCCGTGGCCTCGGCCGCGCTGACGCTGCCGTCGGCGACCAGTCCGGCGAGCTCCTGCAGGGCCTGGACCCGCTGGACGACGGCGGGATTGCCGATCTTGGCCCGCTGGCCGCTCATCAGCTGGGAGAGCATGGGTGCCGACAGTCCGAGCACGGCCGCGAGCCTGGCCTGATTGAGCCCGAGATCGTCGATGAGCCGACGGAAGAGCGCCCCCAGCGGCTCTCCGTACCAACTGCGCTGAAGCTCTCTGGCTCTTGCCGTGGCTTCCTGCTGCGCTGCGTCCATTACTTCTCCCCATCCCTGCGGTTCGCCACTGCGAACCTCGGTCAGCATCTTACGGAGCGTGGTCGCCGACCGGGAGTCCCAATCCTTTTGCGAGATAGAGGGGGAGACCCGGTACTCTGTTCTCGTTCCGGGGCCTTAGCTCAGTTGGTAGAGCGCTGTCTTTGCATGGCAGATGTCAGGGGTTCGACTCCCCTAGGCTCCACTTGGCAAGAAAACCCCCTCCGACCTGCGGCGACGCGGTCGGAGGGGGTTTTCTGCGTGTCAGGGGGCCCAGACGTACGCACCGGCCCGGGCGGGCCTCGGCGGGGACGCGCTCGGACCGCGGTCTCACGAAGACGTCCCGCTGTGCCACGCACCGGTGACGGACAGGGGCGCGGCCGCGTGGCCCACGTCGGCGAGGCCGGAGCCGGCACGCGTCAGGACCGTCGACTCAGGGGCGAGCGCCGCGGGTCCGCGGGCCCGCGGTCGGCTCGTACCGGGCCGGTCCCTCGCCGAGGGGCACGCACGCTCGCCCGCGGACCGGGCGACGGATTCGGCTGACACGCCCCGCGTTCGTCCGGGTCCGGGCGGGCGTCACCGCCCTGGTTCGCGGTGGTGAAGTGCGGTTCTCCGGGGGCGCCGCTGCGGGGCCCGTCACCGCGCACTGAGCCGTACGGGTGGTGTTCATCGGAAGAACTGCGCGGGGACGGCGTCGCTCCGCGGTTTCCAGGGGTGCGTACACATCATGAGAAAGGTATGTAAAGCGCGCAACCCGAAATGCACCATCCGAGAACGTCACGAAAGCGAGGGGCCATGGCCACCGCCAAGGTCAAGCAGTTCTGGACCGCCTTCATCTCCGTACTCTTCGCCCTGCTCGCCTCCGTGGGCCTGGCGAGCACCGCCGCCGCCGCGCAGGCCCCCGCCGTGCAGCAGCCGGAGGAGCCGACCGCCAACGGCAGCAGCACCACCGCCCGGGAAGCCCGTCCCTTCGCCGCCGTACCGGCGCAGCGAACGCAGCGGTGGACGCCGGTGCGGGACCGCTCCCTGCCGCCCACCATCAAGCAGCGCATCGGCGCCGAGGCGCACGGCTCCTCGCCCTCCGTACGGCAGCGGCGTACCGGCACTTCGGCCGAGACGGGCCTGGCCGAGCAGTCGGAACTGTCGGGTCTGGCGCTTGCCTCGGCCGCGTAGGGCGCGGGGAGTCACTTCCCTCCCCACGCCCTGCATCCGTGCCGGTACATCCGCTGTCAGCTCGTCGTCGCGACGGTCGCCCCGGAGAAGCCCTTCTCCCGGGATCCCGCCTCACCGACACTCGTCCGGTCAGGGACGGGAATCCCGCCAGGGACGCCCCTCTCCGCGAGGACACTCGTCTCCAGAGCCACAGTCATCGCTTCGGGGACACTGGTCTCCTCCGCGACGCTCATCTCGTCAAGGACGCTCGTCCCGGTCCGTGGTCTCGTCCTCGGCCGTGCCGGCTTCCGCGGCGGTGGTGTCCGCCGCATCGGCCTCGGCCTGCTTGGCCGCCATCTCGTCGTCGAGAGACCTGCCGCCGTCGACGGACGACAGCACCGACTCCTCGTCGATCTCGGTAGGCGCGGGCGGTTCGACCAGCCAGTCCGGATTGGCCTGCTTGTCCCACCACCTCCAGGCGGCGTAGGCGCCGCCGACCACAACACCCAGGACCACGAGTCCCTTGGCAAGGCGTCCGGCCTTCGCCCGACGCTCGTGCTTCCTCACGATCTTCCGGATTTCCTTCGGCGTCACCTGCCCGCGGAGCGCGGCCCAGGCGGCGACGGAACGCGCGCCGGCCTCGTCCAGGACAGGACCGGTCGCGGCGACCGCGTGCTCGACACGCGGAACGGTGTAGTCGGCCGCCTGACGGGCGGCCTTACGGGTCCGCACCGCGGCACGATGCGCGGCGGCGTCGACCCGCGGCGGTACGTGCGGTGCGACATGGCAGTTGTACTGCAGACGAGCTTGGTGACGTGCCTGACGCGCGGCCTTCTCGACCTTCGGCGCGAGCCGGACGCGTGCCTCGTGCGCGTAGAGAGCGGCGTGGTCCTTGGCCGTGCCCGCGTACACCACGGCCTGGTCCTTGGCCGTGGTCGCATAGGGCGCCACCACTTCCGCCGCGTGCAGCACACTGTCCTTGGCCGAATCGGTCGCGGTGCGCACGCTGTCCATCCGGGTCACGGGATCCTCCTACTCGGTGGCGGTGTCGGTTTTTCGCCTTTCCACCCTTTTCGAAATCATGCCTGTCGTATCGCGGTCCGGCATGCGGGGCGGGCATCCGGGGCATGGCAGGATCGACCCGCCAGGGGAGACCCCGACGAGATCGACGGAAGGCGGATCGTGGCCGAGCAGCTGTACGCCACTCTGAAGACCAGCCAGGGCGACATCGAGATCCGGCTGCTGCCGCATCACGCGCCGAAGACGGTCCGGAACTTCGTGGAGCTCGCCCAGGGCGAGCGGGAGTGGACCCACCCCGCGACCGGGAAGGTCTCGACGGACCGTCTCTACGACGGCACCGTCTTCCACCGGGTCATCAAGGGGTTCATGATCCAGGGCGGCGACCCGCTGGGGAACGGCACCGGCGGTCCGGGATACGAGTTCGCGGACGAGTTCCACCCCGAGCTGTTCTTCGACCGCCCCTACCTGCTGGCCATGGCCAACGCGGGGCCGGGGACCAACGGGTCGCAGTTCTTCATCACCGTCGGTGCCACGAGCTGGCTCAACCGCAAGCACACGATCTTCGGCGAGGTGGTGGGCGAGGCGGGCAAGAAGGTCGTCGACGCGATCGCCACCACGGAGACCAACCCGCGCACCGAGCGCCCGGTCCAGGACGTGGTCATCGAGTCCGTCGTGATCGAGACCCGCCAGAGCTGACGGGTCCTGGCCTGCGCGGGTCGGGGCCTGAGCCGACCGGTCCTGGTGAGAGCCGACCGGTCCTGGTGTGAGCCGACCGGTCCTCGTGTGAGCCGACCGGTCCTGGCGTGCGCCGGTCCGCGCCGGAGCCGACCACCGCGCCCGCCGGAGCCGACCACCGCGCCCGGCCACCCCGTCGCCGACCGCGTCCGGGAACCTTTTCGCCCCGCCCGTCCGTCAGGAGGGCGGGGCGGTGCCGTGCGTCGCCCGCGCGCGTACACCCCAGCCGCCCCTGTCCTCGGGAGGGACACCATGGAGCCGGAGTCCGGCCTGCCGCGCTGTTACCGCCACCCGGACGTCGAGACCGGCATCCGCTGCACCCGCTGCGAGAAGCCGATCTGCCCCCGGTGCATGGTCTCCGCCTCCGTGGGCTTCCAGTGCCCCGACTGTGTGCGCGGCGGCTCCGGCACGGGCCACGCGCCCGACGCCAACCAGCCGCGGACCCTGGCCGGCGGCCGGGTGGCGTCCGACGGGCGCCTGGTCACGAAGATCCTCATCGCTATCAACCTGGCGCTCTTCATCACCGTCCAGGTGGCCGGCGACCGCCTCGTGGACGAGCTGGCGCTGATCGGGTACGCGTACAGCCCGGCGCTGGCCGAGGTGGTGGGGGTCGCCGACGGCGAGTGGTACCGGCTGGTGACGTCCACCGTCCTGCACCAGGAGATCCCGCACTTCGTCTTCAACATGCTGGGTCTGTGGATCATCGGCGGGATCGTCGAGCCGGAGCTCGGGCGGATCCGCTACGCCGTGCTGTGCCTGCTCTCCGGGCTTTCCGGCTCGGCTCTGGCCTTCCTGGTCGCCGCCCCGAACCAGCCGTCGCTGGGCGCCTCGGGCGTCGTCTTCGGCCTGATCGGCTCGTGGGTGGTGCTGGCCCGCCGCCGGCGGTACGACATGCGGCCGGTGATCCTGTTCACGGCGCTGTCCCTGTTGCTGACCTTCACCCGGCCCGGCATCTCCTGGGAGGCGCACATCGGCGGCCTGGTCGGCGGCGCGCTGGTGACGTACGGCCTGGTGCACGCGCCCCGGGCCCGCCGGGCGCTCGTCCAGTACGCGGCCTGTGGATTCGTGCTCGTGATCGACCTGGGGCTGGTCCTGGCCCGCTCCGCCGCGCTCACCTGAGCAGTCACAGCTGTGGATGAGCCTCTGAGGAGAGCTTTCCCCAGAGTTATCCACAGGCGGGGGGTCGGGGTGTGCGTTTCCTGGGAACAACTGTGCCCCCTGCCTCCGAGCTGGGACTTTCCCATCAGGGCAAGGGGCCTGCCACCCTCCGTCACGAGGGTGGCGCAGTCACACCGGCGTCAACCTACCGGTGGGTTATCCACAGATCTTCGTAAGTTATCCAGTGCTGTGCACAACGCTGTGGATAACCTCAGGGCAAGGCTTGACGGCCGACCCGGGGACGGCTACTTCCACTGGGTGGAGACGCCGAACCCGGCCGCGATGAACCCGAAGCCCACGACGATGTTCCAGTTGTTGAGGGACTTCACCGGCAGCGAGCCGTCGGTGACGTAGAAGACGACGATCCACACCAGCCCGATCAGGAACAGCGCCAGCATCACGGGTGCCACCCAGCTGCGGTTGGTCAGCTTGATGTTGGTGGCCTGCTTGGCGGGCGGGGGCGTGAAGTCGGCCTTCTTGCGGATACGTGACTTCGGCACGAGGGACTCTCCTGTCGATGCGCTGCGTGACCGCGCAGGGAACTGTGGCTGGCGCCGGGATGTGACGTAGGAGGACCACTGCGTCCCCCGGGCGTCCGTTAGCGTAGTGCTTCCGTGGCACCGAAGGGGATCAGGGTACGTTGAGCAATTCCGCCGACTCTCCCACCGGGCCGGGCCGATCATCCCAGTGGCGGCCCGTCCGGGTCCTCACCGCTGCCGTTTTCGCCCTCGCCGGGCTGATCTTCGTCACCAGTTTCAACACCGCCAAGGGCACCAACATCCGCACGGACGCCTCGCTGCTGAGGCTCTCCGACCTCATCGAGGAGCGCAGCCACAAGAACGCGGGCCTGGACGAGTCCACCGCCGCGGTACGCCGCCAGGTCGACGCCCTCGCCGCCCGCGACGACGGCTCCACCCGGGCCGAGGACGCCAGGCTGCGAGCCCTCGAGACGGCCGCCGGGACCACGGAGACCTCCGGGCCCGGGCTGACCGTCACCCTCAATGATGCCCCGCAGAACGCCCAGGCGGCCCCTGGATACCCCGAACCGCAGGCCAACGACCTCGTGATCCACCAGCAGGATCTCCAGGCCGTCGTGAACGCCCTGTGGAAGGGCGGCGCCAAGGGCATCAAGGTGATGGACCAGCGGCTCATCTCCACCAGCGCCGTGCGCTGCGTCGGCAACACCCTGATCCTCCAGGGCCGGGTCTACTCCCCGCCGTACAAGATCACCGCTGTGGGTGACCGGGACGCGCTGAACAAGGCACTCACCGACTCCCCGGCGATCCAGAACTACCAGCTCTACGTGAAGGCCTACGGGCTCGGCTGGAAAGTGGACGAGCACCGGGCGGTGACTCTCCCCGGCTACTCGGGCACAGTGGACCTCCACCACGCGAAGCCGGTGAGCTGACCGACCACGAGCCGACCGCAGGGAGGGCAGGGTGGGGCTGTCCGTACGACTGGTCGTGAGAACCCTCAGCGAGGTCTGCGTCACCGCCGGAGCGGTGATCCTCCTCTTCGTCGCGTACGTGCTGTTCTGGACCGGAGTCGAAGCCGGCAGCGCCACGGCCGGCGAGGTCGACCTGCTCCGGCGCGCCTGGGTCGAGCAGCCCCTCCCCGGGCCCTCCGGGACCGGGACGGCCACCGCCGCACCGCGGCCCTACACGGCAGGCAAGGGCATCGCCGTCATGTACGTTCCCCGCTTCGGCGAGGACTGGGAATGGCCCGTCCTGGAGGGCACCGCCCCCGCCACCCTGAAGAAGGGCCTCGGCCACTACGCCTCCACCGCCCGCCTCGGCGGGACCGGCAACTTCTCCGTGGCCGGACACCGCCGCACATACGGAGATCCGTTCAAGGACTTCCCCCGGCTGCGCCCGGGCGACCCCGTCGTCCTCACCGACGGGACGACCTGGTTCACGTACCGCGTCGCCCGCGCGCCCCTGCGGACCGTGCCGACCGACGTCGGCGTGATCGACCCCGTGCCCCGCGGATCGGGCTTCGAAGGACCCGGCCGCTACCTCACCCTCACCACCTGCGAGCCGGAGTGGGGCAGCAGCCACCGCCTGGTCGTCTGGGCGCACCTGGACGCCACGCGGCCTGTGACGCACGGCAAGCCACCGGCTTTGCACGGCTGACCCCTCGCGGGGGCCATCGCCCCGTACTCTGGTCCCCAGACGAACGGAAGGGGCAGTGGACGGCATGTACGGCTGGATCTGGCGGCATCTGCCGGGCAACGCGTGGGTGCGGGGTTTCCTGTCCCTCGTGCTGGTCCTCGCGGTCGTCTACGCCCTCTTCCAGTATGTGTTCCCCTGGGCGGAGCCTCTGCTTCCGTTCAACGATGTGACGGTGGACGGCCAGTGAGCGCGCGGATTCTCGTCGTCGACAACTACGACAGCTTCGTCTTCAACCTCGTGCAGTACCTCTACCAGCTCGGTGCCGAGTGCGAGGTGGTGCGCAACGACGAGGTCGAGCTGGGCCACGCCCAGGACGGCTTCGACGGCGTCCTGCTCTCCCCCGGCCCCGGCGCTCCCGAACAGGCCGGCGTCTGCATCGACATGGTGCGCCACTGCGCGGACACCGGCGTGCCCGTCTTCGGTGTCTGCCTGGGCATGCAGTCCATGGCCGTCGCCTACGGCGGCGTCGTCGACCGGGCCCCCGAGCTGCTGCACGGCAAGACCTCCCTCGTCCGCCACGAGGGCACGGGCGTCTTCGCGGGCCTGCCCTCGCCCTTCACCGCGACCCGCTACCACTCGCTCGCCGCCGAGCCCACGCGCCTGCCGGACGAGCTGGAGGTCACCGCACGGACCGACGACGGCATCATCATGGGGCTGCGCCACCGTGAACTGGCCGTCGAAGGGGTTCAGTTCCACCCGGAGTCGGTGCTCACCGAGCACGGTCACCTGATGCTCGCCAACTGGCTGGAGCGGTGCGGCGACAAGGGGGCGGTCGGGCGGTCGGCGGGGCTCGCGCCGGTGGTGGGCAAGGCCGTCGCGTGACGGCGGGGTCGCCGTGGTTCCGGGCGACGAACCCGCCGGAGCCGCAACCCGAGCCCGCGCCCGTACCCGCACAGCACCCCGAGCCGGACGCGCTGTCGCACGCGGTGCCGCAGCCGGCCCCGAACACGGTGCACGACCCCATACCCGCGCCGCGGTACGAGGAGACGGCCTACCCGCCCTCCTACGGGACGACGGCGTACGAACCCGTACGGGAGTCCCCGGTGCCCCAAGCGGCCCAGGAGACCCCCTTCCAGGGCTCGTACGACGCCACCTACGCCGCCCCGTACGACGCCCCGTACGCGGCCTACGACGAGACCGTGGCCCTCCGGTCGGTCGACACCGATGCGGAGCCCGCGCCCACGCCCTCGCCGAGACCCTCCCCGACGCCCGACCTGGGGCCCGGCAGAGCCGAGCGGCGGCGCGCCGCCAAGGGCAGGGGGAGGGGGCGCCGAGGGGCGACCGCCCCCGCGCCGGCCCCCGCCGCGCCCGCCGCTCCCCTCTCGCGCGTCGAGGCCCGCCGGGCGGCCCGCGCCCGCAAGGAGAGCGTCGGCGTCGTCGCCAGCCGCGTCGTGGGCGAGCTGTTCATCACCTTCGGCGTCGTCATGCTGCTCTTCGTCACCTACCAGCTGTGGTGGACGAACGTCCGCGCCGGCCAGCAGACCGACCAGGCGAAGGAACAGATCGAGGACGCCTGGACGAAGGGCCGCGCCCCGGAGGCGTTCGAGCCCGGGCAGGGCTTCGCCATCATGTACATCCCCAAGCTGGACGTGGTCGTCCCCATCGCCGAGGGCATCAACAAGCCCAAGGTCCTGGACCGGGGCATGGTCGGCCACTATGCCGAGGGCAGCCTGAAGACGGCGATGCCCTCCGACAAGCAGGGCAACTTCGCCGTCGCCGGCCACCGCAACACGCACGGCGAGCCGTTCCGGTACATCAACCAGCTGCGGCCCGGGGACCCGATCGTCGTCGAGACGCAGGACGCGTACTACACCTACGAGATGGCGAGCATCCTGCCGCAGACCTCGCCGTCGAACGTCGCCGTCATCGACCCGGTGCCCAAGGGGTCGGGCTTCACGGCCCCCGGACGGTACATCACGCTCACCACCTGCACCCCCGAATTCACCAGTACGTACCGCATGATCGTGTGGGGCAAGATGGTCGAGGAACGCCCGCGCAGCAAGGGGAAACCGGACGCGCTCGTAGGCTGAGACCCCATTCCTCGAGACGGGACGACGTAGTGGCAGCACGTGCGCGCAGCAGGATCGCCGGAATCATCAGCCTCTTCGGTGAACTCCTCATCACCGCCGGTCTGGTGCTCGGACTCTTCGTCGTCTACTCCCTGTGGTGGACCAACGTCCTCGCCGACCGCGCCGCCGACCAGGAAGGCGAGCAGGTCCGCGACCGCTGGGCCGGCGGACCGGGCGCCCTCGACACCAAGGACGGCATCGGCTTCCTGCACGTACCCGCCATGGACGACGGCGAGATACTGGTCAAGAAGGGCACCGACAGCAAGACCCTCAACAACGGTGTCGCCGGCTACTACACCGACCCGATCAAGTCGGCCCTCCCGCAGGACAAGCAGGGCAACTTCACGCTCGCCGCGCACCGGGACGGGCACGGGGCGAAGTTCCACAACATCCACAAGTTGAAGAACGGCGACTCGATCATCTTCGAGTCCCAGGACACCTGGTTCGTCTACAAGGTCTACAAGACCCTGCCGGAGACGACGAAGTACAACGTGGACGTCATCCAGCCCGTCCCCGAGGAGTCGGGCAAGAAGAAGCCGGGCCGCTACATCACCCTGACGACGTGCACCCCGATGTACACCTCGGACCACCGCTACATTGTCTGGGGCGAGCTGGAGCGTACGGAGAAGGTGGACCGGGACCGCACGCCGCCCGCGGAACTGCGCTGACGGACAGATCGCGTCGCCCGAGAGCATGAACGAAGGCCCCGGCATCCTCCAGGATGCCGGGGCCTTCGCGTGGTACGTCCGGCGAGGCTAGTCGAAGAAGCCGCCGCCGTCGTTTCCGCCCGCGGTGTAGACGGTGATCGTCTGGCCCGGGGTGACCTGGCTGCCCTCCGGCGGGTTGGTGCCGAGGACCGTGGCGTTGTCCCTGTCCGAGCCCTGAGCCGTCACGACCAGGCCCAACGCCTCCAGCTGCTGCTTCACTTCCTGGTACTTCTTGCCGGCGAGGCCGCCGGGGATCGTGGCCGGAGGCTGCTGCTGCGGACCCTTGGAGACCTTCAGCGTGATCTGGACGTCCTTGGGCTGGTCCGTGTTCCCCTTCGGGGTCTGCTCGATGACCGTGCCCGCGGGCTGGTCCGAGTCGACGTCCTGGCGGGCGATGTTCGTGAACCCGAGCGTGGACAGCTGCTGGACGGCCGCGTCGTACGACTTCGTGGTGACGTCGGGCAGCGGCGTCTGCTTCTTCTTCGCCACCGTGATCGTCACTTCGGTGTTCTGCTCCGCCTTCGAGCCACCGGTCGGGTTCTGGCTCAGGACCCGGCCCGGCTCCTCGTCC
The DNA here is from genome assembly GCF_040677675.1 of Streptomyces sp. NPDC053755. NCBI lineage: Bacteria > Bacillati > Actinomycetota > Actinomycetes > Kitasatosporales > Streptomycetaceae > Streptomyces > Streptomyces sp. NPDC053755. Next base: position 402,943 of record NZ_JBFASK010000001.1, on the reverse strand, counting down.
GACTCCTCCTTCACCACCTTCACCTGGAAGCCCTTGGCGCGCAGCTGTTCCTCCGCGCTCTCCTGGGACTTCTCGGTGACGTCCGGCACCTCGATCTGCGGGGCGCCCTCGGAGACCACGACCGAGATCGTCTCGTTGACGTTCATCTTCGCGGTGCCGTCGGCCGCCGGAGTCTGCCGGCAGATCGTGCCCTTGGGCTGGTCGCAGCGCTCGGCTCCCGACTGCGCGACCTTCACCTGGGCGTTGGTCGCGAGGCCCTCGGCCTCCTGCAGCGTCTTGCCGACGAACTGCGGCACGACCACCTGGTCCGTGCCCTCCTTGCTGTCGAAGATGGAGCGGCCGATCAGGATCGCGCCGACGAGCACCAGGATGCCCGCGAGGACCAGCAGGATCGTCGAGGTGTTCGACTTCTTCTGCTGGCGGCGGCGGGCCGGGCGGTCGTCGTAGCCGTATCCGCCGTCGTCGGGGTTCACCGGCGGCAGCATGGACGTCTGGCCCGCCGGGTCGGTCTGGCGCAGCGCCGTCGTCGGCTGGTCGTCCGGCGCGTAGCCGCCGTAACCGCCGTATCCGGCCGCGCCCATCCCGGCGGCCGCGGCGACCGGCTGACCGTCGAGGCAGGCCTCGATGTCGGCGCGCATCTCGTCCGCGGACTGGTAGCGGTAGTCGGGGTCCTTCACCAGCGCCTTCAGGACGATGGCGTCCATCGAGGGCGTGATCTCGGGGTCGAAGTTGCTCGGCGGCTGCGGCTCCTCCCGTACGTGCTGGTAGGCGACCGCGACCGGGGAGTCGCCCACGAAGGGCGGCCGGACGGTGAGCAGCTCGTACAGCAGGCAGCCGGTGGAGTACAGGTCGGAGCGGGCGTCGACCTGCTCGCCCTTGGCCTGCTCCGGGGAGAGGTACTGCGCGGTGCCGATGACCGCGGCGGTCTGCGTCATGGTCATCCCGGCGTCGCCCATGGCGCGGGCGATGCCGAAGTCCATGACCTTGACCTGGCCGGTCCGCGTCAGCATGACGTTCGCCGGCTTGATGTCACGGTGCACGATGCCGGCGCGGTGCGAGTACTCGAGGGCCTGGAGGATGCCGACCGTCATCTCGAGGGTGCGCTCGGGCAGCAGCTTGCGCCCGGAGTGCAGCAGCTCACGCAGGGTCGAGCCGTCGACGTACTCCATCACGATGTACGGGATGGACACCCCGTCGACGTAGTCCTCGCCCGTGTCGTAGACCGCGACGATCGCCGGGTGGTTGAGCGAGGCGGCAGACTGGGCCTCACGGCGGAACCGGGCCTGGAAGGACGGGTCACGGGCGAGATCGGCCCGCAGCGTCTTCACGGCGACGGTGCGGCCGAGCCGGGTGTCGTGGGCGAGGTAGACCTCGGCCATGCCACCACGGCCGAGCACCGAGCCCAGCTCGTACCGGCCGCCGAGGCGACGCGGCTCTTCCATAGCTAATCCAGCCCTCTCCGTCTGTCCCGACCGCACCCGTGTGTGGTCCGGCGGTGTGCTGTTCGCGCATACGCTACCGGCCGCGGGGAAGGCGTTCCGCCCGCGACCGGCACCTGATACCTGACCGGTATCCGGCCGGAACCCGGCCGTACGGTCAGCTCCTGGTCTTCAGTACCGCCTTCATCACGGCCTTGGCGATCGGGGCGGCGAGGCCGCCACCGCTGATGTCCTCGCGCGAGGTGCCCTCGGAGTCCTCGACGATGACGGCGACGGCGACCGGGGAGCCCTGGTCGGTCTTGGCGTAGGAGATGAACCAGGCGTAGGGCCGCTTGGCGTTCTTCTCGCCGTGCTGGGCCGTACCCGTCTTGCCGCCGACCTTCACGCCGTCCATGTCCAGGTCGGCGTTGCCGCCCGTGCCGTTCTCGACGACGTTCTCCATCATCGTCTGGATCAGCTGGGCGTTCTGCTGCGAGACCGGGCGGCTCATCTCCTCGGGCTCGTTCCGCTTGAGCACGTCGAGATTGGGCGCGCGCAGCTCCTCGATCATGTACGGCTTCATGAGCTTGCCGTCGTTGGCGATCGCCGCGGTGACCATCGCCATCTGGAGCGGGGAGGTCGCCGTGTTGAACTGGCCGATGGAGGAGAGGGCGTTCCCGCCGCGGTCCATCTTCTTGTCGTAGACGGATGCGGCCGAGCGGACGGGGGTGAACTGCTCGGCGTTGAAGCCGAACTTCTCGGCCGTCTCGACCATCTTGTCGCGGCCGACCTCGTCACCGAGCTTGGCGAAGACGGAGTTGCAGGACACCTCGAGCGCACGGTTCAGGCTGGCGTTCTCGCAGCCGTTGGCGTGGTTCTTCATGGGCTGCGTGGAGAGCGGGATCTTGTACGGCTCCGGCGTGTCCGTCGGCGCGTTGATGTCCGTGACCTTGCCGTTCTCCAGCGCCGCGGCCGCCGTGACGACCTTGAAGACGGAGCCCGGAGGGTAGATCTCGCGCAGGGCGCGGTTGAGCTTCGGCTTGTTCTTGTTCTGCTCGAGCGCGACCCACGCCTTCTCGTCCTCGCGGGAGTAGCCGGCGAAGGACGACGGGTCGTACGAGGGGGTGGAGGCGAGCGCCAGGATCTTGCCCGTCTTGGGCTCGATGGCCACGACGGCGCCGGTCTTCTTGCCGAGACCCTCGAAGGCGGCCTTCTGCGCGGCGCCGCTCAGGGTGGTGACGACGTCGCCGCCCTTCTTCTTGTCACCGGTGAACATCGCCAGCGTGCGGTCGAAGAAGAGCCGGTCGTCGTTGCCGGTGAGGATGCCGTCCTCGATCTTCTCGATCTGGTTGGCGTCGTAGGCCTGCGAGGCGTACCCGGTCACCGGGGCCCACATGGGGCCGTCGGCATAGGTCCGCTTGAAGCGGTAGTACGGGTCCTGGGAGTCGACCGAGCCCGTGATGGGCTTGCCGTCCACGATGATGTTGCCGCGGACGTTGGCGTAGCGCTCGATCTGCACCCGCTTGTTACGGGGGTGGGCGTTCAGCTCGTCGGCGCGGACGTACTGGATCCAGTTGTCCCGGATCAGCAGGGCGAGGACCAGCAGGCCGCAGAAGATCGCGACCCGGCGCAGGGGCTTGTTCACGGACGGACCACCTGGGTCATCTCGGCGTCGGGGGACGGGGCGGGGGCGGGCGCCGGGCGGCGCGCGGTGTCGCTGATCCGGATGAGGATGCCGATCAGGGCCCAGTTGGCGATCACGGAGGAACCGCCGTACGCGAGGAACGGCATGGTCATACCGGTCAGCGGGATGAGGCCCATCACACCGCCGGCGACGACGAAGATCTGCAGCGCGAACGCGCCGGACAGACCCATCGCGAGCAGCTTGCCGAACGGGTCGCGGGCCGCGAGGGCGGTGCGGACACCGCGCTCGATGATCAGGCCGTACAGCAGCAGGAACGCCATGACACCGGTCAGCCCGAGCTCCTCGCCGACCGTGGCGAAGATGAAGTCGGAGTTGGCGGCGAAACCGATCAGGTCGGAGTTGCCCTGGCCGAGGCCGGTGCCGAGGATGCCGCCGGAGCCGAAGGACATCAGCACCTGCGACATCTGGTCGCAGGCGGCGACCTCCGTGGCGCAGCCGAACGGGTCCGCCCACGCGTCCACACGGGCCTGGACGTGGCCCGCGAACGAGGCCACGCCGACCGCGCCCGCCACGGACATCAGCAGACCCATGACGATCCAGCTGGTCCGCTCCGTCGCCACGTACAGCATGATCACGAACATGCCGAAGAACAGCAGGGACGTACCGAGGTCGTTCTCGAAGATCAGGATGAGGAGGCTGACGGCCCAGATCGTGAGGATCGGGCCGAGGTCGCGGCCGCGCGGCAGGTAGAGGCCCATGAAGCGGCGGCTGGCCAGAGCCAGCGCGTCCCTCTTCACCATCAGATAGCCGGAGAAGAACACCGCGAGAACGATCTTCGCGAACTCGCCGGGCTGGATGGAGAAGCCGCCGACGCGGATCCAGATCTTGGCGCCGAAGACGTCCGCGCCGAGGCCCGGGACCAGCGGCAACAGCAGCAGGACGAGGGCGGCGACCATCGAGATGTACGTGTACCGCTGCAGGACCCGGTGGTCCTTCAGAAGCAGCAGCACGCCCACGAACATCGCGATGGCGATCGCCGAGTACAGCATCTGGTTCGGCGCGTCCGGGCTGAAGGTCTTGTACCGGGCGATGATCCGCGGCGACTGGTCGAGCCGCCAGATCAGCACCAGACCGAGGCCGTTGAGCAGCGTGGCCAGCGGCAGCAGCAGCGGGTCGGAGTACGGGGCGAACTTCCGCACCACGAGATGCGCGACGCCCGCGAGCAGGCCGAGGCCGAGTCCGTACCCGAGCATGCCCGAGGGGACCTCGCCGTCCAGCGCCAGGCCGACGTTGAGGTACGCGAACACCGGGATGACGACGGCGAACGCGAGGAGCGCCAGCTCGGTGTTACGGCGGCTCGGCGCCTCGATCGCGCCGATGGTGGTCGTGTTGGTGACAACGCTCATGGTGGTGAAAGGCCCCCTACGGGTCTTACTGCTTGCCGCAGTTCGAGGCCAGCTCCTTCTCGTCCTGCGAGAGGGTGGGACCCGGTGAGGGAGCGGCTGTGGTGGGCTTGGGGTCGGGCGGGGTCGAGCCGTCCGCGGGCGGCTTGCTCGCCTGGTCCGCGGCCTTCTCCGCGGCCTCACGGCGCTGCTCTTCCTTCTTGCAGGCCGACGCCTGCGCGGCGAGCCCCTGGATCTTCGCCTGCGCCTTGCCGAGGCTGCCCCCGGCGATCGTCTCCTCGACCTGCTTGCGCTGGTACGGCGGCAGGTACTTGAGTTCGATCTCGGGGTGATCCTTCTCCACCTTGGAGAGCGAGATCCAGGCCAGGTCCTGGCTGATGCCCCGGTACAGCGCCACGTGCTCGTCCTTGGAGCCGACGTAGTACTGCGTCTGCGTCCAGCGGTATCCGCCGTAGGTGCCGCCGCCGAGCACGGCGAGCGCGAGGATCAGGAGGAAGCTCCGCTTCAGCCACTTGCGGCCGGTGCGCGGCTTGTCGAAGTCCTCGTCGCTGTAGGCCCCGAAGGAGCCCTGCGGCGGCATGCCGCCGTAGCCGTGGTCGTCGCCGCTGCCGGGCGGGCCGAAGCCGCCCGCGGGCGGCTGCTGCTGGTGCGCGCCCGCGCGGCCGAGCCCGGAGGCGCGGCCGGCGGGGGTCTGCATCGCTCCGCCGTCGTTCAGCTGGGCCTGGTTCTCCGCGACCGCGCCGACGATGACGGGGGTGTCGCTGAGCTGCCCGGCGAGGGTGTCGCCGCCGTCGACGTCGAGGACGTCGGCGACGATCACCGTGATGTTGTCGGGGCCGCCGCCGCGCAGCGCGAGCTGGATCAGCTCCTGCACGGTCTCCTGCGGGCCCTGGTAGCTGGCGAGGGTGTCCTCCATCGTCTGATGGGAGACGACCCCGGACAGCCCGTCGGAGCAGATCAGATAGCGGTCGCCCGCCCGGACCTCACGGATCGACAGATCCGGCTCGACGTGGTCGCCGCTGCCCAGCGCGCGCATCAGCAGGGAGCGCTGCGGGTGGGTGGTGGCCTCTTCCTCGGTGATCCGGCCCTCGTCGACGAGCCGCTGCACCCACGTGTGGTCCTGGGTGATCTGCGTCAGCATCCCGTCGCGCAGGAGGTAGGCGCGGGAGTCGCCGACGTGCACCAGGCCGAGGCGCTGGCCCGTCCACAGCAGGGCGGTGAGCGTGGTGCCCATGCCCTCCAGCTGGGGGTCCTCCTCGACCATCATGCGCAGCTGGTCGTTGGCCCGCTGCACGGCGGCACCGAGCGAGGTGAGGATGTCCGAGCTGGGGACGTCGTCGTCGAGCGTGACGAGCGTGGAGATCACCTCGGAGGAAGCGACCTCACCGGCGGCCTGGCCGCCCATGCCGTCGGCGATCGCGAGCAGCCGCGGCCCGGCGTAACCGGAGTCCTCGTTGCCCTCGCGGATCATGCCCTTGTGCGACCCGGCGGCGAAGCGCAGTGACAGACTCATGCGCACCTGCCCTGTCGACGCCGCCTCGGGGTACAGCCGGTCTCGAGCCACACTGCCCACCCTCCGGTCGGGAGCCCGTGCCGGGACGCGGCCCGGATGTGCCGGTCCACCGCGCCGTCCGTCGTGGGGACCGCCTCGGCCCGCTCGCTCCGCTCGCTCATTGTCGTACTACTTCCGCAGCTCGATGACGGTCTTGCCGATGCGGATCGGCGCGCCCAGCGGAATCGGTGTGGCGGTGGTGAGGCGGGTCCGGTCGAGATACGTGCCGTTGGTGGACCCGAGATCCTCGACGATCCACTGGCCGTCCCGGTCCGGGTAGATCCTGGCATGCCGGCTGGAGGCGTAGTCGTCGTCCAGCACGATCGTCGAGTCGTGGGCCCGGCCCAGCGTGATGGTCTGCCCCTGGAGGGCGACCGTCGTGCCGGTGAGGGTGCCCTCGGAGACGACCAGCTTCGTCGGTGCGCCACGGCGCTGGCGCCCACCGCCCGCGCTCTGCTGGCCGCGCTGCTGGGGCGGCGCGGCCCCTTGGCGCGCGTTCTGCTGCGGCCGTGCGTCCTGGCGCCGCGAACCGCGCTGCGTGACACGTGTGCCGAACAGATCGCTGCGGATGACCTGGACGGCCACGATGACGAACAGCCACAGAACGGCCAGGAAACCCAACCGCATGACCGTAAGGGTCAGCTCTGACATTGCCCCCGCTTCACCCTTCGGCTTGCCGGTAAACGATGGTGGTGCTGCCCACGACGATCCGCGAGCCGTCGCGGAGCGTAGCGCGGGTGGTGTGCTGCCCGTCCACCACGATGCCGTTGGTGGACCCGAGATCCTGGATCGTCGAGGGCGTTCCGGTCCTGATCTCGCAGTGCCGGCGGGACACGCCGGGATCGTCGATCCTCACGTCCGCGTCGGTGCTGCGGCCAAGGACCAGGGTCGGGCGGGAGATCTGGTGGCGGGTGCCGTTGATCTCGATCCACCGGCGCACCTGCGCGCCGGCGGAAGGCATGGGGCCGGGCGCACCGGCGGCGGGACGGCCGGCGGGCGCGGGGCGCTGCGGACCGCCCGGCGGCGGGGCCGCGGGCATCGGAGGGGCACCGACCGGAGGGTAGCCGTACCCGGGGGCGCGGCCCTGGGCTGAGCCGCCGACCGGCGGCTGCGGCTGGGACTGTGACGAACTCGATGCGAGGGTGCGGCTGCGGACCCGGTACAGACCGGTGTCGAGGTCGTCCGCCTTCTCCAGATGGACCTTGATCGGGCCCATGAAGGTGTAGCGCTGCTGCTTGGCGTAGTCCCGGACCAGGCCGGACAGCTCGTCGCCGAGCTGGCCCGAGTAGGGGCTGAGACGCTCGTAGTCCGGCGTGCTCAGCTCCACGATGAAGTCGTTCGGGACGACGGTCCGCTCGCGGTTCCAGATCGTCGCGTTGTTGTCGCACTCACGCTGGAGAGCGCCCGCGATCTCGACGGGCTGGACCTCGGACTTGAAGACCTTGGCGAAGGTGCCGTTGACCAGGCCTTCGAGCCGCTGCTCGAAACGCTTCAGGACTCCCATGGGGCACCTCCTCCGTCGTTGCCGTCCTGGTACTGCTTACTGATCGTATCCACGCGTCGGGAAATCGGCTGGTTCCCCTTCTCTGCCCTGTGGACGAGTGTCACCTCTCACACGGATCGTAGAGGCGGCCTGTGGACAGTGTCCCGCACCCGGCGGGTGCGCAGGGAGAGCGGGGCGAAGCGGCGGGATCGCCGGGGGGCGGTCCGTCCTCTTCCTCCCCTTCCGTCACGGGTCCGACGCGTGCGTTCTCCTTCTTACCGCGCCGACTCGTCCTCCGGCTCGCTTCGGGGCTTCTTCCCCGTCCTCGGCTCGGTCCTCGTCTCGGGCTTCCGTCTTCCCGGGTCTCCTTCCTCGGTCTCCTTCCCTCGGTGTTCTTCGTCTCGGTCTTCTTGCTCTCGGTCCTTCGTCTTCCCGGTCGGGCACCGGGCCCGGCCGGGGCGTCCGGCGACCGACCCGGGACGGCGCCGGTCTGGGCGGACGGTCGCGGGCCCCGTCGAGAGTCCGGTTTGCGGGCCCGGTTGCGGGACCTCGCGACGCCGGCCGGCGCGTCAGGTTCCGTGTCCGCTCACGAGTCCGTCTCGGTGTCGAATGCCGGTCGGTGGTGCCCTCGGATCCGCCCCGCCCTCCCCGGCTCTGCTCGGCTTTCCTTGCCCCGCCCCGCCTTTCGTCGGTCTTCGCCTGCTCCGGCGGGCTCTTCCCGCGCCTCCTCGTCTCTCCCTGTTCGCTGGACGGGGGGCCGAAACAACGGATGTGAATCCACCGTCTGCGACGTGCTAATCTTCAGATGTCGCCAGGCGCTCGCACCGAAAGGTGAGGGCCGGAGACACACCCAATGCGCGGGTGGCGGAATAGGCAGACGCGCTGGATTCAGGTTCCAGTGCCCGAAAGGGCGTGGGGGTTCAACTCCCCCCTCGCGCACCAGACGGAAGCCCCGTAGGTCATCGACCTACGGGGCTTCCGCGTTGTACAGCTCACATCGTGCGTCGGTCACAGGGCGGGCGCGACCCGGCATTGCGAGCGCCGGGGACCCGGGTCCCAGGCCCCACGTCCCACGCTCTACGTCCCGCCGGTCTGTCGGTCTGCCGGTCACGCGGCGGGTCACTCGGCCGCCGGGTGCGTGCGACGTTCGTCGCGCGAGGGTGAGACGAAAGAGAGCCGCGGGCGGGGCGGGGCGCTGCCTAGGGTGCGAGCGTGGAAGCGTCTTCGAGGATCAGAACCGGGATCGCCGCCGGATGGCGGTGGTTCGCTGCGCCCGGCATGTGGTCGCGGCGCAGGACCGCCGGCGAGGCGGTGCTCGCGGTGGTGTTGGCGCTGCTGGCCGCCGGGACCGAGGAACTGCTCGGCGGCGAGGGATGGCAGCTCGCCGGTGTCGCCCTGGCCGCCGCCGTTCTGTCCCTGCTCCGGCGCCGGCTGCCCGCGAGCGTGCTGATCGTCACCGGGGCACTCGCGCCGGTCCTGCCGGGCTTCCTGGTCCTGCTGATCGTGGTCGGCTGGTCGGCGGGCCGCCGTATCGCCGGCGCCGGACGGGCCCTGGTGGCGTACAGCGTCGCGTACGTCCTGAACGTCGCGACGACGCTGGTGGAGTCCTGGGACCAGCACCGGGTGCTGAGCCTGGTGTTCCTCTCGACGCTGTACTACCTGGCGACGACGCTGGCCCCGGGGCTCGCCAACCGGTACTGGACCCAGCGCCGGACCCTGCTGCACGCCCTGCAGGAACGCAACGCCCAGCTGCTGCGGGAGCGGGTCATGGTGGCCAGTCAGGCCCGGCTGCGGGAGCGGCAGCGGATCGCTCAGGACATGCACGACAGCCTCGGTCACCAGCTGGCGCTGATCTCCGTGCACACCGGCGCTCTGGAGGTCGACAGGGAGCTGACCGACCGCCAGCGCCAGGCCGTGAGTGTCCTGCGGAACGCCTCGGTGACCGCGATGCACGAGCTGCGCGAGGTCGTCGGCATCCTGAGCGACGGGATCGAGGCGGCGGACGCCGGGCCGTCCGCCCCCGTGCGGGCCGGGGACGAGTCGGGACGGGCGGCGCGGGGGACCGCCGGTATCGAAGGGCTCGTGGAGGCGGCCAGAGCCGCGGGCAACCGGGTGGAACTACGCCGGGCCGGCAGGCACCAGACGCTGCCGCCCGCCGCCGACCACGCCGCCTACCGGATCGTCCAGGAGGCGCTGACCAACGCCTACAAGCACGCTCCCGGCGCCCTCATAGGCGTCGAACTGCGCTACGAACCGGACTCCTTCGTCGTGGAGATCGTCAACGAGGCGGCCGCTGCCCCTCCTCGCGACGTCGTCAGCGGCGGCCAGGGCCTGACCGGCCTGCACGAGCGGGCCCGGCTCGTCGGCGGCATGGTCCACGCCGGGCCGGTGGACGGCGGCGGCTTCCGGGTCGCCGGGGTCCTGCCCTACGGGGTGGGAGAAGCAGCGCCTTTGGTCGATGTCGCCGACGACTTCCGGCAGCAGTCGGCGGCGCCCGTGTTCGACGACGGTGGACCGGTCGCGGTCGGACCGGCCGACTGGACGTTCACGGAGCGGGAGCTGGCGATGGCGTTGCGCGGAGGCAGGAGCAAGGCGAACGGGTTCGCGCTGGGATGCGGGATCGCCTTCGCGGCACTGGTGCTGCTGATGGTGGCGGCCGGCTTCGGCATCTACTTCCTGGTGGGATCGATGAAGGAAGGAATGATCGACCCCGGCGAGTACGAGGCGGTGAAGGTCGGCACCGCCGAACAGGAGGTCCGCGACCGGCTTCCCTCCGGCGACACCATCGCCACCACGGGGCTGCACGGCAGAGGACCCGCCGAGCCGGCGGGGTCCACCTGCCTGGTGCTGATGTCCTCGGAGATAGGGGACGACTTCGAGGCGGAGCCGGTTTTCCGGTTCTGCTTCAAGGACGGCAAGCTGATCGAGAAGAAGTCCTACGAGGTCAAGCGGTAGCGCTGACCGCGCCGTATCGGTAGCCGTTGGGGAGTAGCTGTGGGGCAGCGCATCAGGGTCGTGATCGCCGATGACGAACCGCTGATCAGGGCGGGGATCCGGATGATCCTCACCTCGGACCCGGAGATCGAGGTGGTCGCGGAGGCCGCCGACGGCAGGGCGGCGGTCGACGAGGCCCGGGCGCACGCAGCCGACGTGGTGCTCCTCGACATCCAGATGCCGGTGCTCGACGGGCTCTTGGCCCTCCCCGAGCTGCGCAGGACGGCGCCCTCGGCGAGGGTGATCGTGCTGACCACGTTCGGTGAGCGGGAGAACGTCCTGCGGGCTCTGGAACACGGCGGCGCCGGGTTCCTCCTCAAGGACACGGCGCCCGCCGAGCTGATCCGGGCGGTGCGGGCCGCCGCCGCGGGAGACGCCTACCTCTCGCCGGCCGCCACCCGGCATGTGGTCGAGCGGCTCGCCTCGGGGCGGGAGGCCGCCCGTGCCGAGGAGGCCAGGGGCCGGGTCGCGGCGCTGAGCGAGCGTGAGCGGGACGTGCTGGCGCTGCTCGGAGAGGGGCTGTCCAACGCCGACGCGGGGAGGCGGCTGCACATGAGCGAGGCCACGGTGAAGACGTACGTGAGCCGGATCCTGGCCAAGCTCGGCTGCGAGAACCGGGTGCAGGCGGCACTGCTGGCCAGGGACGCGGGGCTCTAGCCGCTTCTCGGGCGGTAGGGGAGGCGTCCCCGGGGGTCGTCGGGGGCGGTCCGGCCGACGGGCCAGGGGCGGACCGGGGTGAGGCTGAAGGGCCGTCGGACAGGGCCGGCGGGGGCGGGGTCGTGGCCCGGGTCGGGCGGGGCCGGGGTCAGCGGAGGGGGTCGGGGAAGCCGGCGGTGCCGGCGGCGTTGTAGCGGAGGAGGTACGCGGCGAACCGGGCGAGATCGTCGGCGGACCAGTCCTTGAGGCGTTCCTGGTAGGCGGCGAGGCGGTTCGCCTGCGTGGAGGAGAGAAGACCGGTGCCCGCTTCCGTCGGGTGCAGGACCTGCACGCGGTGGTCGTCCGGGTCGGGGCGGCGCTCCACCAGGCCCATCTTCTCCAGGCCGGCGACCTGCCTGCTGACCGTCGACTTGTCCAGCATGTAGTGCGCGGCGAGGTCCGTGGCCCGGCAGCCCCGCTGGTCGACGATGTGGGCGAGCAGCGTGTAGGAGACGAGCGGCAGCTCGGGGTGGAGCCGGGCCGCCGCGGCACGCGCCCGCCGGGCGAAGGCCGTGAGTTCGCGCTGGATGGTGTCGACGGAGTTCTCGCGGTCGCCGTCGGTCATGACGCTCCTCGGTGTGGCTGGCGGGCTGTCCCGTGTCAGTTGTATAGTACAACGGTAAGTAGTTGTAAAAGCCAACCATGGAGGTGCGCACGTGACCGCCCGCCCCGCCCCCACAGGAACCAACCCCCCGGGTGCGCTGCGGCACACCCTCGGGCACCTGCTCACCCCCCTCCTCATGTGCATCGGCATGGGCCTCGCCTACCTCGGCGCCTTCCACGCGCCCCAGCCCCACGACCTGCACGTCGACATCGTCGGCTCCGGGCCCACCGCCCAGGTGCTCGCCCAGACCCTCCACGACAAGGGCGACGGCGCCCTCGACGTCAGCACCCTCGCCGACCGTGACGCCGCCGTCTCCGCGCTCCGCGAGCAGACCAGCTTCGGCGCCTACATCCCCGGCACACACCCCGAACTCCTCGTCGCGTCCGCCTCCTCCGACACCAGCGCCATGGCCGTCGAGAAGGTGTTCACCAAGGTCGCCGCCCAGCAAGGCGCACCGCTCACCGTGACCGACGTCGCCCCCGTCTCGGCAGGCGACCCCACCGGGCAGGGCATCTTCTTCCTCCTGGTCGCCCTGAGCATCGGCTCCTACGCGTCCGTCGCCGTGATCGGCGGCGCCGGAGCCGTCCTGGCCATGCGGACACGGGCCCTCCTCGCCGTCGGCATGTCCCTCGCCGTCAGCCTCGTCGGCACCCTCTTCGCCGGACCGGTGTTCCACCTCGCCGACCACGGCCTCGGCGGCCTCTGGGCCATGTCCTGGCTGTACTCGGCCGGCATCCTCCTCATCGGCGTCGGACTCCACACCTTCCTGCGCCGCTGGACCACCCTCGGCGTGATGGTGCTGTTCGTGATGCTCAACTTCACCAGCTCCGGAGGCATCTACCGCCCCGAACTCCAGCCCGGCTTCTTCGCCGCCCTGCACTCCTTCTGGAACGGCGCAGGCTTCGTCGAAGGCGCTCGCAGCCACGTCTACTTCGACGGCAACGCCCTCGGCGGTCACCTCCTCGTGCTGGCACTGTGGCTCGTGGCCGGCATCGTCCTCACCACCCTCGCCGCACTGACCGAAACCCGCCGCCGCCAGCCCCAGGCCCCCACCACATCACTCCCACCGGCACAGACACGGACGCAGACGAGGCAGGAGGCGCAGGCCGACGCCGAGGCGGAGATGGAAGAAGCCGTCGGCGTGTAGCCGTCCCTCGTGACGGGCACCCCGGTCTCCCCACGGAGCCGGTTGTCCACAGGGGCAGACGGCTCGAAGAGCCCGGCTGTACGGTCGTCCCCAGTTGATGTCGGACAGATCGCACCACACGGTGACGACGTCGGGGGAGGACGTTCCATGAGCGAGATCCGGACAGCGGTACCGGGACAACGGGACACCGGAGACGAACGCATTCCGCACGTCCCCGGGTTCGCTCCGCGCACCCGCACGGGAGCGACGGACTCCCCCAAGAAGCAGGGCAAGCACCTGCGCGAACGGACCCCGCGCTCCGCGCACAAGGAACTGTCCCTCCCCGCCGGCCGCCCCGACGCCCTTCGCGCCGTGGAGGAGTCGAGCCGCGACCGGGTCCCGGAACTCGCTCCGATACGCGTCGGCAGAATGGCCGCCGGCCCCTTCGCCTTCCTCCGAGGCTCCGCCGGCCTCATGGCCCACGACCTCGTCGGCTCCCCCGTCACCGGCATAGCCGCCCAGATATGCGGCGACGCCCACGCGGCCAACTTCGGCCTCTACGGCGACGCCCGCGGCGGACTCGTCATCGACCTCAACGACTTCGACGAGACCGTCGTCGGCCCCTGGGAATGGGACCTCAAGCGGCTGGCCACCTCACTCGTCCTCGCCGGACGGGAGGTGGGCGCCGACGAGGACACCTGCCGGGCCGCCGCCTTCGACACCGTCGGCGCCTACCGCCGGACCATGCGGCTTCTGGCCCGGCTCCCCGTCCTCGACGCCTGGAACGCGATCGCCGACGAGGAACTCGTCTCCCACACCGACGCCCGCGACCTGGTCGGCACCCTCGAACGGGTCTCGGAGAAGGCCCGTAACAACACCAGCGCACGCTTCGCCGCCAAGTCCACCGAGACCGTCACCGACGCCGAAGGCGGCGGCCGACGCTTCGTCGACGCGCCACCCGTGCTCCGCAGGGTCCCGGACGCGGAGGCGGCGGCCGTCGCCGCCTCCCTCGGCCCGTACCTCGACACCGTCTCGGAGGACCGACTGCCGCTCCTCTCCCGCTATGCCGTTCACGACGTCGCGTTCCGCGTCGTCGGCACCGGCAGCGTCGGCACCCGCTCCTACGTCGTGCTGCTGCTCGACCACCGGGGCGAACCCCTCGTCCTCCAGGTGAAGGAGGCACGGCCGTCGGCCCTGCTCCCCCACCTTCCGGACGTCGGCTTCACCGTCCAGGAGCCCGTGCACGAGGGACGGCGCGTGGTCCTCGGACAGAAGCGCATGCAGGTCGTCAGCGACAACCTCCTCGGCTGGACCACAGTGCAGGGGCGCCCCTTCCAGGTGCGGCAGTTCCGCAACCGCAAGGGAAGCGTCGACCCGGCCGCCCTCACCGCCGACCAGGTCGACGACTACGGCCGCATGACCGGCGCCCTGCTGGCCCGCGCCCACGCGCACAGCGCGGACCCGCGCCTGATAGCCGGCTACTGCGGAAAGAACGAGGAACTGGACGAGGCGATAGCCGCCTTCGCCGTGGCCTACGCCGACCGCACCACGGCGGACCACGCCGACCTGGTGACGGCGGTACGCGACGGCCGGATCGCGGCCGAGCCGGGCGTCTGACGGCGGTGCCCGCCGCCCGCCGGCGGGCACCGCACACGGGGGCAGGGGGTGGGGAGGGGTGGGGGGGAGGGAGGGGGGAGGGGCCCCCGAGGGACCGTAGGCTGGTGTGGTGACGAGCCGGAGCGAGGACATGGACGTGGACCGAGACGCGGGCCCAGGCGTGGACCAGGGCCAGGACCAGAGCCCCTCCCAGGGCCAGGGCCAGGACCAGGGCTTCGCCCAGAGTGCGCAGCAGGACGCCGGTCAGGCCTCCACCCAGGACCCCGACCAGGCCCCGCAGGCCGCCGATCAGGGCTCGGGGCAGGACTCGGGTCAGGGACATGTGGCCGGTACGGCCGAGGGGCAGGGTGCCGGGGAGCGGCCCGAGGCGCGGCTGGAGAAGGCCGTGCGGGTGGCCGAGCAGGCGTTGATCGAGTTCGAGATCGCGGTCGAGACGTTCCGGGTCGAGGTGGAGAACTTCTCCCGGCTGCACCACCAGAAGCTCGGTCCCATGTACGCGCGGCTCGACGAGCTGGACGCACAGATCGCGGAGGCGCGGGCGGCCAGGACGGGTGACGCCGAGGATCTGCGGCGGGCGCGCGAGGCGCGGGCGGCCGTCATGCCGATGCCGGGTGTCGACGAGCTCTTCCACGACTGGCTCGACTCCGACGGTCTGTCCCCCGAGGCCGCCGCCATGCTGACGGATCAGCCGGTGCGGCCGCCGAAGCGGGTCAGGCCGAGTGAGGAGGCCCGCAAGCTGTATCGCGAGCTGGCGCGGAAGGCGCATCCGGACCTCGCTCGGGAGGATGGCGAGCGCAAGCGGCGCGAGGAGTTCATCACCAGGGTGAACGCGGCCTACGCCCGTGGTGACGAGGCCGTGCTGCGCGAGCTGTCCGCGGAGTGGGCGGCCGGGCCTGCGCCGGCCGAGGAGCGGCTGAGCGAGAGCGAGGAGCTGTATGCCCGCCTCGAGTGGCTGTCGCAGCGCAAGGAGCTGCTGAGCCTGGTCGCGCGGGAGCTGGAGGAGAGCGCGATCGGCGCGATGCTGCGGATGGCGTCCGACGATCCGGATCATCTCCTGGAGGAGATCGCCGAGCAGCTGCTCGCGCAGGTTTCCGAGCGTGAGGCGGAGCTGGCCGGGCTGGTGCAGTAGTTTTCCCAGGAGGCTCGGGTTGGTTCGAGCGGTCCATACGTACGAGAGAAGGCACGTCCCATGAATTTCGCCCCGCTGCCCTCGGTGGACGCGGCCTCTGTGCCGGCCGATGCGCTGGTGTTGGACGTCCGGGAGGACGACGAGTGGGCGGCCGGGCATGTCGAAAACGCCCTGCACGTGCCGATGAGCGACTTCGTGGCGCGCTTCGGTGAGGTGACGGAGGCGGTGTCCGAGGGGCGTCGCGCGTATGTGATGTGCCGGGTGGGTGGCCGGTCGGCGCAGGTCACGCAGTATCTGGTGCAGCAGGGGATCGACGCGGTGAACGTCGACGGCGGCATGCTCGCCTGGGACGGTGCCGGGCGTCCGATGGTGACGGATCACGGCAGCCCGGCCTTCGTCCTCTGAGAGCTGTCTCCTGCCCTGCGGTGTTTCCCCCGCCTCCGCGGGCTCGGTGGCCCGGGGCGGGGCCCCTCTCAGGTGAGGGGGTGGGCTGCCAGGAGGTCGCCCAGGGTTTCCTCGTGGGCCGCGGCGGGGCCGAGGGACAGTTCCAGCTGCTTGGCCCACGCGTGGTAGCGGTGCAGAGGGTAGTCGGTGTCGGCGCCGAAGCCGCCGTGGAGGTGCTGGGCGGTCTGCACCACGCGGCGGATGCCTTCGGAGGCCCAGATCTTGGCCACGGCGATGTCGGCTTCCGCGGGGAGCGGGCCGCCGGCCGAGGTGCTGGTTCGCCAGGCGGCCTGCCAGAGGGTGACTTCCATGGCGCGCAGGTCGATGTAGCGGTCGGCGGCCTGGACGGCGACGGCTTGGAAGGTGGCCACGGGGTGGCCGAACTGTTCGCGTTTTCCGGTGTACCGGCTCGTCATGGTGAGGACGGCTTCGCCGAGGCCCAGGGCGAGGGCGCAGGTGCCGGTGGTGAGGACGGCGCGGAGTGATTCCCAGGCGCCCTCGGTCTCGATGACATCGGTGGGGTCGAGCCGGACGGCGTCGAGGTGAAGTTGGGCGAGGAGTTCGCCGCTGGTGGAGTACTGGTCGGCGAGGGTGACGCCCGGCTGGGTGCGGGGGAGCAGGGCGAGGACGGTGCGTCCCTCCGGGGTGTGGGCGGGGACGGCGATGTGGTCGGCGCCGTGGGCCCAGGGGATGGCGCTCTGGAGGCCGTCGAGGGTCCAGTGGGTGTCGTGGCGGCGGGCGGTGACGGCCTGTTCGGCGGGCTCGTGGCCGCTGAGGCCGTTGGGGGCGGCGGTGAGGACGAGCTCGCCGCGGCCGACGCGGGGCAGGAGGTCGGCGCAGAGTCGTGCGTCGGCGTAGCGCTCGATGGTCATGGCGACGGCGCTGGTTTCGAGCAGGGGTACGCGGGCGAGGACGCGGGCGGATTCGCGCAGGACGAGGCAGAGGGCGATGGTGTCGAGGCCGGCGCCGCCGTGTGCGGGGGTCAGGACGAGGCTGAGGAGGTCGGCGGCGGCGAGGCGGGCCCAGAGGGCACGGTCGAGGTCGTCGGCCACGGCGCCGGTGGTGAGGGCGGGGCTGGGTACGGTGTCGGGTGCGATGTCCGCGAAGGCCGCCCGGGCCGCCTCGGCGGCGGCCTGCTGTTCCTCGGTGAAGGTGAAGTCCACTGGCTTTCCCTTCCGTTGCCTGCCTGAGCGTCTGTCGTGACGGCCCGTCGGGAAATTCTGACGGGCCGTCAAGATAGAACAGGTTCTAGGCGATGGGAAGGGTCGCTCGGGCGGCTGGTGGGCGGTCAGCGGTCGAAGTCGAGCTCCACTTCGGGAGTGGCGGGGTGGGACTGGCAGGCCAGGACGTATCCCGCTTCGGTCTCCTCCGGCTCCAGGGCGAAGTTGCGGTCCATGCGCACCTCTCCGCCGACGAGGAAGGCGCGGCAGGTGCCGCATACGCCTCCCTTGCAGGCGTACGGGGCGTCGGCGCGGGCTTTGAGCACGGTGTCGAGGAGGGTCTCGCCCTCTTCCACGGGCCAGTTCCCGGAGCGGCCGTGGAGGGTGGCCGTCAGGGTGGCGTGGACCGGTGCGCCGGTGGCGGGAGCGGGGGCGTCGGTGGAGCCGTCGTCGACGTGGAAGATCTCCTGGTGGATCCGGGCGCGTGCCACCCCGAGGCTGTGCAGGGTCCGTTCGGCGCTCTGGACGAGTCCGAAGGGGCCGCAGAGGAACCAGCCGTCGATCTCGTCGACGGGCAGCAGGGCGGGGAGCAGGCTGGTGAGCCGTTCCTGGTCGAGCCGTCCGGAGGGCAGGCCTGACTGCTGTTCTTCGCGGGAGAGGACGGTGACGAGCTGGAACCGGTCGGGGAAGCGGTCCTTCAGGTCGGCGACCTCGTCGAGGAACATCGTGGAGGAGGCGGTGCGGTCGCTGCGGATGAGGCAGAACCGGGCGCCGGGCTCCTGGGCGAGGAGGGTCGCCGCCATGGAGAGGACGGGCGTGATGCCGCTGCCGCCGACCACGGCGGCGAAGTGGCCCGGGCGGGGGGTGAGGACGAAGCGGCCCATGGGCTGCATGACCTCGACGGTGTCGCCGACGGCCAGTTCCTTGAGCGCGTACGTGGAGAACTCGCCGCCGTCGACAAGGCGGATGCCGACGCGCAGGGCCGGTTCCTGTCCGGGCGGGGCGGCGGGGGCGCAGATGGAGTAGGTGCGGCGGATCTCCTCGCCGTCGCGCGCGGTGCGGCGCAGGGCGAGGTGCTGGCCGGGCGTGTGGCGGTAGGCCTCGCGCAGTTCGGGCGGGACCGTGAAGGTGACGGCCACCGAGTCGTCCGTGAGCTGCTCGACGTCGCTCACCCGGAGCGGATGGAACTCGGCCCGTCCGGCGCCTGAGGACACCATCTACAGCTCCTTGAAGTGGTCGAACGGTTCGCGGCAGGCGGTGCAGCGGCGCAGGGCCTTGCACGCGGTGGAGGAGAAGCGGCTCAGCAGCTCGGTGTCGGTGGAGCCGCAGTGGGGGCAGCGGATGGCGAGGGTGACCGCGACCGGTCCTCCGGCCGGGCCCTGGGGGCGCGGTGGTGCGATGCCGAACTCGGCCAGTTTGCGGCGGCCTTCGTCGCTGATGTCGTCGGTCGACCAGGCGGGCGCGAGGACGGTGACGACGGAGACGTCGGGGATGCCGTGCTCGTGGAGCGCGTGCTCGATGTCGTGGGACATGGTCTCGATGGCGGGGCAGCCGGTGTAGGTCGGGGTGAGAGCGACCTCGACGCGGTCGGGGCCGAGCATCCGGACGCCGCGCAGGACACCGAGTTCCTCGAGGGTGAGGACGGGCAGCTCCGGGTCGGGGACGGCGCCGGCGATGCGGCTCAGTTCCTCTTCCAGGGCGGTCATGGTCACCATGTCGCCCCCGGGTGGCTGCGGTGCAGGTGCTGCATCTCGGCGAGCATCCGGCCGAAGGATTCGGTGTGCAGCCCCTGCCGTCCCGCGCCGGCGGTCCAGGCGCCGGTGCGGGGGCCGTCCGGGAGGGTGAGGGTGGCCCGGGTGAGGACGGCGGTGAGAGAGTCGAGCCAGGCGGCTTCCATGGCCTTGTGGTCGACGTCGAGCCCGTCGACGGGCTGGAACAGCTCGCCGGTGTAGCGCCACAGGGCGTCGCAGGCGCGCTGCATGCGGTCGTGGCTCTCGGGGGTGCCGTCGCCGAGGCGGAGGGTCCAGTGTTCGGCGTGGTCCTGGTGGTAGGCGACTTCCTTGACGGCCTTGGCGGCGAGGCCGGCCAGGGGGCTGCCGCCGGTGGCCAGCTGTCCGTAGAGGAGGCGCTGGTAGGTGGAGAAGTAGAGCTGGCGGGCGATGGTGTGGGCGAAGTCGCCGTTGGGCTGTTCGACGAGCTGGACGTTGCGGAAGTCCCGCTCCTCGCGGAGGTAGGCGAGCGTGTCCTCGTCTCCGACGAGGGAGAGCAGGACGCGGGCCTGGCCGAGGAGGTCGAGCGCGATGTTGGCGAGGGCGACGTCCTCTTCGAGGACGGGGGCGTTGCCCGCCCATTCGCCGAGGCGCTGGGCGAGCACGAGGGCGTCGTCGCCGAGGGCGAGGGCGGCCGCGGGGGTGAGTGCGGTGTCGCTCACAGGTGCTTCACCCCCTCCGGGATGTCGTAGAACGTCGGGTGGCGGTAGGGCTTGTCGGCCGACGGCTCGAAGAAGGGGTCCTTCTCGTCGGGGGAGGAGGCGGTGATCGCGGTGGAGGGGATCACCCAGATCGACACGCCTTCGTTGCGGCGGGTGTAGAGGTCGCGGGCGTTGCGCAGGGCCATCTCGGCGTCGGGCGCGTGCAGGCTGCCCGCGTGGGTGTGGGACAGTCCGCGCCGCGAGCGCACGAACACCTCCCAGAGGGGCCATCCGTCGGTGGTCATGCCCGTGCCTCCCCGTCCTGCCGGTCCGCGCGGGTGCCGCGCTCGTCGTGCTCGGTGTGCTGGTCGTTCTCGTGGTGTGTGGTGCGCCGGTCGTGCTTCTCGGCGTAGGCCGCGGCGGCCTGCCTGACCCAGGCGCCGTCTTCGTGGGCCTGGCGGCGCTTGCTGAGGCGCTGGTCGTTGCAGGGGCCGTTGCCCTTGAGGACTTCCCGGAACTCGTCCCAGTCGATGGGGCCGAAGTCGTAGTGGCCGCGCTCCTCGTTCCACCGGAGGTCGGCGTCGGGGAGGGTGAGTCCGAGCGCCTCTGCCTGGGGGACGGCGATGTCGACGAACCGCTGGCGCAGTTCGTCGTTGGAGTGCCGCTTGATCTTCCAGGCCATGGACTGGGCGGAGTGGGCCGACTCGTCGTCCGGCGGGCCGAACATCATGAGCGAGGGCCACCACCAGCGGTTCACGGCATCCTGGGCCATGGCGTGCTGGGCCTCGGTGCCCTGGGAGAGGGCGAGCAGTGCTTCGTACCCCTGGCGCTGGTGGAAGGACTCCTCCTTGCAGATCCGGACCATCGCGCGGGCGTACGGGCCGTAGGAGCAGCGGCAGAGGGGGACCTGGTTGGTGATGGCGGCGCCGTCGACCAGCCAGCCGATGGCGCCGACGTCGGCCCAGGTCAGCGTGGGGTAGTTGAAGATCGAGGAGTACTTCTGGCGGCCGGAGTGGAGCTTGTCGAGGAGTTCGTCGTGTCCGGTGCCGAGTGTTTCGGCGGCGCTGTAGAGGTAGAGGCCGTGGCCGGCCTCGTCCTGCACCTTGGCCATGAGGATTGCCTTGCGCCGCAGCGAGGGCGCGCGGGTGATCCAGTTGGCCTCGGGCTGCATGCCGATGATCTCGGAGTGGGCGTGCTGCGCGATCTGGCGGACGAGGGAGGCCCGGTAGGCGTCGGGCATCCAGTCGCGTGGCTCGATGCGCTCGTCGGCGGCGACGGCGGCGTCGAACACCGCCTCGTAGGCGGCCTGGGTCGCTTCCTGGGCCGTGTCCTGCCCGGGCCGCGCGTGCTGCGCGTCCTGGGTCACTGCTGTCGCTGCCGTCCCTGCGGTCATCAGATCCCCTACCGACCGATCGTTCGGTTGAATGACTTCAATGGTGGGTCGGCGGCCCGTATGGTGTCAACCCTGTGGATAACGTGGTGGGCCGATCGGGATCGGGGCGGGGATGGACGCGTACGACGGCGAGGATGTGCGTGAGGGGGTTCCGGCGCCCCCGTACGAGGCCCTCCGGCCCGGCGCCGGGATAGCGTCCCTGTCGATGCCGTACCAGGTCGTCGCCGCCGTCGCGCTGGCCGTCGTCGGGGTCTTCGCCTGTGTCCACGTCGGCATGGTGTTCCTTCACGTCGCGCCGTCGAACACGCTGACCAAGCAGCACGGGGCGGCGGTCGACGGCTGGGTGTACCCCGAGTTCGAGCAGAACTGGAAGCTCTTCGCCCCCAACCCGCTCCAGCAGAACATCGCCGTCCAGGTGCGGGCCGAGGTCGCGGCCGACGACGGTCCCCGGCGTACCACCGACTGGATCGACCTCACCGCGCAGGACGCGGAGCGGATCCGCGGCAGCCTGCTGCCCAGCCACACCGACCAGAACGAACTCCGGCGGGCCTGGGACTTCTACCTCAACTCCCACAGCGCCGACCACCGGCCCAACGGGCTGCGCGGCCGGCTCTCCGAGAGCTACATGCGCAGGATCGTGATGCTCCGGCTCGCCGAGGAGGACCTCGGCGGCACCGTGGAGGCCATACAGCTCCGCTCCTCGACCCGCGCCGTCCCCGCTCCCGTGTGGAGCGACGAGAAGACGAACACCGACCCGGTCCACCGCGAGGTGCCGTGGTGGAAGGTGCGCTCCGCCGACCTGCCCGAGCGGACGCGGGACGACCGCGAGGAGGGGGACCGGTGAACCCGTCCACACCCCACGCAGCCCCCGGCCGCGGCGCCCGTGAGCCGGTCGACCGGCGGCTCGCCCGGGCCGTCCAGCGCGTCACCGCGTCGGCTCTCGGCCCCTACCAGAGCGCCATCGTCCGCATCGGCTTCTCCCTCACCTGGCTGCTCTTCCTGCTGCGCGAGCTGCCCCACCGCCACGAGCTGTACGGACCGGACGGCCCCTGGTCGTGGGAGATGGGCCGGCAGCTGATCACGGACAACGGCGCCTTCACGGCGCTGATGTGGTCCGACGGCCGGCTGTGGTTCGAGGTCGTCTACGGGCTCGCCGTGCTCTCCGCTCTCCTGCTGCTGCTCGGCTGGCGCACCCGCGCCGTGTCGGTGGTCTTCATGGCCGGGGTGCTGTCGCTGCAGAATCGCTCCATCTTCGTCGGCGACGGCGGCGACAACGTCGTCCACCTCGCCGCCGTCTACCTCGTGCTGACCCGCTGCTCCCAGGTCTGGTCCCTGGACGCGCGCCGGGCCGCGCGAGACGAGCGCGCGGCGCGGGAGGCGTACGAGGCCGGGGACGAGCCGCCGCCGCGGCGCGACGTCGTCGGGCCGCTGCTGTGGACCGTGCTCGGCGGGTTCCTGCTCACCGCCACCGCCTTCTCCGGTGTGACCGGCGAATGGTGGCTGCTGGTGCTGATGTGGGTGCTGTGGCTGGCGCAGGCGCTGTGGTGGCTGGTGTGCCGCTTCGCCCCCGGCGAGCCGCACGTCCTGCTCGACGTGCTGGCCAACCTCGCTCACAACGCCACCCTCGTCGTGATCATGGCGGAGGTGTGTCTGATCTACGCCACGGCGGGCTGGTACAAGATCCAGGGTTCGCGCTGGCAGGACGGCACCGCCCTGTACTACCCCCTCAAGCTGGACTACTTCGCGCCCTGGCCGGCCCTCTCCGACGTGCTGGGGTCCAGCGCCCTGATGGTGATGGCGCTGACCTACGGCACCGTGCTCGTGCAGGTCGCCTTCCCCTTCGCGCTGTTCAACCGCCGGGTCAAGAACGTCCTGCTGGTCGCGATGATGCTGGAACACGCGGGTATCGCCGTCCTGCTCGGGCTTCCCGTCTTCTCGCTGGCGATGATCTCCGCGGACGCGGTGTTCCTGCCGACGGCGTTCCTGGTGGGGCTCGGCGCGGCGGTGGTGCGCGGCCGGGACCGGCTGCTGTCGCGGCTGCCGGGCCGGGCGGTGCCGAAGCAGCGCCGTACGGGTGAGGAAGCCGCCCCCCGTACCCTCGTCGGGTGAGCACCACCGAGAATCCCGAGGCCGGCGGGCCGGCCGAGCCGGTCCAGTACGACGAGGGGCACACGCCCGAGGTCGGCGTCGGGCCGCACCCGCTGCCCTGGCCGGAGGGCGAGCGCTACGACCGCGAGCTGCTGGCCGACGGCGACCGGCGCAACGTCGTGGACCGCTACCGGTACTGGACGCGGGAGGCGATCGTCGCCGACCTGGACACCCGGCGCCACGACTTCCACGTGGCGGTGGAGAACTGGGGACACGACTTCAACATCGGCTCCGTGGTGCGCACCGCGAACGCCTTCCTGGCCAAGGAGATCCACATCGTCGGCCGCCGGCGCTGGAACCGGCGGGGTGCGATGGTCACCGACCGCTACCAGCACGTGCGTCACCACCCGGACACCGAGTCGCTGACCGCGTGGGCCGCGGCCGAGGACCTCCCGATCATCGGGATCGACAACCTGCCGGGCGCGGTGCCGCTGGAACGGACCGTGCTGCCGCGGCGCTGCGTGCTGCTCTTCGGGCAGGAAGGTCCGGGTCTCACCGAGGAGGCCCGGGAGCACGCGCTGATGGTGTGCTCGATCGCCCAGTTCGGCTCGACCCGGTCGATCAACGCGGGGGCGGCGGCCGCCATCGCCATGCACGCGTGGGTGCAGCGGTACGCCGAGATCGACGCGAGCGGGCAGCTCGCCGCCCTCCCGGGGGGCGCGGAGGCGCCGTAAGGGCCCCCGCGCCGGTGGGGTCAGGCCTGGCGGCGGACTTCCACCACCCGGAAGCGGTTGGACACGAACGCCCCGTCGCACAGGGCGGCGTTCGCGGCCGGGTTGCCGCCGGAGCCGTGGAAGTCGGAGAACGCGGCCGTCTGGTTGACGTACACCCCGCCCGTCAGGTTCAGCGAGAGCTGGGCCGACTCCTCCAGACAGACCTCCTCGACCGCGCGCTCCACCGACGCGTCGGTGGTGTACGCGCCGACCGTCATCGCGCCCTTCTCGCGGACCGTGCGCCGCAGCAGCTCGAGGGCGTCGTCGGTCGAGTCGACCGAGACGGCGAACGAGACCGGGCCGAAGCACTCGGAGAGGTACGCGGCCTCGGCGTCCGGCTTGGAGCCGTCCAGCTTCACGATGACGGGCGTGCGCACCACGGCGTCCGGGAAGTCCGGGTTGGCCAGCTCGCGGGAGGCGAGCGCCACCTCGCCGAGGTCGGCGGCGGCCTCGAGACGCGCCTTCACGTCGGGGTTGACCAGGGCGCCGAGCAGGGCGTTCGCCCGGGCGTCATCGCCGAGGAGCCCGCCGACCGCCGCCGACAGGTCGGCGACGACCTCGTCGAACGACTTGGGGCCGGCCTCGGTCGTGATGCCGTCGCGGGGGATCAGCAGGTTCTGCGGGGTGGTGCACATCTGGCCGCTGTAGAGCGAGAGGGAGAACGCGAGGTTGGACAGCATGCCCTTGTAGTCGTCGGTGGAGTCGACGACGACCGTGTTGACGCCGGCCTTCTCGGTGTAGACCTGCGCCTGGCGGGCGTTGGCCTCCAGCCAGTCGCCGAAGGCGGTGGATCCGGTGTAGTCGATGATCCGGATCTCGGGGCGGACGGCCAGGGTCTTGGCGATGCCCTCGCCGGGCCGCTCGACGGCCAGGGCGACCAGGTTGGGGTCGAAACCGGCCTCGGCGAGGACCTCGCGGGCGACGCGGACCGTCAGCGCCAGGGGCAGCACGGCGCGGGGGTGCGGCTTGACCAGGACCGGATTGCCGGTGGCGAGGGAGGCGAACAGGCCGGGATAGCCGTTCCAGGTCGGGAAGGTGTTGCAGCCGATCATGAGCGCGATGCCGCGGGCGACCGGGGTGAACTGCTTGGACAGCTCCAGCGGGTCCCGCTTGCCCTGCGGCTTGGACCAGTCGGCGCTGCCGGGGGTGCGGGTCTGCTCGGCGTACGCGTACGCCACGGCCTCCAGACCGCGGTCCTGGGCGTGGGGGCCGCCGGCCTGGAACGCCATCGTGAACGCCTGGCCACTGGTGTGCATCACGGCATGGGCGAATTCGTGGGTGCGGGCGGAGATCCGGGCGAGGATCTCCACGCAGACCAGGGCGCGGGCCTCGGCCCCGGCGTCGCGCCAGGCGGCCATGCCGGCGCGCATGGCGGGCAGCAGGACGTCGATGTCGGCGTGCGGGTACTCGATGCCGAGTGCCGGGCCGTACGGCGAGACCTCGCCGCCGGTCCAGCCGTCCGTGCCGGGCTGGTCCAGCTCGAAGCGCGTGCCGAGCGCGGCCTTGTGCGCCTCGAGTCCGGCGGCGGCGTCCAGGGAGCCGTTCTCGCCGTACGCCTTGGGGTGCTCGGGGTGGGGCGACCAATAGGCACGGGTGCGGATGGTGTCGAGCGCCTGGTCGAGTGTGGACCGGTGCGTCGCGGCCAGGTGGTCGATGGTCAGCTGAGCGGCGGCCATGGGCGCAACTCCTCGTCGAGCTGGGCAGGGTCAGGCGGACAGAGTTAGAGTAACCGAACGATCGGTCGGGACAAGGGGGTCTGTCGAAGCTGTGGACAACCCATCGGGGAGGATCAGTCGTATGACCGCCAATGTGAGCGACGCGGTGCCGGACGCCGGCACCGAAGCCATCGACCGGAGCCGCGGCGTCGCCGTCGTCGGCACGGGCACCATGGGCCAGGGAATCGCCCAGGTGGCCCTGGTCGCCGGCCATCCCGTACGGCTCTACGACAGCGCCCCCGGCCGGGCCGAGGCGGCGGTGGCCGCCCTCGCGGCCCGGCTGGACCGGCTGGTCGAGAAGGGGCGGATGGACCGGGCGGAGCGCGACGGCGCGGTGGCCCGGCTGCACGCCGCCGCCGACCTGACCGAGCTGGCCGACGCGGCGCTCGTCGTCGAGGCGATCGTCGAACTGCTCCCGGTCAAGCAGCAGCTCTTCGCCGAGCTCGAGAAGATCGTCGGCGACGACACCCTGCTCGCCACCAACACCTCCTCCCTCTCCGTCACCGCCATCGCGGGCGGGCTGCGCCTGCCCGGCCGGTTCGTCGGCCTGCACTTCTTCAACCCGGCCCCGCTGCTGCCGCTCGTCGAGGTCGTCAGCGGCTTCGCCACCGATCCGGCCGCCGCCACGCGCGCGTACGAGACGGCGCGCAGCTGGGGCAAGACGCCGGTGCGCTGCGCCGACACCCCCGGCTTCATCGTCAACCGCATAGCCAGGCCCTTCTACGCGGAGGCGCTGCGGGTGTACGAGGAGGGCGCGGCCGACCCGGCCACCATCGACGCCGCCCTGCGGGAGTGCGGCGGGTTCCGGATGGGGCCCTTCGAGCTGACCGACCTCATCGGCCAGGACGTCAACGAGGCCGTGACCCGCTCCGTGTGGGAGTCCTTCTCCCAGGACCCCAAGTTCACCCCCTCCCTCGCCCAGCGCCGGCTGGTCGAGTCGGCGCGGCTCGGCCGCAAGTCGGGGCAGGGCTGGTTCCCGTACGGGGAGGGCGCGACGGCCCCCGGGCCGCACACCGCGCCGCCCGCCGAACCGCCCTCAGCGGTGGTCGTGCAGGGAGATCTGTACCAGGCGGAGCCGCTGGTCCGGCTGCTGCAGGAGACCACGTCCGTCACCGTCGACCTCCGCGAGGACGCGGTGGCGGGCTACCCGGGCTGGATCGAGCTGCCGAGCGGGGCCAGGCTCTTCCTCACCGACGGGACGGCCGCCGACGACGCGGCGATGCCCGTCATCCACTTCGACCTCGCGCTCGACTTCGCCACCTGCGAGCGGATCGTCCTGGCGCCCGCCGTGACCGTGGACGAGCGGTCGCTGCGGGAGGCGATCGGACTCTTCCAGGCCCTCGGCAAGAAGGTCAGCGTCATCAAGGACGTCCCGGGCATGATCGTCGCCCGCACCGTCGCCATGCTCGCCGACTTCGCCCTGGACGCCGCCACGCGCGCGGTGGCGGACGCCGACGACATCGACACCGCGATGCGGCTCGGCGTGAACTACCCGCGCGGGCCGCTCGCCTGGGCCGAGGAGCTGGGCGCGGACTGGGTCCTGGAGACGCTGTCGAACCTCCACGAGGAGTACCCGACGGGCCGCTACGCCCCCTCCCAGGCGCTGCGCCGCCGGGTGGCCGCCGAGGCGGCCGCGGCCGCCTCGGCGGAGCGGGACGCGGACGCGGCGGGTGGGGAGGGCGCGTCGTGACGACCGCGAAGCGGGACACCTACACCCCGGAGACGCTGCTCTCCGTCGCCGTCCGGGTCTTCAACGAGCGGGGCTACGACGGCACCTCCATGGAGCACCTGTCCAAGGCCGCGGGCATCTCGAAGTCCTCGATCTACCACCACGTCTCCGGCAAGGAGGAGCTGCTGCGGCGGGCGGTCAGCCGGGCACTCGACGAGCTCTTCGCCATCCTCGACGAACCGGGGGCGAGCCAGGGGCGGGCCATCGAGCGGGTCGAGTACGTCACCCGGCGTACCGTCGAGGTGCTGATGGCGGAGCTGCCGTACGTCACCCTGCTGCTGCGGGTCCGGGGCAACACCAGGGCCGAGCGGTGGGCGCTGGAGCGGCGGCGTGAGTTCGACCAGAGAGTGGCCGATCTGCTCAAGGCGGCCGCGGCCGACGGGGATCTGCGGGCCGATGTGGACATCCGGCTCGCCACCCGTCTGCTCTTCGGCATGATCAACTCGCTGGTGGAGTGGTACCGGCCGCATCCGGGCGGGGACGCGGACCGGGAGCAGCTGACGGACACCGTCGTCCACCTCGCCTTCGACGGGCTGCGGACGGCCCGCTGAGACGGCCGGACCGTACGCGCCGGGCGGCCCCCCGCCCGGTACGGCCCGTCCCCGGGAGCGCGGGGCGGTAGCGCGGGAGCGGGAGCCCGAGGGCCGTGGTCCGTGCGCCGGGGCCCGGGTGAGGGGCCCGCCCGGCCCGCCGTCACCCGGCGTGGTCGGGGTCCAGGTCCGTCTCCTCGAAGACCAGCAGCGTGCGGGTCGAAAGGACCTCGGGAATCGACTGGATCCTGGTGAGGACCAGCTCCCGCAAGGTCCGGTTGTCCGGGGTGTGCACGAGCAGCAGGACGTCGAAGTCGCCGCTCACCAGGGCGATGTGCGCCGCTCCCGGCAGGGCCTGGAGCTGCTCGCGGACCGTGCGCCACGAGTTCTGGACGATCTTGAGCGTGATGTAGGCGGAGGCCCCGTGCCCCGCCCGCTCGTGGTTCAGCCGGGCGCTGAACCCCCGGATCACCCCGTCGTCGATCAGGCGGTTGATGCGGGCGTAGGCGTTGGCGCGGGAGACGTGGACGCGCTCGGCCACGGCGCGGATCGAGGCGCGTCCGTCCGTCTGGAGGATGCGGAGGATGGACCTGTCGATGGCGTCCAGCGGCCGCGCCGCGGAACCCCTCTCGCCCTCGTGGGCCATTTGTTCATCCGCCATGTCCCCCCGCCTCTCTCCCATGGACGACCTGCTTCTATCCCAGGCTGTGGAGAACCGATTGTCCACAGGCTGAGGGCGCCTGTAGCCAAAATGCCTCCCTGACCGAACAATCGGTAGGTGAGGCGCGCCACATTCGCGCCACCCGTCTTCGGGTCTTATGCCCGCTCCCACGAGGAGGTGGACTCGTTGCAACAGCGCAGTTCGACAGTCCAAGAGCCCCCCGCTGCCGCCCCGGTCTACCGGCCCACCCCGCCTCCGGCGTGGAAGCCGCGCACGGACCCCGCCCCGCTGCTGCCCGACGCCGAGCCCTTCCGGGTCCTCGGCACGGACGCCGTGGCCGACGCCGACCCCGAGCTGCTGCGGCGGCTCTACGCGGAGCTGGTGCGCGGCCGGCGCTACAACGCCCAGGCCACCGCCCTCACGAAGCAGGGACGGCTCGCGGTCTACCCGTCGACCACCGGCCAGGAGGCCAGCGAGGTGGCCGCCGCGCTGGCGCTCGAGGACCGCGACTGGCTCTTCCCCTCGTACCGCGACACCCTGGCGGCCGTCGCCCGCGGTCTGGACCCCGTGCAGGCGCTGACGCTGCTGCGCGGCGACTGGCACACCGGGTACGACCCGCGGGAGTACCGGATCGCCCCGCTCTCCACCCCGCTCGCCACCCAGCTTCCGCATGCCGTCGGCCTGGCCCACGCCGCCCGCCTCAAGGGTGACGACGTGGTCGCGCTCGCCATGGTCGGCGACGGCGGCACCAGCGAGGGCGACTTCCACGAGGCGCTGAACTTCGCGGCCGTCTGGCAGGCCCCCGTGGTGTTCCTGGTGCAGAACAACGGCTTCGCGATCTCCGTACCGCTCGCCAAGCAGACCGCCGCGCCGTCCCTGGCCCACAAGGCCGTCGGATACGGCATGCCGGGCCGGCTCGTCGACGGCAACGACGCCGTCGCCGTCCACCAGGTGCTCACCGAGGCCGTGGCGCGCGCCCGCAGGGGCGGCGGACCGACCCTGGTCGAGGCCGTCACCTACCGCATCGACGCCCACACCAACGCCGACGACGCCACCCGCTACCGCGGCGACGGCGAGGTCGAGGCGTGGCGGGCCCACGACCCGATCCGGATCCTGGAGCAGGAGCTGACGGAGCGCGGGCTGCTCGACGAGGACGGCAAGCGTGCGGCGGCCGAGGCCGCCGAGACGATGGCCGCCGCCCTGCGCGAGCGGATGAACGCCGACCCGGTGCTGGAACCGATGGACCTGTTCGCGCACGTCTACGCCGAGCAGACGACGCAACTGCGCGAGCAGGCGGCTCAGCTGCGCGCCGAACTCGACGCCGAGAGCGAGGCGTGATGACCACCGCGCAGAAGACGGCGGACCGGGCCGCGGCCAAGCCCGCCACCATGGCGCAGGCCCTGCAGCGGGCCATGCGCGACGCGATGGCCGAGGACCCGACGGTCCACGTGCTCGGAGAGGACGTCGGCACCCTCGGCGGCGTCTTCCGGGTCACCGACGGGCTCGCCAAGGAGTTCGGCGAGGACCGCTGCACGGACACCCCCCTGGCCGAGGCGGGCATCCTCGGCACGGCGGTCGGCATGGCGATGTACGGTCTGCGGCCGGTCGTCGAGATGCAGTTCGACGCCTTCGCCTACCCCGCGTTCGAGCAGCTGATCAGCCACGTCTCGCGGATGCGGAACCGCACCCGCGGGGCGCTCCCGATGCCCTTGGTGGTCCGGGTGCCCTACGGCGGCGGCATCGGCGGCGTCGAGCACCACAGCGACTCCTCCGAGGCCTACTACATGGCGACCCCGGGGCTCCACGTCGTCACCCCGGCCACGGTCGAGGACGCCTACGGCCTGTTGCGGGCGGCCATCGCCTCCGACGACCCCGTGGTCTTCCTGGAGCCGAAGCGGCTCTACTGGTCGAAGTCCGACTGGTCGCCCGAGGCGCCGAAGGCGGTGGAGCCGATCGGCAAGGCGGTGGTGCGGCGCAGCGGCCGCAGCGCCACGCTGATCACGTACGGGCCTTCCGTGCCGGTCTGTCTGGAGGCGGCGGAGGCCGCGCGTGCCGAGGGCTGGGACCTGGAGGTGGTCGATCTGCGCTCGCTGGTGCCGTTCGACGACGAGACGGTCTGCGCGTCCGTGCGGCGCACCGGCCGCGCGGTCGTGGTGCACGAGTCGACCGGGTTCGGCGGGCCGGGCGGGGAGATCGCGGCGCGGGTGACCGAGCGCTGCTTCCACCACCTGGAGGCGCCGGTGCTGCGCGTCGCCGGATTCGACATCCCCTATCCGCCGCCGATGCTGGAGCGGCACCACCTGCCGGGCGTGGACCGCGTCCTCGACGCGGTGGCGCGGCTGCAGTGGGAGGCGGGGAGCTGATGGCCCAGGTGCTCGAATTCAAGCTGCCGGACCTCGGCGAAGGCCTCACCGAGGCCGAGATCGTGCGCTGGCTGGTGAACGTCGGCGACGTCGTCGCCATCGACCAGCCCGTCGTCGAGGTCGAGACCGCCAAGGCGATGGTGGAGGTGCCCTGTCCTTACGGGGGTGTGGTGACGGCCCGGTTCGGTGACGAGGGAACCGAGCTTCCCGTCGGCGCTCCCCTGCTGACCGTCGCGGTCGGTGGCACGGAGACCGGGGCGGGGACGGTCGAAGCGTCGGCCGGCGCGGCCGCCGGGGCGACCGGGTCCGCGGGCACCGCCGCGGACGCCGAGTCCTCGGAGTACTCCGGCAACGTGCTCGTCGGGTACGGCACGGCCGGCCCCGCGGCCCGCCGCCGCCGGGTCCGCCAGGCGAGCCCCGCCGTGGCCCCCGTAGCCACACCCGCGGCGCCTGCCGCCACACCCGCCGCCACGTCCTCGGCGCCCGCCGCCACGCCCGCGGCCCCCGCGAACGGTGCCCACGACGGGCCCGTACCGGTCATCTCGCCGCTCGTGCGCAAGCTGGCCCGGGAGCGGGGACTGGACCTGCGGGAGGTGCGCGGGTCGGGACCGGAGGGGCTCATCCTGCGCGCCGACGTCGAGCAGGCCCTGGCCGCCGCGGCGACCCCCGTGCCGGCCCCTGCGGCCGCACCCGCCTCTGTCGCCTCCGCGGCGCAGGGCGAGCGGATTCCGCTGCGCGGGGTCCGGGGGGCCGTGGCCGACAAGCTGTCGCGCAGCCGGACGGAGATCCCGGACGCGACGTGCTGGGTCGACGCCGACGCGACCGAGCTCCTGGCCGCCAGGGCCGCGATGAACGCTGCCGGCGGCCCGAAGATCTCGCTCCTCGCGCTGCTGGCCCGCATCTGCACCCACGCGCTGGCCCGCTTCCCCGAGCTCAACTCCACGGTGGACACGGCCGCCCGGGAGATCGTCCGGCTTCCGTCCGTGCACCTCGGGTTCGCGGCACAGACCGAACGCGGCCTGGTCGTCCCGGTCGTCCGGGACGCCGGTACGCGCACGGCGGAGTCCCTGACGGCGGAGTTCGCGCGGCTGACCGAGGCGGCCCGGCAGGGGACGCTGACCCCGGCCGACCTGACCGGCGGGACCTTCACGCTGAACAACTACGGGGTGTTCGGTGTCGACGGCTCCACGCCGATCGTCAACCACCCCGAGGCGGCGATGCTCGGCGTCGGCCGGATCATCCCGAAGCCCTGGGTCCACCGGGGCGAGCTCGCCGTACGGCAGGTCGTCCAGCTGTCGTTCACGTTCGACCACCGGGTGTGCGACGGCGGCACGGCGGGCGGCTTCCTCCGCTACGTCGCGGACTGCGTGGAACAGCCGGCGGTGCTGCTCCGCACCGTCTGACCACGGCCGGGGAGCGGGCGAGGACGGCCCGCCCCCGGACGGTGACCGTCGACAGGGCGGCGGCGCCCGCCCCCGGACGGTGACCGTCGACAGGGCGGCGGCGCCCGCCCCCGGACGGTGACCGTCGACAGGGCGGCGGCGCCCGCCCCCGTGCGCGTCCTCAGGGCGGCGGCGCCCGCCCCATGCGCCCTCAGGGCGGCGGCACGCGCCCCCGTGTGCGTCCTCAGGGGTCGTTGGCGCGTCCGGGCCCGCTCCCGGGCGCGCGTCCGGGCCCGCCGAAGCCCTCGAACCGGCCCGTGCCCTTGGCCGGGCCCCCGGCAGGCGCGGGATGTCTCCGTCCGTGAGACGTCGCCGATCTTCCGGGTACATCCCGCCGGGCGCGGCCCATACTGCTGGGATGACGACCGCGTATGACGCCATCGTGCTGGCCGGAGGGGCCGCCAGGCGGCTCGGCGGGGTGGACAAACCCCAGGTGAGGGTCGGTGGGCGGGCGCTGCTCGACCGGGTTCTCGGCGGTTGCCGGGAAGCCGCCAGGACGGTCGTCGTCGGGGACCGGCGTCAGACCGTGCGGCCCGTGGAGTGGACCCGCGAGGAGCCGCCCGGCGGGGGACCCCTGGCCGCGCTCGACGCCGGAGTCCGGCGGGTGACGGCCGAGCGGGTGCTCGTCCTCGCCGCTGACCTGCCCTTTCTCGACGAGACGACCGGTCGCCGTCTCCTGGACAGCCTGACCGAGACCTCCGGCCCGCCCGACGCGCCCCCTGCCGAGGTCGCGCTGCTGGTCGACGGCGAAGGCCGCGACCAGCCGCTGGTCGCCGCCTACCGCACCGAGGCGCTGAGGCGTGAGCTGTCTCTCATCGCCGCCGAACACGGCATCCTCAGCGGCCTTCCCGTGCGTCTGCTCACCGGAAGGCTCCGCACCACCCGGGTCACCGCGGAGCCCCTGGCCTCCTTCGACTGCGACACCTGGGAGGACATCGCCACGGCCCGGGCCCGTATCAGGGAGCATGGGAACGTGCTGGACGAATGGATCACCGCAGTCAAGAACGAGTTGGGCATCGAGATCGACGTCGACACCGGCGTCCTGCTCGACCTGGCTCGTGACGCCGCCCACGGAGTCGCCCGCCCCGCCGCGCCGCTGACCACGTTCCTGGTCGGCTACGCGGCGGCCCAGGCGGCCGCCGGTGGCGAGACCGCCCCGGAGGCGGTCGCCGAGGCCGCCCGCAAGGCCGCGGCGCTCGCGAACCGGTGGGCCGCGGAGACGGAGCAGGGCACCGCAGGATGACACCGCAGGAGCGCGGGACCGACACCCGCCCGCAAGCCGTCGCCGCCACGCGTGCCACCGTCGGCGTCGACCCCCGCCCCGGCGCGCGGGCCGGGACCGGCCCCGAGGCCGCCCCTGACACGGCTCCCGGCCCTCATACCGCCCCCGGCCGTCCAACCGGCTCCGGGACCGAGCCCGGATCCGTCCCCGGCACCACCCCCGAGCCCGGAGCGGGGCCAGGGGCCCCCTCCAAGGCCACGACCCGCTCCGCTCCCTTGTCCGGCCTCGACCCTCTGTCCGGATTCGCCCCCGAGACCGGGACCACCTCCGGAGCCGAGCCCGGCACCGGCCCCGGTACCGCCCCCGAGCCCGGATCCGCCCCCGGCGCCGAAACCGACCCTCGTACCGGCACCGCCCCCCGGACCGAAACCGCCGCCCCCTTGACCCGCTCCGGTCTTCGGGCGGCGGCCGCTTCCGAGCCGCGGCCCCGCGACGGGTCCGGCCCCCAGCCCGCCTCCCATGCCCCCGAGAGCGACGGCGACAGCGACGGCGACGGCGACGGCGACGGTGTCGAGGACGCGCTCGCCCTCCTCGGGCGGCCCCGCACCGCCGAGGCGCGCCCGGAGCAGGCCCATCGAGCCACCTCGTGGCCCGCCGCGCGGACCGTCGCTCTCCGGGCGGGAGCGGAGGCGGGGGCGCATCGCGAGCCACGCGCCGTCCCGCTCGGGCAGGCGCTCGGCCGGGCCCTGGCCGAACCGCTGCGCGCGCTCACCGACCTGCCGCCCTTCGACACCTCCGCGATGGACGGCTGGGCGGTCGCCGGCCCCGGACCCTGGGAGATCCGCGAGGCGGAGTCCGTCCTCGCCGGAGACGCCCCCGCCGCCGCGCTCGCCGACGGCACGGCGGTACGGATCGCCACCGGCGCCCGGATCCCGGCCGAGACGACGGCGGTCATCCGCAGCGAGCACTCCCGCACCGACACCGGCGGTCATCTGCACGCCCGGCATCGGGTGATCCACGGCCAGGACATCCGTCCCCGGGGTCAGGAATGCCGCTCCGGCGACGACCTGCTGCCCGCCGGCACCCCGATCACCCCCGCGGTGCTCGGCCTCGCCGCGGCCGCCGGATACGACGCGCTGAAGACCGTGCCCCCGCCCCGGGTGGAGATCCTGGTCCTGGGAGACGAGCTGCTCACCGCGGGCCTCCCCCACGACGGCCTGATCCGCGACGCCCTCGGTCCGATGATCGGCCCGTGGCTGAGCGCGCTCGGCGCCGAGGTCCTCGCCACCCGCCGGATCGGCGACGACGCCGAGGCGCTGTACGCGGCGGTCAGCGGGTCCGAAGCCGATCTGGTGATCACCACCGGCGGTACGGCGGCAGGCCCCGTCGACCATGTCCACCCCGTCCTCGCCCGCGCGGGCGCCACCCTGCTCGTGGACGGCGTGAAGGTCCGCCCCGGCCACCCGATGCTCCTCGCCCGCCTCGACGCCCCCGAAGCCCGGGGAGCCGAGGGCCACGGCAGGCCCCAGGGTCACGGCAGGCCCGAGCGCCCCGGCAGGTATCTGGTCGGCCTGCCCGGCAACCCGCTCGCCGCCGTCTCCGGGCTCCTCACCCTCGCGGAGCCGCTGCTGCGTGCGTTGGGGGGTGCCCCGGCGCCCGCGCCGTACCGGGCGCCGGTACGCGACGAGGTGCACGGTCATCCGCACGACACCCGGCTCGTCCCGGTCGTCCACCGTGGTGAGCGGGCCGTACCCCTGCACTACAACGGTCCGGCGATGCTCCGGGGCATCGCGGCCGCGGACGGTATGGCCGTAGTGCCGCCCGGCGGCGCGAAGCCCGGAGACGTCCTGGAGATTCTCGACCTCCCCTGGCCCGTGGCGCCGGCCGCAGGAGCGTCCCAAGGAGTGTGTTTCACGTGAAACTTCCCAGTCGGGACATCATGGCCCGCCATGTCGACGAGAAGGTGGCCCCCTCTCGGGTCCACATGCCCCGACCGGTCGTCGAGAGGCCGCTGCGCCAGGTGGGCAAGCGGCTGCTGATGGCGCTGGCGGTCCTCCTCGTGACGGTCCTGATCGTCTATCTCGACCGGGACGGGTATCACGACAACGCCAATGAGACGGTCTCTTTCCTCGACTGCTTCTACTACGCGACCGTGACGCTCTCGACCACCGGATACGGCGACATCGTCCCGTACAGCGACTCGGCGCGGCTCGTCAACATCCTGCTGGTCACGCCCCTGCGCGTGCTTTTCCTGATCATTCTGGTCGGCACCACTCTCGAGGTCCTCACCGAACGGACCCGGGAGGAGTGGCGGCTGAACCGCTGGAGGTCCACCTTGCGTGACCACACCGTCGTCGTCGGCTTCGGTACGAAGGGACGATCCGCGATCCAGACGCTCTGTGCGACCGGACTGCGCAAGGAGCAGATCGTCATCGTCGACCCCTCGGGCAAGGTGATCGAGACGGCGAACGCGGACGGCTTCGTCGGTGTCGTCGGCGACGCGACCCGCAGCGATGTGCTGGTCCGCGCCGAGGTGCAGAGGGCCCGTCAGATCGTCATCGCCACGCAGCGCGACGACACCGCCGTGCTGGTCACCCTCACGGCCCGGCAGCTCAACCGGGGCGCCAAGATCGTCGCGGCGGTACGGGAAGAGGAGAACGCGCCGCTGCTACGCCAGTCCGGCGCGGACGCCGTCATCACCAGTGCCAGTGCGGCGGGCCGCCTGCTGGGGCTTTCCGTGCTCAGCCCCAGCGCGGGCACGGTGATGGAGGACCTCATCCAGCAGGGTTCCGGCCTCGACCTGATCGAACGGCCGGTGATAAAGGCCGAGGTGGGCAAGAACGTCCGCGAGACCGAGGACCTGGTGGTCAGCGTGCTGCGCGGACACCGGCTGCTCAGTTACGACGACCCGGCCGCCAGTCCCCTGCAGTTGACGGACCGTGTGATCACGATCGTGCGCGCGGCGGCCGTCACGCCGTTGTCGACGCCGCCGGAGTAGCCTCGCCGCCATGCATGCGATCACGATTCCGGAACCCGGTGGTCCCGAGGCCCTGGTGTGGGCCGAGGTGCCCGATCCCGTGCCCGCCCAGGGCGAGGTCCTCGTCGAGGTGGTGGCGAGCGCCGTCAACCGCGCCGATCTGCTCCAGCGACAGGGCTTCTACAACCCGCCGCCCGGTACCTCTCCGTATCCAGGTCTGGAGTGCTCCGGACGGATCGTCGAACTCGGTCCCGGGGTGTCCGGCTGGTCGGTCGGCGACGAGGTGTGCGCCCTGCTCGTCGGGGGCGGTTACGCGGAGAAGGTGGCGGTCCCCGCCGGCCAGCTGCTTCCCGTCCCGGAGGGGGTGGACCTGGTCACCGCCGCGGCGCTGCCCGAGGTCACCAGCACCGTCTGGTCGAACGTCTTCATGA
The DNA here is from genome assembly GCF_040677675.1 of Streptomyces sp. NPDC053755. NCBI lineage: Bacteria > Bacillati > Actinomycetota > Actinomycetes > Kitasatosporales > Streptomycetaceae > Streptomyces > Streptomyces sp. NPDC053755. The sequence continues at coordinate 365,938 of NZ_JBFASK010000001.1, read as the reverse complement.
TCGCCCACTTGCGGCCCGGTGAGACGCTCCTCGTACACGGCGGTGCCAGCGGCATCGGCACGATGGCGATCCAGCTGGCCAAGGCGGTGGGCGCGCGGGTGGCGGTGACCGCCGGCGGGCCGGAGAAGCTGGCGCGCTGCGCCGAGCTGGGCGCGGACATCCTGATCGACTACCGCGAGCAGGACTTCGTCGACGAGTTGCGCAAGGCGACCGACGGGGCCGGTGCGGACGTCATCCTGGACATCGTCGGGGCGAAGTACCTGGACCGCAACGTCAAGGCCCTCGCGGTCAACGGGCGGCTCGCCATCATCGGCATGCAGGGCGGAGTGAAGGGCGAGCTGAACCTGGCCGCGCTGCTCGCCAAGCGGGGGGCGATCACGGCGACGACGTTGCGCGCCCGCCCGCTGCAGGAGAAGGCCGCCATCGTCTCCGCGGTGCGGGAGCACGTCTGGCCGTTGATCGGCGCGGGCACGGTCCGTCCGGTCGTCGACCGCACGCTGCCGCTGCGGGAAGCCGCCGAGGCTCACCGGGCGCTCGATTCCGGGACGCACGTGGGGAAGGTCCTGCTGCTCGCCCAGGGCTGACACCCGTCCTACGCCGAAGGGGCCCGGCACACACGCTCGTGTGCCGGGCCCCTTCGCGCGCTGTACGGGCGGAAGCTGAGGGCGCGCCCTAGAGATAGGGGCCGGAGCGGATCGCGTGGCCGTGGCCCTGGTCGTCGTCCTCGTCGTGCGAGGCGCCCGGCGGGAGCGCCCGCCGCATCTGCTCCAACTGGGCACGGGCCGCCATCTGCTGGGCGAAGAGTGCCGTCTGAATGCCGTGGAAAAGACCCTCCAGCCAGCCCACCAACTGGGCCTGAGCGATGCGCAGCTCCGCCTCGGAGGGGATCGCCTCGTCCGTGAACGGCAGGGAGAGACGCTCCAGTTCCTCGACCAGCTCGGGCGCGAGCCCGTCCTCCAGCTCCTTGACCGAGCTGGCGTGGATGTCCTTGAGCCTGACGCGGCTGGCCTCGTCGAGAGGCGCCGCCCGTACTTCCTCCAGGAGCTGCTTGATCATGCTGCCGATCCGCATGACCTTCGCAGGCTGTTCGACCATTTCCGTCACCGGGACCTCGCGGGATTCGTCGTCACCCTGAGTGCCGCCGAGAGCCATACCGTCCTGTCCCACGATGAGGACCTGGGGGCTCTCCTGCGACCGTTCATTCCTCGGCATCTCCATGCCGCCATTCTCTCGCACACATGCCTCACCACACGGTGTGCCCCTGGACGAGGGTGATCCACCCTCGTCCAGGGGCACGGCAAGGCAACGGAACGGGCCGGAACGGCCCGGTCAGGTCGCGGCGCGGCGGGCCAGGGCTCCGCGTGAACGGGTCACCAGGGCGGCCAGGACCGCGGCGCCCAGGGGGACCAGGACCAGCAGGGCGAGCAGCGTCGCCCACGGCATCACGATCGTGACCTGCGGAGGCGTCATCGCACCGCCCCAGCCCTCCGCGAGGGCCTGCTCGAAGAACCGCTCCCGCTGGCGCTGCTCGGTGAGACGCAGCCCGATCGCCGGCAGCACTCCGGCCATCGATCCGAGAATGACACCCATCGCCGCCACCACACCGCACTGGAATCCGCTGAGGCTGCGGCGGACGCGGGGCGGTGCGCCGACCGCGGCGAGGGTCTTGAGGTCCGCCTCGGCGTCGGCCTGCGCGAGACCGGTGGCGATTCCGGCCGCGCCGATGGTGACCAGGCCCGCGAAGACGGTCAGTGCCAGGAGCACGATGCTGGTGTCGCCGACGAAGCCCTCCTCCACGCGGAGGTCGACATCGCTGCCGATCTTGGCGAGCTCGCCGTCCAGCTTCTGCCGGGCCTCGGTGCCGGGCAGCGCGTCGGTGGAGAAGAACGAACCGAGCGCCACGGTGGAGAATCCCGCCGCCTTGGCCGCGGCCGGGGTGATGAGCCCCTGCAGGCCGTACGCCTCGTGGTCCCCGGTCACCAGGTGGGCGGGGAGGGTCTTGACCACACCGGGGAGCGGCTTGCCCTCCTGCTCGGCCCGGTCGGCCGCCTCCGCGTCGGCGACCAGCTTGACCGAGATCGTGCTGTCCGGTCCGACCTGCGCCCGGGAGAAGGTGACGATCTTGCCGTCGGCGAGCGCCTTCTCGGCGGCCGCGTCCTTGATGCCGAGTACCTTCAGGACGGAGGCCTCACCCACGAGCAGGCCGCCTTCGGCGCCGACGATCCCGCCGTTGCCGCTCTCCAGGCAGCGCCAGTCCTTGGCCAGCTTCTCGCGCTCGGCCCGGGTGAACTTGGACGCCGGGTCCTCGCCGTCGACACTCGGACCCCACAGCGGGCACTCGTTGGCCTTCGGGATGACGATGTCGAACCGGCCGCACCCCGGCTCGCCGCCGTAGGGCATGCAGGTGGGCTTGCCGACGTGGACGCGGGCGACGTCGGCGCGGGTGTCGATGGGGAAGAGACGCTGGACGGCGTCACGGACCGCCGGGACGTCCCGGCCGCCCTCCTCGACGACGAGCGCGGAGACCGCGCCGTACGGAAGCTGGGCCTGGTATTCGGCGCGGGCCTCGGCCTCGTCGCTCGCCGCGTAGGTGGAGACGGCGACGGTGCCGGCGACGGCGGCGAGCACGGCGGCGACGGCGGGGGCGGTACGGCCCCGGTTGCGCACAGCGTCCCGCAGGGCGAGTCGCGGCGACAACGGCAGCCAGCGGCCGACCCGCCCGAACAGCCCCACCAGAGCCGGGGTCAGGGCGACCACGCCCAGCTCGGCGATGGCGCTGCCACCCGCGACGATGACGAACTGGTCCGTGACGACCGAGCCGTACAGGGCGATGGCCCCGCCGAGGAGCACGGCGCCGAGGCCGACCATGGGCAGCACACGGCTGCTGCGGCGGACGCCCCGGCGGCCGGTGAGCGAGGCCAGGACGGTCTGCCGGGAGGCGGTGACGGCCGGGACGATCGCGGCCAGCAGGCCGGTGAGGACGGCCAGCAGGGCGATGCCGAGGAGTTCCAGCGGGCGGATGTCGAAGGCGCCGAACCGCTGGCCCATGTACTGCTCGAGAAGAGGCTGCAGGGCGAAGGTCAGGATCAGGGCCAGGACCGTGCCGACGACGGCCGCGGCGACGCCGATCACCAGGCCGCCGGCCAGGACGATGGCGCGGATGTGGCTCCGGGCGCCGCCGTTGGCTCCGACGAGGCCCAGCTGGCGGCGCGAGCGACGCGCGCCGACGGCGAAGGCGGGGCCGGCAAGCAGGCAGATCTCCAGCATCGCCAGGCCCACGACGGTGCCCAGGGCGGCGAGTTCGGCGGTCTGGGCGCCGACGCTCTGCTGGTAGTCACCCCAGCCGGCCATCTGGAGGAGCGGGACCTCGGAGTCGGCGGGCGGGTCCAGCAGGACCAGGCGCGAGATGACCGCCACACCCTTGGTGTTGACCTGCTGCACGGTGTTCCACGTGAAACCACCGGAGTGCTTCACCAGGTATGTGGTGGAGGACTGCGGCTTCGACAGGCCGGCGCTCTCGGCGGCCTTCGCGTACGGGGCGAGGAAGGCCCCGGGCAGGGCGTTGATCTGGTCGGTCTTCAGGCCGTTGGGCAGTTCGTAGGCGCCGACGATCCGGTACGGGCGGTCGTAGCCCCGCGCGGAGAGGGTGGAGCCGATCGACAGTCCGCTGGTCTCGAGGAAGTGTGTGGTGGCGGCGACCTCGTCGGACTTCTCGGGGAAGCGGCCCTCCTGGAGGCTCATGATGCCCCCGGCGACCGGGTCGGCGGCCTTCAGCTCACGGACCTCGGTCTGGAGCAGTCCGTGGACGGTGGTGAGCTTGGCGTTGCCGGTGGTGTCGGTCAGGACGGTGGCGCCGGCCGGGATGGTCTTGGTGACATCGGTCGGGCCGCTCGGCCAGACCGCGTCGCCGTAGTCCTTGGCCGGCGTGTGTATGTCCCCGTCAGGGGACTGGTAGATGGGCACGCCCGCGTACTGCGTGTCGGAGAAGCGGGCGTCGGCCGCGCCGATGCTGCGCTCCAGCTGTTCCTGGGGGGAGAGTTCGGAGCTGCGCAGCGTCAGGTCGGCGGCGCTGACGCCCAGGATGGGCAGGGCGATCATCGCGAGGACGAGGAAGCTGCGGCCCTTGAAGCGCCAGGCGTCGCGGCGGGCGATACGGATGGCGGCGCGCCAGGAATGGAACCAGTTGTTCACCGCTCGGCCGCCTGGCCGGACAGGAGCGAGTCGGCGTCGCTGCGGACGGTCTGGTCGACGACGGCACCGTCGCGCAGGAAGACGACCCGGTCGGCCCAGGCGGCGAACCGCGGTTCGTGGGTGACGAGGACGCCCGCGGCGCCGGCGTCGCAGCGCGAGCGGAGCAGGGCGAGGACGGATTCGCCGGTCTCGGAGTCCAGGGCTCCGGTGGGTTCGTCGGCCAGGACCAGGCGGCGGTCGCCGACGAGGGCGCGGGCGATGGCGACGCGCTGCTGCTGGCCGCCGGACATCTCGTCGGGGAAGCGGTCGGCGAGGTGGCCGAGCTCCATCTCCTCCAGGGCGGCGAGGGCCTCGGTGCGGGCCTTGCGGGCGGAGACGCCGTCCAGCTCCCGGGGCAGGGCCACGTTCTCGGCGGCGGTCAGGGCCGGGATGAGGTTGTAGTCCTGGAAGACGTAACCGATGCTGCGGCGGCGCAGGGCGGCCAGCGCCTTGCGGTCGGCGGTGGTGATGTCGGTGTCCTCGACGATCACCCGGCCGGAGGTCGGGGTGTCGAGCCCGCCCGCGATGGTGAGCAGCGTCGACTTGCCGGAGCCGGAGGGGCCCATGACGGCGACGAGTTCGCCGGGGTAGACGGCGAGGTCGATGCCGCGCAGGGCGTGCACCTCGGTGGCGCCCGAGCCGTGCACGCGGGTGAGGTTCTGGAGTTGCAGCACGGGCTTGTGTGGCTGTCGTGCCTGCTGTGGCTGATGGGACTGCGGTGTGGTCATGGAGGGGTCCCCCTAGGTCGTACGCGGGGTGGACGCCCGGATGACGGGCGCTGGGCGCGTACGGAGCGGTCGAAGAGGCGGTACGGAAGGTGGGGCCGCGGGCCGGCCCGGTGTGGTGCGGTCGGGGTGGCGGCGCGGCGGTGGGTGGAGCGGCGTCGGGCGTGGTCGGTGCGGCGGCCCCGCGGAACGGCGGCTTCCCGTGCGGGGAGGAGGCCTCTCCGGCGGGACCGGCCGGCGGTCAGCGCAGGGGTGCCGGGCGCACGTCCTCGGCGGACGTGACCGCCCCCGCGGGCGGTCCGGTCTCCTTGGCGGCGGTGGCCGTCGCCGAGAGACGGATCAGCCGGGCCTCGCAGTGGTCGAGCCAGCGGGCCTCGGCCTCCGTCTGGAAGATCAGCTGTTCCAGGACGAGCAGCCAGGCCACGTCGTCGCGCTCCCGGCTCTCCCCGCTCTCCAGGGCGGCGAGGGCCTGGGCCTTGAGCCGGGTGTAGTCCTGCATCGCCTTCACGGTGTGATGGCGCTGGGACTGGATGACGGCGCGGATGTCCACGCCGGGCGCGCCGACGGCCATGGCGAGCTTGATGGCCAGTTCGTCACGGGCGGGGCTCGTGCGGTCGACGGGCTTCTCGAACCAGGTCTTCAGCTCGGCCCGCCCGCCGTCGGTGATCCGGTAGAGGGCGTGGCCGGCCTCGTCCTCCCCGTCCTGAGCGACCATGCCGTCGCGTTCGAGACGGTTCAGGGTCGTATAGACCTGGCCCACGTTGAGCGGCCAGGTGGAGCCGGTGCGGGACTCGAACTCCGTACGGAGCTGTGAGCCGTACCGAGGACCCCGTTCGAGGAGGGCCAGAAGCCCGTGACGGATCGACATACTCAGTATGTATACCGAGTATGTCCACGCCGACAAGCGACCTCAGACGGAACCGTCGCATCCGTCTCAAGGGGGACCCGGACGCTCAGCGGCGCCGCATCCGGATGCCGAGGAAGCCGATCCCGAGGCCCATCAGGGCGAGGCCCGCGCCCAGGGTGAGGACGGGAATCTGCCGGTCAACGACGGTGGAGGTGGATTCCGTGCCCAGTCGGCGGGCGGCGGCGGGCAGGCTTTCGGGCGCCCCGGAAGGGAGCGTCGCCTCCGTCGCGGGTACCCCTTCGTGGTCCTGCGCCTCGTCTTCCGTCAAGGTCGAAGGATCGTCGGCTGTTGCCGTTTTGGTACGCGAGGGATCGGCCGACTCGCCGGGAGAGAGCGGCACCGGCACCGGGGACGCGGCGGGTCGGCCGGGGCGTTCACGACCCTGTCCGGCTGGGCGGCCGGCGAGCGAGGCGGACCTGCTGGGGGCCCCCGGCTCGGAGGGCCCGGGCGACACCGAGGGCGCGGCGGGTGCGGCGGGCGCTCCGGAGGCGCCGGGCGTGGCCGCCGTCCCCCGATCCGGGGCCGCCGTGGCCGGCCGCGAGGCCGTGGCCTTTCCGGCGGAGGGCCTGTCCGCACCCTTGCCGTGGACCTTGCCGGGCGTCCCCGGCTTGGGGGCCGGGGGAACTCCGGGGCGCTTGCCCACGCCCGCCGCCGATGACGCGGCGGGAGCCGAGGGGGCCGAAGGCGCGGGAGTGCCCGCCGGAGGCGGCTCCGC
>NZ_JBFASK010000001.1:336065-359263 GCF_040677675.1 Streptomyces sp. NPDC053755 | reverse complement strand
GCCACGGACCCCGCCCGCGCCGCGCGCCCGTCCGGTGGGGCCAGGGAGGACCCCGCTCGCGCCGCGCCCGTGTCCGGGTGCGCCACGGACCCCGCCCGCGCCGCGCGCCCGTCCGGTGGGGCCAGGGAGGACCCCGCCCGCGCCACGCCCGTGTCCGGGTGCGCCACGGAGGACCCGGGCCCCGAGTCGGAGACCCCCGCCCGCGCGGTGCCCCCTCCCGCCCGCGCCGCGGAGGGTGCCGCCGTCCCGCTGACCGAGGGGCCCGCCGACCAGGCGGACGCGTTCTGCGCTCCATAGGAGAGGGGCGCGCCACTCACCACCAGCGAGCACACGAACACCGGGCCGAGGGCCCGTCGCCGTGCCCCGCGGAGTACTGGAGTCACGGGGTGACCCCCTCCCGTACCGAGCCGCCGAGGAATCCAACTCAGCGTCACATGGCGGGACACTTCCGGCATCCCGGGTGGGACGTGCGGAGGACGGCCACGGCGGGAGGGGCGCCGGCGCCCCCGGCGAAGGCCCCCGGCGCAGGCGACCCCGCGAAGTCCTCGCCGAAGGCCGCTCCCGCGAGGCCCCCTCGCGCCCCCCCGCCGAAGGCCGCTCAGACCGAGCCGGGCGGCGGGCCGTCGGGGGCAGGGGCGGGCGAGGCTACTGCGGCGGGTTGCCGGTCGACACCTTCAGGGTGAACTCGGCGTCTTCCTTCGAGGCGTCCTCACCGGACGGCGGGTACTGCTCCAGGACGGTGCCCTCGCCGTAGGTGGCCTCGTCCACCGGTGTCTGCGTGGTGATCTTCCATCCGGCGGCCTGGATGCACGCCTTCACGGACTGGATGTTCTTGTAGGTGAAGTTCGGGATCTGGAACTTCGCCGGGTCGTCGTTCGACTCGGTCGGCTCCGTGCACTTCTTCGGGTCGATCGTCTTCGTCAGGTCCGGACCCTTGTGACCGGGAGCCGCCGACTGGCTCTGGCTCGGGTCGCCGGTCGCTTTGGCGTTCGGGTCGTCCTTGTCGAGGGAGATCGCCGTGATCACTCCGCCGATCGCGACCAGCACCACGACGATCGCGCCGACGAGCACCGGCATGTTGCGGCCGGAGCTCCCGGAACCGCCCGAGGTCCCGTGGCCGCCGACCGAGGACTGCGACGCGGAGGTCGAGGGCTGCGGCGACATCGTGTACGGCCCGGGCGTGGGCGTCTGGTACGCCGGGGCCTGCGGCGGATATCCGTACGAGGGCGCGGGGGCCGGGGTGGGGGCGCCGTACGGCCCGGGCTGCGGCGTCGGGGCCTGGTAGGGGTGCTGGACGCCCTGCGTGGAGGGCGGCGGGGTCTGGCCGACGGGCGGGAAGACGGCCGAGCCGACGCCCGCACCGCTGCTGACCGGACCGCCCGCGACGATCACCGGAGCGCCGGTCTGGCCCGCCGACAGGACCCGCAGGCACTCGTCCTGCATCGCCGCGGCGCTCGGGAAGCGCTCGTTCGGGTTCTTCTTCAGCGCGCGGGCGACGAGCGCGTCCATCGCCGGCGTCACCGACCGGTTGATGGACGAGGGGGCGACCGGCTCCTCCTGGACGTGCGCGTACGCGATGGCGAGCGGCGAGTCCGCGTCGAACGGGAGGCGGCCGGTGAGCAGCTGGAACAGCATGATGCCGACCGAGTACAGGTCGGAGCGGGCGTCCACCGCGCGGCCGAGCGCCTGCTCGGGGGAGAGGTACTGCGGGGTGCCGACGACCATGCCGGTCTGGGTCATCGAGGTGACACCGGACTGCATCGCACGGGCGATGCCGAAGTCCATGACCTTGACGACGCCGCGCTTGGTCATCATGACGTTGCCGGGCTTGATGTCGCGGTGGACCAGGCCCATCTCGTGGCTGGTCTCCAGGGCGGCCAGCACGTCGGCCGTCACCTTCAGCGCCTTGTCGGCCGGCATCGCGCCGTGCTGCCGCACGTCGGAGGCGAGGACCGAGCCGAGCGGCTGCCCCTCCACGTACTCCATGACGATGTACGGCATGACGGCGCCGTCGAGGGTGTCCTCGCCGGTGTCGAAGACCGAGACGATGTTGGTGTGCGACAGCTTCGCGACCGCCTGCGCCTCACGCCGGAACCGCTCGCGGAACGACTGTTCCCGGCCGAGCTCCGTGTGCAGGGTCTTGATGGCGACCTGCCGGTCGAGCGCGCTGTCGTAGGCCAGGTAGACCGACGCCATGCCGCCTTCGCCGAGCAGATCACGAAGCTGATAACGGCCGTTCGCGACCGAACCGCCCGCATAGCGGCCCTGTGCGCCGTCCTGGCTCATTCGTGCTTCCCCCTACGCGCGCGTGGCGGCGCTCCACCGATTTTTCCTGGCCAAGTCTGCCCCAGGGCACCGACACGTCAAGCCGGGTGCCCGTTCCGTGACCCTCAGCACAAGAAGCGTCTCGGAAGCGTTACAGGAACCGCCTGGAATTTGCACAGGTGTACGCGGAAGGGGTTGGATGGCCGGTCCATCTCGGACCGTGCTGTCGGACGGAGCCTGTAGCGTGACGGGTCAGACGTGACGGCAGGGCACGGCAAGACATGACGGCGAGGACTGATGGCACCCGAATCCGAAGCAGGCGGCGGCGGAGTGCCGGATGCCGGGGCGGAGTCCTGGGGAGTCGGCGGCGTGGTCGGTGACGGGCGCTACCGCCTGACCCACCGTCTCGGGCGCGGTGGCATGGCCGAGGTGTTCGCCGCCGAGGACGTGCGGCTGGGCCGGACCGTCGCCGTGAAGCTGCTCCGCGCCGACCTCGCCGAGGACCCCGTCTCCAAGGCCCGCTTCACCCGCGAGGCGCAGTCGGTCGCCGGCCTCAACCACCATGCCATCGTGGCGGTCTACGACTCCGGCGAGGACATCGTCGGCGCCCAGTCCGTCCCCTACATCGTGATGGAGCTGGTCGAGGGCCGCACCATCCGCGATCTGCTGATCAGCGCCGAGGCGCCGGGTCCCGAACAGGCCCTCATCATCGTCTCGGGCGTCCTCGAGGCCCTCGCCTACTCCCACCAGCACGGCATCGTGCACCGCGACATCAAGCCCGCGAACGTCATCATCACGCACGGCGGCGCGGTCAAGGTCATGGACTTCGGCATCGCGCGGGCCCTGCACGGCGCCCAGTCGACGATGACGCAGACCGGCATGGTCATGGGCACGCCGCAGTACCTCTCCCCCGAGCAGGCCCTCGGCAAGGCCGTCGACCACCGCTCGGACCTGTACGCCACCGGCTGCCTGCTCTACGAACTGCTGGCGCTGCGGCCGCCCTTCACCGGCGAGACGCCTCTGTCGGTGGTGTACCAGCACGTCCAGGACATGCCGGTCCCGCCGTCCGACGTGGCGCAGGCGTCGCCGCCCGAGCTGGACGGCCTGGTCATGCGCTCGCTGGCGAAGGACCCGGACGACCGGTTCCAGAGCGCCGAGGAGATGCGGGGCCTGATCCAGTACGGCCTGCAGATGCTCCAGCAGCAGGGCGGCCACACGGGCACCTGGAACACCGGCCCGGTGGAGCTGCACGAGGGCGCCCACACGCCGGGCGGCGGCATCACCGCGACGACCGCGCTCGGCCACCCGATGCACCACGAGACCTCGCAGGGCCCGATCCTGCCGCCGATGAACCCCGACGACGGCGGGTACGACGGCCAGGGCGCGTACGGCAACGGCCGCAGGGGCCGCGGCCGGATGTGGCTGTTCGTCGCGCTCGCGCTGATCGCGATCGTGGCGGGTGTCGCCTACGCCGTGGACAAGGCGGGCGGAGGCGGCGGCGGGACGACGGACAAGCCGACCGTCACCACCTCGCCGTCCACGAACTCCCCGACCCCGACGCCGTCGCAGGACCCCACGGAGGAGACGGGCGAGCCGGACACCTCCTCGGGCGGCAACCAGAACACCTACGAGCCGACCTACCGGCCGTCCTACCGGCCGACGACACCGAGCACGCCGTCCGGCGACCCGTCGACGCCGCCGACCGATCCGACCGACGGCGGGACGGACGACGGGGGAACGACGGAGGGCGGCACCACCGAGGGCACCACCGAGGGCGGCACCACCGAGGGCACGACCGAGGGCGGTACCACCGACGGCAGCACCAACCAGGGCACGTCCTCGGGCACCTCCTCCGGCACGACGACGGGCACCACGACCGGTGCCAACGGCGAGCCCACCGGGGGAACCACCCCCTGACCGCTCCTCACCCCGTGAACGCGTCGCGCACCGCCTCGTATTCGCGGGTCCACCAGACCACCAGGGCCGACGCCGCGGGAAAGAGCGGGTCGGCCCTTCGGTCGTGGAGCTGGTAGCGCCAGCGCAGTATCCAGAAGTCGTTGAGGCGCTCCCACCACACCCGGTGCACCGCGGCCGCCAGTTCGGCCCCGTCCGCGCCCGCCGCGCGCCGGTACGCCCGCGCGTACGCCCGCACCTTCCGCAGCGCCAGCTCGCCGGCCGGGCGGACGAAGAAGATCGCGGCGGCCCTGACCGCCTCCTCGGCGCGCGGCCGCACGCCGAGGCGGTCCCAGTCGACGATCGCGGCCGGCTCCGCGCCCCGGTAGAGCAGGTTGAGGGGGTGGAAGTCGCCGTGGACCCAGGCGGCCGCGGCGGCGGGCGGCGGGCGGCGGTGGGCGTGCTCGGCGAGCAGGACGCGGCGTTCGACGAGCCGGTGTTCGGCGAGTTCGTCGAAGCTGTCCCGGGGGCGGCGGGCGCGGGCGAGGCGGAGCAGTTCGTCGATGATCCGCAAGGTGTCCTCGGGCCGGGCGCTCGCGTACGGCCCGCGCCCGTGCGTCCCGCCGGGCGGGGCCTCCATCACCTGCTCCAGGCAGGTGTGGACGTGCCCGAGAAGGGTGCCCAGGCGGCGGGAGCCGGCGGCGGAGAGCTGGGCGCCGTCGCGGTGCCGGCCCTCGATCCAGGGGTGCAGGGCGTAGCACCGGCCGCCGATCACGGCGACGGTGCGGCCGGCGTGGTCGGCGAGCGGCGGCGCCACGGGCAGTCCGAGGGCGTGCAGGCGCTCGGTGGCCCGGTGCTGGCGGCTGATGGTGTCCCGGTCGGCGGTCGGCGCGTCGAGGTGCTGTTTGAGGAAGTAGGAGCCGCGGGTGGTGGCGAGGCGGTAGCCGCGGTTGAGGAGGCCCTGCGAGACCGGCTCGCAGGAGAGCGGCTCACCGGCGTGGCGGTAACGGCGCAGCAGGTCGCCGAGAGGCGGGGCGAGCGTTTCAGATGAGCGCGGCACCCGCCAGATGTTAGATCACGCAGCGTGGTGGGTCGGTCGCGGGAGGGAGTGCCCGCCGGGGGGCAGGGGCGGCGGGTCCTCGGGTGCGGCGGTGTGGTCGAGGGTGTGCACGGTCGCGAAGTGGGGCTCGACGCTCATGTAGACCGGTTCGAAGGGGGCCCCGTCCACGGTGCGCGGTGCGGGGCCGAAGGCGGCCAGTTGGCGGTCGGTCGGTTCGAAGACCCGGGCGGTGCCGGTGAACTGCACGGACCAGAGGTGGTCGGCCCCCGAGGTGAGGTTGTCAGCGCCGTAGGCCACGACGCTGCCGTTGCAGGCCCGGTGGTAGCCCAGCCCGCGGTGCATCCGCAGCAGTACGCGGCCGTCGGCCACGACGTGCCGGGCCGGGGCGACGAAGGGCATGGCCCGCATGCTGGTCGCGACCCGCCCGTACGACACACGGTGCAGCAGCTCGATGGCGCGCATCTCCTCGGTGGACATGCGCTCCACTCTCCGTCACCGGCGCCGGATCGAGAAGGGGCTCCCGCCCTGCCCGGTCCGGGACGTAGGTCCCGAGCCGGTGGCGTCCGGGCGGTGGCGACGGACCAGGTGGTGCCGCCGGGCGACGGGCCGCGTCCGGTGGTGTCGCGTCCGGGCGGGTGAGGGCGGGCGTCCGGGCGGGTGACGTCCGCACGAGTGACCTCCGGCCGGGTGGCGCCGGGCAGGTCCCGCTCGTCAGCGCCGCTCGGCCTGCATCCGGGCCACGTACGCGGCGGCCTGCGAGCGTCGCTCCATGCCCAGCTTGGACAGCAGACTGGAGACATAGTTCTTGATCGTCTTCTCGGCGAGGTGCAGCCGCTCGCCGATGGCCCGGTTCGTCAGGCCCTCGCCGATCAGGTCGAGGATTCTGCGCTCCTGGTCCGTCAGGTTGGCGAGCCGGTCGTCACCCTTCGGGTTGTTTCCGTCGCGCAGCCGTTCCAGGACGCGGGCGGTCGCCACCGGGTCGAGGAGCGACTTGCCGGCCGCGACGTCCCGTACGGCCGAGAGAAGCTCGTTCCCCCGGATGGCCTTGAGGACGTAACCCGAGGCACCGGCCATGATCGCGTCGAAGAGCGCCTCGTCGTCGGCGTACGAGGTGAGCATCAGGCACTTGATCGCGTCGTTCCGCGAACGGACCTCGCGGCAGACCTCGACGCCGCTGCCGTCCGGAAGCCGGACGTCGAGCACCGCCACGTCGGGGCGGGTCGCCGGGATCCTGACCAGGGCGTCCGCCGCCGTGCCGGCCTCTCCGACCACCTCGATGTCGTCCTCCACGGAGAGCAGCTCGTGGACGCCGCGCCGGACGACCTCGTGATCGTCCAACAGAAATACACGGATTTTTCCATCTTCGCGCACGGGGTCAGTCTCACATATTGGCTCTTCCCGTGCCCGGGGGTGCCGGGATACCGTGCCCGTGTTCCGGCGGCCGCACGGCCGTTGCACCGCGCTGACCAGCTGTGTTCCCGTATTCCTCGATTTACTTGGAAATCCAAGCAAAATCGCAGGTCAAATGGGGTTTCGCAGGAATGCGGCGCACTGGGTAACGTGCCTATGACAGGGCGCTCGCCGGGGCACCTGTCACGCCTGTCCCCGGCTGCGTCGCACCCACCCCGTGCGCGGGTCGGATAAGGCGGAGCCTCCCCTTACCTCCGGTAGGGGGGACCCCAGGCCCACCCGGCGAACCCGGGGGCCGGACCGACGGAGGAGCACGCACGTGACCGTGGAAAGCACTGCCGCGCGCAAGACGACGCGACGCAGCAGCGGCACCAAGCGCACCGCCAGCGCGAGCGTCAAGAAGGGGCCGGGCGCCGAGCCCGAGCTCGTTCAGCTGCTGACGCCCGAAGGGGAGCGCGTCCAGCACCCCGACTACGACATCGACCTGAGCGCCGACGAGCTGCGCGGCCTCTACCGGGACATGGTCCTCACCCGCCGCTTCGACGCCGAGGCCACCGCCCTGCAGCGTCAGGGCGAGCTGGGCCTGTGGGCGTCGCTGCTCGGCCAGGAGGCCGCGCAGATCGGCTCCGGCCGGGCGCTGCGCGACGACGACTACGTCTTCCCGACCTACCGCGAGCACGGCGTCGCCTGGTGTCGTGGTGTCGACCCGACCAATCTGCTGGGCATGTTCCGCGGTGTGAACCACGGCGGCTGGGACCCGAGCAGCAACAATTTCCACCTGTACACGATCGTCCTCGGCTCGCAGACCCTGCACGCCACCGGTTACGCCATGGGCATCGCCAAGGACGGGGCGGATTCCGCCGTGCTCGCGTACTTCGGCGACGGCGCCTCCAGCCAGGGCGATGTCAACGAGTCGTTCGTCTTCTCCGCGGTCTACAACGCCCCGGTCGTGTTCTTCTGCCAGAACAACCAGTGGGCCATCTCCGAGCCCATCGAGAAGCAGACCCGCGTCCCGCTCTACCAGCGCGCCCGCGGCTTCGGCTTCCCCGGCGTCCGCGTCGACGGCAACGACGTCCTCGCGTGCCTGGCCGTGACCCGCTCCGCCCTGGAGCGTGCCCGCCGCGGCGAGGGCCCGACCCTCATCGAGGCGTTCACCTACCGGATGGCCGCGCACACCACGTCCGACGACCCGACCCGGTACCGCCGCGACACCGAGCGCGAGGCGTGGGAGGCCAAGGACCCGATCCTGCGCCTCAAGGCGTACATGGAGAACGAGGGCCACGCCGACGCGGCCTTCTTCGAAGAGCTCGAGGCGGAGAGCGAGGCGCTCGGCAAGCACGTACGCGAGGTCGTCCGCGCCATGCCCGTTCCGGAGCACATGGCGATGTTCGACAACGTGTACGCGGACGGGCACGCGCTCGTCGACGAGGAGCGCGCGCAGTACGCCGACTACCAGGCGTCCTTCGCGGGCGGAGAGGCCGAGTAGACATGGCTGTACAGAAGCTTCCCCTCGCGAAGGCGCTCAACGAGTCGCTCCGCAAGGCCCTGGAGACCGACCCCAAGGTCGTCATCATGGGTCTGGACGTCGGCAAGCTCGGCGGTGTCTTCCGGATCACCGACGGGCTGCAGAAGGACTTCGGCGAGGACCGCGTCGTCGACACCCCGCTCGCCGAGTCCGGCATCGTCGGCACCGCGATCGGCCTCGCGCTCCGCGGCTACCGCCCGGTCGTGGAGATCCAGTTCGACGGTTTCGTCTTCCCGGCGTACGACCAGATCGTCACCCAGCTGGCCAAGATGCGGGCCCGTTCCCTCGGCACGGTCAAGATGCCGGTCGTCATCCGCATCCCGTACGGCGGTGGCATCGGCGCCGTCGAGCACCACTCCGAGTCCCCCGAGTCGCTCTTCGCGCACGTCGCGGGCCTCAAGGTCGTCACCCCGGCGAACTCCTCCGACGGCTACTGGATGCTCCAGCAGGCGATCCAGAGCGACGACCCGGTGATCTTCTTCGAGCCCAAGCGCCGCTACTGGGACAAGGGCGAGGTCGACACCGAGGCCATCCCCGGCGAGCTGCACAAGGCCCGGGTCGCCCGCGAGGGCACGGATCTCACGCTCGCCGCGTACGGCCCGATGGTGAAGACCTGCCTGGAGGCCGCCGCGGCCGCCGCCGAGGAGGGCAAGTCCGTCGAGGTCGTGGACCTGCGCTCGATCTCCCCCCTCGACTTCGACACCATCCAGGCCTCGGTCGAGAAGACCCGCCGCCTGGTCGTGGTGCACGAGGCGCCGGTCTTCTTCGGCTCCGGCGCGGAGATCGCCGCGCGCATCACCGAGCGCTGCTTCTACCACCTGGAAGCCCCCGTCCTGCGGGTCGGCGGCTACCACGCGCCGTATCCGCCGGCGCGCCTGGAGGAGGAGTACCTGCCGGGCCTGGACCGCGTGCTCGACGCCGTCGACCGCTCGCTGGCGTACTGAGGAGAGCATCGTGACGATCCGCGAATTCAAGATGCCCGACGTGGGCGAGGGCCTCACCGAGGCCGAGATCCTCAAGTGGTACGTCCAGCCGGGTGACACGGTCACCGACGGTCAGGTCGTCTGCGAGGTCGAGACGGCCAAGGCGGCGGTCGAGCTGCCCTCCCCCTTCGACGGTGTGGTGCACGAGCTGCGCTTCCCCGAGGGGACGACGGTCGACGTCGGCGAGGTGATCATCTCGGTGAACGTCGGCGGCGCGGCCCCGGAGGCCGAAGCGCCGGCCCAGGCGCCGGTCGAGGCGCCCGCGCCCGTCGCCCCCGCCGCCGAGGAGGCCGAGCCCGAGGGCCGTCAGCCGGTCCTGGTCGGTTACGGCGTGGCCGCGACCTCCACCAAGCGCCGCGCCCGCAAGGCCGCCCCGGCCGGTGCCGTGCAGGCGCCCGCCCCGGCGGCGCCCGCCGCGCCCGTCTCCGTACCGGAGCAGCTCAACGGCCACGGTCCGGCGAGCGGCCGCCCGCTGGCCAAGCCGCCGGTGCGCAAGCTGGCCAAGGATCTCGGGGTGGACCTGACGACGGTCACCCCCACCGGTCCGGACGGGATCATCACCCGGGAGGACGTCCACGCGGCGGCCGCCCCGGCTCCGTCCGTTCCGGCGCCCGCCGCCGCTGCTCCGGCACCGACGGCCGCGCCGGTCGCGGCCCCGGCGCCCGCCACCGCCGCGCCCGCCGTGGCGACGGAGGCGCGGGAGACCCGCATCCCCATCAAGGGGGTCCGCAAGGCCACGGCGGCGGCGATGGTCGGCTCGGCCTTCACCGCGCCGCACGTCACCGAGTTCGTGACCTTCGACATCACGCGCACGATGAAGCTGGTCGAGGAGCTGAAGTCCGACAAGGACATGGCGGGCCTGCGGGTCAACCCGCTCCTGCTCATCGCCAAGGCCGTCCTGGTCGCCGCCAAGCGCAACCCGGAGATCAACGCGGCCTGGGACGAGGTGAACCAGGAGATCGTGCTCAAGCACTACGTCAACCTGGGCATCGCCGCGGCCACCCCGCGCGGGCTGATCGTGCCGAACATCAAGGACGCGCACGCCCAGACCCTGCCGGAGCTGTCGCGGTCCCTGAGCGAGCTGGTCGCCACCGCCCGCGAGGGCAAGACGACCCCGGGCGCGATGCAGGGCGGCACCTTCACCATCACCAACGTCGGCGTCTTCGGCGTCGACACCGGTACGCCGATCCTGAACCCGGGCGAGTCCGCGATCCTCGCGGTCGGGGCGATCAAGCTCCAGCCGTGGGTCCACAAGGGCAAGGTGAAGCCGCGTCAGGTCACCACCCTGGCGCTCTCCTTCGACCACCGCCTGGTCGACGGGGAGCTGGGCTCCAAGTTCCTCGCCGATGTCGCCGCGATCCTGGAGCAGCCGAAGCGGCTGATCACCTGGGCGTGATGCGCCCGTACGTCTGAGTTCCGCTGTTTCACGTGAAACGCCCGGCCGGTGGCATCGCCACCGGCCGGGCGTGCTCGCGTGCGGCACGGCATCGGGCCTCCGGGGTTCAGAACGGCATCTTGCCCCGCGCCTTGCGGCCTGCGGAGCCGCTCTTGCCGACCGCCTTCTGACTGCTGTTGAAGGGCTTGCTGAAGAGGCGGCCCAGCGCGCCGGGTGCCTTGCCGCCCGCGCGGGAGCCGAGGCCCAGGGTGCGCTGCGTGCCGCGCTGAGGGTGGTGGGAGAGCCGGGGTACGAGGAACGCCAGGACGGCGAGGACGACGCACACGGCGACTATGCCGACGATGAGCACGAGAAACTCCTTGTCTGCGGGTGTCCTGTTCGCGTGCCCGCCCTCCCACCGCCCATGCGTCCGCATCGCGGACGGGGCTGCCTGTTGCACCCCTGTTGTATCTATGCTGTGCGCATGCCTTCCGCGCCGCCCGCAGCCGACCGCGTCTACATGCACGTCAAGCAGGCCGTCCTCGACCGCCGTTACGAAGGCGGGACCCTGCTCACCGAGGGGGAACTGGCCCTGGCCGTCGGCGTCTCCCGGACGCCCGTGCGCGAGGCGCTGCTCAAACTGGAGATGGAAGGGCTGCTGAAGCTCTACCCGAAGAAGGGCGCCCTCGTCCTCGCCGTCTCCGCGCAGGAGATCGCCGACGTGGTCGAGACCCGCCTGCTCGTCGAGGAGTTCGCCGTGCGCCGGGCCGTCCCCGCCACGCCCGCGCTGATCGCGCGCCTCGAGGAGCTCCTGGAGGAACAGAAGTGCCGCGCCGCGGCCGGCGACCTCGCCGAGGTCGCCATCACCGACCGCTGCTTCCACGCCGAGATCGTCCGGCACGCGGGCAACCAGATCCTCGCCCGCCTCTACGACCAGATGCGCGACCGGCAGCTGCGGATGGGCGTGGCCGTGATGCAGTCGCAGCCCGACCGCGTCGCCAAGAACATCGCCGAACACGCCGAGATCCTCGAACGGATCCGGGAGGGCGACGTCGAGGGAGCCGCCGCCTGCGTCCGGCAGCACCTCAGCTGGGTCAAGGTCCTGGTCAGGGGTGAGGCGCGGTGAGCGGACGCGGATTCGGATCCTCCGCCACCCTCCCCGGCGACCCGCCCGGCGGCAGGCGTGCGGCCCTCGTCTGGGGCGTCGGCGTCGCCGTCTACTTCGTCGCCGTCATCTTCCGTACGTCCCTGGGCGTCGCCGGCCTCGACGCCGCCGACCGCTTCGACGTCAACGCCTCCGCCCTGTCCGCCTTCTCCATCCTCCAGCTGCTCGTCTACGCCGGGATGCAGATACCCGTCGGCCTGATGGTCGACCGGCTCGGCACCAAGAAGGTGCTGACCCTCGGCGTGGTGCTCTTCACCGTCGGACAGCTGGGCTTCGCGCTCTCCCCCTCGTACGGCATGGCACTCGCCGCCCGCGCGCTGCTCGGCTGCGGCGACGCGATGACCTTCATCAGCGTGCTGCGGCTCGGCAGCCGCTGGTTCCCGGCCCGGCGCGGGCCGCTGATCGGGCAGGTCGCCGCCCTCTTCGGCATGGCGGGCAACCTCGTCTCGACCATCGTCATCGCGCGGGCGCTGCACGGCGTGGGCTGGACCGCGACCTTCGTCGGCAGCTCGGTCGCCGGCGTCGTGGTGCTCGTCCTGCTGCTGCTCTTCCTCAAGGACCACCCCGAGGGGTACGCCCCCGCGCCGGTCCGGCACGCCGGATCCGCCTACGTCCGCAGGCAGATCGCCGAGTCCTGGCGCGAACCCGGCACCCGGCTCGGCATGTGGGTGCACTTCACCACCCAGTTCCCGGCCATGGTGTTCCTGCTGCTGTGGGGCATGCCGTTCCTCGTCGAGGCCCAGGGGCTCTCGCGGGGGGTCGCCGGCGAGCTGCTGACGCTCGTGGTGCTGTCCAACATGATCGTGGGGCTCGCCTACGGACAGATCATCGCCCGGCACCATGCGGCGCGGGCCCCACTGGCCCTCGGCACGGTCGCGGCGACCGCGCTGGCGTGGGGAGCGACCGTCGCCCACCCCGGCGACCGGGCGCCCATGTGGCTGCTGATCACCCTCTGCGCGGTCCTCGGCGCCTGCGGACCCGCCTCGATGATCGGCTTCGACTTCGCCCGCCCGGCGAACCCGCCGGAGCGTCAGGGCACCGCCTCGGGCATCGTCAACATGGGTGGTTTCGTCGCCTCGATGACGACCCTGCTCGCCGTCGGCGTCCTCCTCGACGCCACCGGCGACAACTACCGGATCGCCTTCTCCTCCGTCTTCGTCCTGGAGGCGCTGGGCGTCACCCAGATCCTGCGCCTCAGGTCCCGTACCGCGCGGCTCGAGCGGGAACGGCTGGTCGCCAGCCGGGTGGAGGCCGTGCACGTCCCGGTGTGAGTCCGGCGGAGGCCCGGCGCGACCGCTTCTCCGGCCGGAGCGGCCCGACGCGGGAAGGGCGTGCTACCGGGGCGTCACCGCGAAGTTGTCCAGGATCGCCGCCGCCAGGTCCGCGTCGCCGTCGGTCTTGATCCGGTCGGCCACGTCCATCGGCCGGACCCGGCCGCAGGCGAGACGGACGTACGTCTCCCAGTCCGTCGCCAGCGTCGCCGCGGGGCCGAGCGAGGGGGCGCCGTCGACCGAACCGCGGCCCTCCGCGTCCACCCTGACGGTCCGCAGGAACTCGACGGGCCCGTGGACGTCGATGACGACCGCCGAGTTCGCCGGCGCGCCCGCGTCCTTGGCGACGACCTTGGGCAGCGCCTCCAGCAGCACGTCACGGGTGATCAGGGCGGCGGGGGAGTCGAGGTTGCCCGGCCGGCCGAGCGCGGCGCGCAGGTCCTGCTCGTGTACCCAGACGTCGAAGGCCCGCATCCGGTAGGCGACTTCCAGGGTCTGCTCGGCGCCGAGAGGCGCACGGATCAGATGGTCGGGCTGCCGGTTCTCGTTGCGCAGCTGCCGGGCACGGCGGATCAGGACGTACTCCAGCTCCGAGGTCATCTCGGGGCCGGTGTGGTGCCGCCGCACGTCGACCTGCATCTCCATGTAGCGGGCGAACTCGGTGCGTACGTGGTAGAGATCACGGGGCAGGGAGTGGATGGGGCGCGGGTCGCCCAGCATCTCGCACTCCATGCCGATCACATGGGACACGATGTCGCGCACCGACCAGCCCGGGCACGGAGTGGCGCGGTTCCATTCGCCTTCCACGAGCGGCTGCACCAGCTCGGATATCGCTTCGATGGAGTGGGTCCAGGCGTCGGCGTAGGTCTGAAGGCTGGGATGGACGGTCACGGGACCCCTCGGCGGTTCTGCGGTGCGCGGGCTGAAAACAAGACTGCGTGGGAGGCTCGGACGCTAAGTTACGCTGCCCGAAGGCACCCCGGCAGTGCTTTCGTGTGACGATCGTAGGCCCGTGTTGACGGCTCGAATGCCAGGACGGTGGTAGTGTGCGCGCCTCGCTGATCCAGATCGCAGTAGACCCGGACGAACCGGTTGACTCCCGCCGGGCGCGCGTGGCCGCTCTCGTACGCGCGGAACGCGGCGCCGACCTCGTCGTCCTGCCGGAGCTGTGGCCCATGGGGGCGTTCGCGTACGAGTCCTTCGCCGCCGAGTCGGAGCCGCTGGACGGGCCGACGCACCAGGCGATGGCGGCGGCCGCCCGGGACGCCGGGGTGTGGCTGCACGCCGGGTCCGTCGTCGAGGCGGCGGGCGGCGCGCTCTACAACACCTCGCTCGTCTTCACCCCGCGGGGCACCCTGGCCGCGAGCTACCGCAAGATCCACCGCTTCGGCTTCGACAAGGGCGAGGCCGTGATGATGGCGGCGGGCGAGGAGCCGGTGACGGTCGCGCTGCCCGAGCTGACGGTCGGCGTCGCCACCTGCTACGACCTGCGCTTCCCCGAGCTGTTCCGGGGCCTGGTGGACGCGGGCGCCCAGGCGTTCGTGGTCCCGGCCGGCTGGCCGGCCCGCCGCCGCGCGCACTGGACCCTGCTCGCCCGGGCGCGGGCCGTGGAGAACCAGGCGTACATGCTGGCCTGCGGCACGGCCGGCACGCACGCCGGCGTCGAGCAGGCCGGCCACTCCCTCGTGGTCGACCCCTGGGGCGAGGTCCTCGCCGAGGCGGGCCCGGACGAGGAGATCCTCCGGGTCACCCTCGACCCGGCGAAGGTGACGACGACCAGGGAGCAGTTCCCCGCGCTGAAGGACCGCGTGCTGGGTGTGGCGAAGCCGCCGCGTCCCTGAAGGCGGGCCGGCGTGATCCCCTCGGCCGGCGCCCCGGCCTCCGCGCTCAGTCCTCCCGGTCCTCCCGCTCGCGCTCGGCCATCCGGATCACGCACACCGCCACGGCGATCAGCAGCGCCGCGTCGGCGTCCTCGCGGACGACGTTCACGGCGTACGTGTCCCGGACCCGGAACCACCGGCGGGAGATGTGGGCGAGGAGTTCGCCCTCGTATTCCACGACGAACTCCCGGTCCAGGACCCGGCCGCTGACGTCCAGCTCCGTGCCCTCGACCAGGGTGACGCGGTAGTGGTTGCGCAGCAGCGAGAGCCGCTTCCTGCGGATCGTGGCGAGCGGCCGGTCGTCGCGCTCGATCGTCATCGCGTCCCGCAGGGCGAACAGTTTCTGCCGCAGCGTGACGAGGACCTGCCCGAGGGGGTCCTTCAGCTCCAGGGTGTCGCGCAGCCGCAGGGCCTTGCCGTCGACGAGGAAGGCATGACGGCCGTTCTCGTCCTCGATCCAGTAGTCGTCGCCGACGGCGAAGAGCTTGTCGCGCACGAGGTATTTGTGGGGGATCGTCGTCTTTTCTCCGGAATGTCGCTCCATGAGGAGAGCGCTTCCCCGCAAGCCCGGCCTTCACGCGTGTCCGGACCCCTGCCTGGCGCAGGACACGCCGCCTCCGCCCCACCCGTCCCCGGCTTTCACTCGTACGGCACCCTTGAACCATGAACGATGCCGCCCCGGCGCCCACCCCCGCGCCCGCGCCCCGCCGTGCCCGTGTCCGTGCCCCCGAGCTGATCGGCAAGGGTGGCTGGCTGAACACCGGTGGAGACGATCTGACCCTCGCCGACCTGCGCGGAAAGATCGTTCTGCTCGATTTCTGGACTTTTTGCTGCATCAACTGCCTGCACGTCCTCGACGAGCTGCGTGAGCTCGAGGAGCAGCACCGGGACACCCTCGTGATCGTCGGCGTCCACTCCCCGAAGTTCGTGCACGAGGCCGATCACCAGGCCGTCGTCGACGCCGTCGAGCGGTACCAGGTGCACCACCCGGTGCTCGACGACCCGGAGCTCGCCACCTGGAAGCAGTACGCCGTACGGGCCTGGCCGACGCTCGTCGTCATCGATCCCGAGGGCTACGTCGTCGCCCAGCACGCGGGCGAGGGGCATGCCAACGCCCTCCGGACCCTCGTCCGTGAGCTGGAGGCCGAGCACGGGGCCAAGGGGACACTGCGGCGCGGTGACGGGCCGTACGTGCCGCCGGAGCCGGTCGCGGGGGATCTGCGGTTCCCCGGGAAGGCGGTCGTCCTGCCCTCCGGCAACCTCCTCGTCTCCGACACCACACGGCATCAGCTCGTCGAGCTGGAGCCGGACGGCGAGAGCGTCGTACGACGGATCGGCGAGGGCGAGTTCCGGGAGCCGCAGGGCCTGGCGTTGCTGCCCGACGGCAAGGTCGTCGTCGCCGACACCGTGCACCACGCGCTGCGCGTCTTCGACCCGGAGACCGGCGCGATCGAGCTGATCGCCGGGACCGGCCGGCAGTGGTGGCAGGGCTCCCCCACCTCCGGCCCCGCGCTGGAGGTCGACCTGTCCTCGCCGTGGGACGTGGCCTGGTGGCGGGGCAAGGTGTGGATCGCCATGGCCGGCGTCCACCAGCTGTGGACGTACGACCCGGAGACGGGGACGGTGGAGGTCGCGGCCGGTACCACCAACGAGGGCCTGGTGGACGGGCCGGCGGCCGAGGCGTGGTTCGCCCAGCCGTCCGGGCTCGCCGCCACCGAGGAGCGGCTGTGGGTGGCCGACTCCGAGAACAGCGCGCTGCGCTGGGTCGACACGGAGGGCGCGGTGCACACCGCCGTGGGCACCGGGCTCTTCGACTTCGGTCACCGGGACGGCGCCGCCGACCAGGCGCTCCTCCAGCACCCGCTGGGCGTCACCGCCCTGCCCGACGGGTCGGTCGCCGTGAGCGACACGTACAACCACGCCCTGCGCCGTTTCGACCCGGCCACCGGCGAGGTCACCACCCTGGCCACCGATCTGCGCGAGCCGGCCGACGCCGTCCTGGTCGGGGACGACATCGTCGTCGTCGAGTCCGCCCGGCACCGGCTGACGCGGCTGCGGCTGCCGGAGGAGGCGGTGCGGGTCGAGTCCGTCGCGTACCGCACCCGGCGCGAGGCCACCGAGGTCGCCCCCGGGCGGCTCCGCCTCGACGTCGTCTTCCAGGCGCCGAAGGGCCAGAAGCTGGACGAGCGGTACGGTCCGTCCACCCGGCTCCTCGTCTCCTCGACCCCGCCCGATCTGCTGCTGGGCGGCGAGGGGACGGGCACGGACCTCTTCCGGGAGCTGGAGCTCAACCCCGACCACGCCGAGGGCGTGCTGCACGTCTCGGCGATGGCGGCGTCCTGCGACGACGACCCGGCCAATGAGTACCCGGCCTGCCATGTCCACCAGCAGGACTGGGGTGTTCCGGTGAAGGTGACCGCGAGCGGCGCGGCCCGGCTTCCGCTGATCCTCGCCGGCCTGGACGCCTGACCGCACGGGCCTCCCCCCCCGGGGGGTGCCCCGCCGCGCGGCCCGGCGGCGGGGCACCCTCAGGGGAGGATGCCCTGGTTCGAGGACGGGCGGCCCGCCGCTCCGTCCAGGCAGCCGGTCACCCAGGCCGCCGGGTCGTGGACCGACCGGTCGCCGCCCATGCCCCTTCGCTCCATGGCGGCGCACTCGCCGGCCAGCAGGGCGCGGGTCCGTTCCCCGGTCAGGTCGTACTGCCGGATCCGGACGGCCTGGAGATAGCCGCCCTCGTACGCGATGTCCGTGCCCCACGGGGGTCGTTCGTCGAACTCCGCGATGCCGTACGCCGCGACCGCCATGCCGAGGAGCATGGCGGTCGCGGCGCAGCCGATGAACTTCCGCCGGGGCGGGCCCTCGTGACGATGCATAGGGGCGATCGTGTCGCGTGGGGCCTTTCCCGGATGTTTCGCGTAGACGGGGGTGCGCCGGGGCGCACCCGCGGGTACGGCGGTGCGCCGGAGCGCACCGTGTCAGTAGCGACGACTGGGGTCGTCGTCCACGACGGTGGGCGCCACCGGCGGTACGACCGCCCGACGGCGCCGCGCGATGCTGGTGAAGGTCGCGACGCCGATGAGGCCGACCGCCATGAGGATCAGCCCCACGAGGTCGAGGTTGACGCCCTGGAGCTCCCAGTCCGTCGCGAACGTGAGTATCGCTCCCACGGCGATGAGGATGATGCAGCCACCGAGGCCCATGGATCCCGCCTCCTCCTGGAGTAGTGGGAGTCGCGTACCCCGGTTGTCGGCCGCTATCCCTCCAGGAACGCCACCAGCGCGTTCGCCAGCAGGAACGGGTCGTCGGCTCCGCAGAGTTCGCGCGCGCTGTGCATGGAGAGGATGGCGACGCCGATGTCGACGGTGGTGATGCCGTGGCGGGCGGCGGTGATGGGGCCGATGGTCGTGCCGCAGGGCATGTCGTTGTTGGAGACGAACGTCTGCCACGGCACGCCCGCCTGCTCGCAGGCGGCGGCGAAGACGGCCCGGCCGCTGCCGTCGGTCGCGTACCGCTGGTTGACGTTCACCTTGAGGATCGGGCCGCCGTTGACGCGCGGGTGGTGCGTCGGGTCGTGGCGCTCGGCGTAGTTGGGGTGGACGGCGTGGCCGGTGTCGGAGGAGAGGCAGACCGTTCCGGCGAAGGCGCGGGCGCGGTCCTCGTAGGCGCCGCCGCGGGCGTAGACGGACCGTTCGAGGACGGAGCCGAGCAGGGGGCCCTGGGCGCCGGTGTCGGACTCGGAGCCGTTCTCCTCGTGGTCGAAGGCGGCGAGGACCGGGATGTGGGTCAGGCCGGGCCGGGACGAGACGGCGGCGAGCGCGGCGACGCCGGCGTGGACCGAGAGGAGGTTGTCCATGCGCGGCCCGGCGACCAGTTCGCGGTCGCGGCCGAGGTAGGAGGGCGCCTCGACGGGGTGGACCATCAGGTCCCAGCCGGCCACGTCGTCGGCGTCGACGTCCGCCTCGCCGGCGACGAAGGAGATCAGGTCGCCCTCGTGGACGTCGCCGAGGCCCCAGATCGGCTGCATGTGGCGCTGCCGGTCCAGCTTGAGGCCGTCGTTGGCCTGGCGGTCGAGGTGGATGGCGAGCTGCGGGACGCGGAGCACGGGCCGGTCGACGTCGACCAGGCGGTGGGTCCCGTCGCGCAGGGTGAGGCGGCCGGCGAGGCCGAGGTCGCGGTCGAGCCAGGTGTTGAGCAGCGTGCCGCCGTAGATCTCGACGGCGACCTGGCGCCAGCCCTGCGCGCCCATGTCGGGCTGCGGCTTGACGCGCAGGTTGGGCGAGTCGGTGTGGGCGCCGACGATGCGGTACGGGGTGTGGGGGGCGGCGCCCTCCGGTACGTACCAGGCGATGAGCGCCCCGCCGCGGACGACGTACTTCCCGCCGGCCGTGGCGTCCCAGGCCGCGGTCTCCTCGACCTGCCGGAAGCCGGCCTTCTCCAGGCGCTCGGCGGCGGTCGCCACGGCGTGGTACGGCGACGGGGAGGCCGCCAGGAAGGTCATGAGGTCATCGGTGTGGCCGCGGTCGAACGGGGACGACGGGCGGGAGGGTGCGCTGCTCATGCGTTCACCTTACGCACGGTCCGAAAGCCGTCGAGCGGACCCCGGAAAACGGAACGGCCCGCCCCCCTCCCCGGGGACGAGCCGTTCCTGTGTGGAGGAGGCGCGTGCTAGAACGCGGCCTCGTCCAGGTCCATCAGCGAGCCGTCGACGGCCTCGGCGAGGGCGCGCTCGGCTGAGACGCCCGGCAGGACGTTGGCGGCGAAGAACTTCGCGGCGGCGATCTTGCCGGTGTAGAACGCCTTGTCCTTGGCGGAGGCGGTCTCCAGCTTCTCGGCGGCGACGGCCGCGCCCTTGAGCAGGAGGTAGCCGACGACGACGTCGCCGGAGGCCATGAGCAGGCGGGTGGTGTTGAGGCCCACCTTGTAGATGTTCTTGACGTCCTCGCCGGTGGCGGTGAGGTCGGTGAGCATCGTGCCGACGATGCCCTCCAGGTCCACGGCGGCCTTGGCGAGCGCGTCGCGGGCGGCGGCCAGTTCCTCGCCGCCGGTGCCGACCGCGAGGAACTTCTTGATCTCCTCGGCCAGCGCGTTCAGGGACGCGCCCTGGTCACGGACGATCTTGCGGAAGAAGAAGTCCTGGCCCTGGATGGCCGTGGTGCCCTCGTAGAGGGTGTCGATCTTGGCGTCGCGGATGTACTGCTCGATCGGGTACTCCTGCAGGAAGCCGGAGCCGCCGAAGGTCTGGAGCGACTGCGCGAGCTGCTCGTAGCCCTTCTCGGAGCCGTAGCCCTTGACGATCGGGAGCAGCAGGTCGTTGAGGCCGATGAGGGCCTTGGCGTCCTCGCCGGCCGCTTCCTTGAGCTGGATCTCGTCCTGCACGGCCGCGGTGTAGAGGACGAGGGAGCGCATGCCCTCGGCGTACGCCTTCTGCGTCATCAGCGAGCGGCGGACGTCGGGGTGGTGCGTGATGGTGACCTTGGGGGCGGTCTTGTCCATGAACTGCGCCAGGTCGGTGCCCTGGACGCGCTCCTTGGCGTACTCGAGGGCGTTGAGGTAGCCCGTCGAGAGGGTGGAGATCGCCTTCGTGCCGACCATCATGCGGGCGAACTCGATGATGAGGAACATCTGGCGGATGCCGTCGTGCTTGTCGCCGATCAGCCAGCCCTTGGCGGGGTGCTGGTCGCCGAAGGTCATCTCGCACGTGTTGGAGGCCTTGAGGCCCATCTTGTGCTCGACGTTGGTGGCGTAGACGCCGTTGCGCTCGCCCAGCTCGCCGGTCTCCCAGTCGAAGTGGTACTTCGGGACGAGGAAGAGGGAGAGGCCCTTGGTGCCGGGGCCGGCGCCCTCGGGGCGGGCGAGGACGTAGTGGAGGATGTTCTCCTCCATGTCGTGCTCACCGGAGGTGATGAAGCGCTTCACGCCCTCGATGTGCCAGGAGCCGTCCTCCTGCTGGACCGCCTTGGTGCGGCCCGCGCCGACGTCCGAACCGGCGTCGGGCTCGGTCAGGACCATCGTGGAGCCCCACTGGCGCTCGACGGCGATCTGCGCGACCTTCTTCTGCGCCTCGTTGCCCTCGTTGAAGAGGATGCCGGCGAAGGCCGGGCCGGAGGAGTACATCCAGACGGCCGGGTTCGCGCCGAGGACCAGCTCCGCGTAGGCCCAGATCAGGGAGCGCGGGGAGGTGGTGCCGCCGATCTCCTCGGGCAGGCCGAGGCGCCAGTACTCGGAGTCCATGAAGGCCTTGTAGGACTTCTTGAAGCTGGCCGGGACCGGGGCGGTGTTCGTCTCGGGGTCGAAGACCGGGGGGTTGCGGTCGGCGTCGGCGAAGGACTCCGCGAGCTCGTTCTCGGAGAGGCGGGTCAGCTCCTCCAGGACGCTCTTGGCGGTCTCGACGTCCATCTCCTCGAACGGACCGGTGCCGTACACCTTGTCGCGCCCGAGGACCTCGAAGAGGTTGAACTCGATGTCGCGGAGATTCGACTTGTAGTGCCCCATGGCGACGGCTCCGTAAGGATCGGGGAGGCAGGTTCCTCGTACACGTACCAGCAAGTAGCTAACGCTCTCATCGATGATGCTACCCGTCGGTAATAAGAGCAACCCCTCTCGGGTCATCTGTGACGCAGTAGGCTCGTGGTCCATGTACGGCTACGACCAGAATCCGGGCTCCCAGCAGCAGTACGCCCCGCCCCCGCAGCAGCCGATGCAGGGCGGGATGCAGGGCGGAATGCAGGGTGGCATGCAGGGTGGGTACGGCCAGCAGGCCCCGCTGTACCCCGAGCCGTCGCCGCCCTCGCTCGCCGACGCCGTACGGGCCTTCACGACCGGGTCGCTGGCGGCCGAGGACTTCCAGCAGATCTTCGCGACCTCGAAGGTCTACTGCCCCCGGGGCGACAATCCCGGGTTCCTGGCCCTGCACAACACGCAGCAGCCCGTGATCCCGATGTTCACCTCGCTCAAGGAGCTGCGGCGGTACGCGGGCAAGGAGTCGAAGTACTTCGTGATCACCGGTGCCGAGGTGATCGACCTGCTGCCGACCGGCTACGGCTTCGTCCTCGACATGGAGGGCGATCACCGGATGGTCTTCGACGCGAAGGCCGTGGAGCAGATGGTCGACTTCGCGATGCGGCGGATGTACGGCTGACGCGGGCCGGCGCGGGCCGCGCGGAGCGACGGTCGACGCAGGAGGGCGCCCGGGGGGAATTCCTCCCGGGCGTTCCGCGTTCCGGGTGGCAGGAAGTTCATTGTTCAACTATTCTGGACCCACAAGGATGGAGGTCCTGAGATGCCTGCCGTGACCGTCGAGAACCCGCTCAGCCTGCCGCGCGTCGCCGCCCCCGCCGACGCCGTCTCCCGCCCCGTGCTCGCCGTGACCACGGCGCCTTCCGGCTTCGAGGGCGAGGGCTTCCCGGTGCGCCGCGCGTTCGCCGGGATCAACTACCAGTACCTCGACCCGTTCATCATGATGGACCAGATGGGGGAGGTGGAGTACGCCCCCGGCGAGCCCAAGGGAACGCCGTGGCACCCCCACCGCGGCTTCGAGACCGTCACCTACATCATCGACGGGACCTTCGACCACCAGGACTCCAACGGCGGTGGCGGCACCATCACCAACGGCGACACCCAGTGGATGACCGCGGGCTCCGGACTGCTCCACATCGAGGCCCCGCCGGAGTCCCTCGTCGTCAGCGGCGGGCTCTTCCACGGGCTCCAGCTCTGGGTGAACCTGCCCGCGAGCGACAAGATGATGGCCCCCCGCTACCAGGACATCCGCGGCGGCCAGGTGCAGCTCCTCGCCTCGCCCGACGGCGGCGCGCTCCTGCGCGTCATCGCCGGCGACCTGGACGGCCACGCGGGCCCGGGCATCACCCACACGCCGATCTCGATGATCCACGCGACCGTCCGGCCGGGCGCGGAGGTCACCCTGCCGTGGCGCGAGGACTTCAACGGCCTCGTGTACGTCCTGGCCGGGCGCGGCTCGGTCGGCGCGGAGCGACGGCCGGTCCACATGGGCCAGACCGCCGTCTTCGGCAAGGGCGGCTCGCTCACGGTCCGCGCGGACGAGAAGCAGGACGGGCACACGCCCGACCTGGAGGTCGTCGTCCTCGGCGGCCGGCCGATCCGCGAACCGATGGCGCATTACGGCCCGTTCGTCATGAACAGCCAGGCGGAGCTGCGCCAGGCTTTCGAGGACTTCCAGGCCGGGCGGCTCGGCACGATCCCGGCGGTCCACGGGATGGGCGAGTAGGGGCGATACGGAGCGGGCGGGCGGTGGCCGTGACCGCTGAGGGCTGATCGGTGGCCGCGCCCGTGGCCGGTGGGCGGTGGCCGTGACCGCTGAGGGCTGATCGGTGGCCGCGCCCGTGGCCGGTGGGCG